>JASHNV010000017.1 GCA_030041455.1 Spirochaetia bacterium
GTCTTGAACAGGTCGACTACGAGCGGCTCTCGGATCGCATCTTTCGCCACGATAGACTCCTCTACCCGCGCTCGGTTGGCCTCGAGCACGACTTGAATGACCTCACTGAGCCTTCGTCTCGCCTCTTCGATAGTGCGGCCGTGCGTCTTGATATCAGGCAGCTCTTCGATCATGGCCACATACCCTTCAGGAGCGCGTTGGTAGACGGCAGTGAGACCACGAAAGGCCTTGAATGACTCGCGACGCGCCTTGAGGCGGCGACTCCGCAAGATGGAGTAGATCCCAAAGAAAATCACGAGAATGTCGAAAACTCCCGAGAAAATCGGCGATGAGGCTATCGACCACAGGAGCTGCGCTAGGTGAATAGCGGTTTCAGAGAGTGCTTGCATCACAACTGCATCCTCTTCTCAACGGACCCCGAGATCCGGGGCCGAACACAAGAATCATAATCGAGCATGAGTGCGGGGGAAGTCATGGTTAGGCAAGCTCCTAGATGGACTTCGCGGGCACGCCCAAAAGTTCGGAGACCGCAGTCGTTTGTGCATCGAGGACGAGGTCCTCGCGGTGCGTGGAGCCTTCGCGGGTTCGACTATTGGTCCACCCACCGAGCGACTTGTTGAGGAGGGCCGGATCCAGTCCCTGATTTTGAAGCACTTCGGTGAGAAAGGTCGTAAGAGTGTGGCGGAAACTATGCGGCCTGAGGTTCCGCCCGACGTAGTCAGTGCCCTTCTTTTGCAGAACCGAATGAACCTCTGTCGCCACCAGGTTCCGCCGAGAGGGCAGCCATCACGGTCGGAGAAGACAAGGTCTTCGTCGCGCGCAAAGGCTGAGTCGACGCGGAAATCCCCAAGCGCGTCGATCGTCCGGCGGGGAACCGGTACGGTACGGCGGCCGCCCCACTTGACCTCTCCCAGCTCGCTCTCGCCGCGATGCCAGGACCCCTGGACCCGGGTGGCGCGCCGGATGAAATCGATTGATCGCCGACGGAGGCCGAGCACTTCCCCGCGTCTCATGCCGGCGGTGGCCGCAAGGAGAAACGAGGTGTAGTCGCATCGGTCGGCCCATTGACCGAGCGATTCCGGCGGAAAAAAGGAGGCGAGCTCCTCTCGGGTAAAGATCCCAGGACGCGCGGCGTCGTGGTGAATCTTGCCGAGGCCGTCGAAAGGGTTATACGGAACTTGGATCCAGCCTCGCCTTGCAATCTCCTCCTGGTAGACGGTGTGGAGAATCGTGATAACGCGGTTGATCCGATCGGGACTGAGCTTCCCCTTCGATTTACCGGTCTGAGCGCGGAGGCGCGAGCGGAAATCGACGCAGTCGCCAGGCTTGATGTCGAGAAAGGGAAGGTCAGCGATCCGATCCGTGAAGACGTAGAGCTCGAGGGCGCGGCGGCTGCTCTGCGCGCGGAGACGCGAGATCAGCTTGTTCTCGTCCCGGAGCCGGCGGATGTGCGGGCATCGGTCCCAGAGGTAGTAGTCCGCCGCAACCTCTCGCAGCGTCGCGCCAGAAAGCTCCTGGTCTTCCCTTACTATCGCCGCGGTTGCGACCTTCATGGCCTGGGTTCGGCTCGTTGTATAGGTCGACTTCCGCCTGCCTCGCGGCCAGCCGCTCAGGGAAAAGGAGTAATAGTCGGAGCCTTGTCGCTTGAAGATCCTGAGGTCCTCGGCGTATATGCACATGCCCTCGTCCCCCGCGCCGTGCGCAAGTAGTCCAATATGGAGGCCAGTGCGGCTTCGAGCGTCCAGACGACCTCTTCCGGACCACCCGCAAGTCTATGCGGCGCATGGACTTGCCGACTGAGCAATGCGGGATTCGAACCCACGACCTCTAGCTTCGGAGGCTAGCGCTCTATCCAACTGAGCTAATTGCCCTTTCGTTCTAGGCTACATCGCCGCGTACCCGATGTCAACATCGATGCTCGGGCGGACACGGAGTCGGCGACTTTCTCCTTGACACCGCTCACGTCGATCGTACAATGGCCCCATGAAGCTGATCAGGAAGAATCTCGCGCCGCTGGTCGTGATCGTCTTCCTGGGGCTCCTCATCGGAACGCTCGCGTGGGATATCGTCGAGCGCATTCTTTCGGAGGCGGGCTTCCCGATCTCCCTGAGCACCCGACCGATCGGATTCGACATCGGCGTGATCTCGTTCTTCTTCCGGGTGAATCCCGGCAGCTTCCTCGGAATCGCGGGAGCGGTGCTCCTGTTCCGCTCGCTCTAAAGAGCGCTTTTCCGAGATGACCCCCGATCCGGCGATCCGATCCCCCGCCCTGCCGACGATCGTTCTCGTCTCGGCGTCGCCGCGCAGAAAGGCCATCCTCGATCGGCTCGGCATTCCCCACAGGATCGCGCCCGCCGGGATCCTGGAAGACCTCAAGCCGGGGGTCCCCGCCGAGGCGGCGTCGGTCGGCCTCGCGGAGGCGAAATTGCGCGCCTACCTTGACTCCATCGAAGGCGAACCGACCGACTGGGCGCTCGCGGCCGACACGGTCGTCGACCTCGGCGGCCGCGTCGTGGGCAAGCCTGAGTCTAGGGAGGAGGCGCGGACGCTCCTCCTCGCGTTCTCGGGCCGGGTCCACCGCGTGGTCACGGGGCTCGCGCTGTACAATCCGCGCGCGAAGGCCGTGGCGACGGGCTCGGCGTCCACCGAGGTGCGCTTCGCGCGCCTCACGAGCGAGGAGATCGCATGGTACCTCGACACCGGCGAGTGGCGCGACGCGGCGGGGGGCTATCGCATCCAGGAGAAGGGCGAGTCGCTCGTCGAGGGGATCGTCGGCTCCCCGAGCAACGTCATGGGGTTGCCAATCAGGGCGTTTTGTGAGATCCTCAGCCGCGAACACTACCCC
>JASHNV010000130.1 GCA_030041455.1 Spirochaetia bacterium
GGGCGGTCGTTTCCACCGCAAAGCTGATCTCGGCGCGGAACGCCGTCGCCGAAACCTCGTCGAGCCGCTCGATGCGGCCGACGATCGCGTCGCGAATCGGGTCCGCGGGCAGGAGGTCCTTCGGAAACTCCACCGTCTGCTCGTAGCAGATGTCGCTCGCTTTCCGCGCGGCCTCCTTCCGGTCGCCCTCGAGGAGGTAGCAGGCCGTGAACCGCGAACCGCTCAAGGTATACGAAGCCACCCGCTATCCCTCCTTTTGCCGCGCGCCGCTTGCGTGGACGCGCCGACCACGCTATACTTCACTAACTAACTTGAGTTAGTAAAGTATCGAGGACGGGACAAACGTGTCAAGAGGGAAGAGAGAAATCGTTGAAGTTCCCGGACAAGGGAGGAGAGCAGGGATGGTGGTGAAGCACGCGGAGCCCTTCCGCTGGACCGGCGTTCCGGTACGGGCGTACAAGGAGGACGGAAACCTCTTCAAGGGCGTTACTCGGCAGGTTGTGTCGGAGGGCGCGGGCGACCTCCCCTTCGAGGTGCGCTATTTTGAGATCGAAGCGGGCGGGCACACGACCCTCGAGCGCCACGAGCACCCCCACGTCGTCTATGTCACGCGCGGGAGCGGCGAGGTGCTCATCAAGGACCGCGTGGAGGAGATCGAAGAGCGCGACGTCGCCGTCGTTCAGGGAAACGACTGGCACCAGTTTCGCGCGACGGACGGCCAAGCGCTCGGCTTTCTCTGCGTCGTGCCGCGCCCGCGCGACCGGCCGGTGCTGCCGAGCGAGCGAGATCTCACGCTGCTTCGGAGCATACCCGGGGTGGCGGAGTTCATCCGGGCGTAAGGGAATCGAAAATTCCGCAAGGCCCGACGCCTAGTTGACATACGTGCCAGATACATTACTATCTCACGTGACTTAATATAGATTCGGGCGCTTGGGGACGCGGAGTCCGGCGCGAGCGTGCGGAGGGCTCGCCCACAGCTTCCGCCGGACAGGATCGGGCTCGTCCGATCCCGCTCACGAGCGAACCGGCTCTTTCAGGAAAGGAGGTTCCTATGTCGTCGACATCGCACATCTCGGGCAGGCAGGACTGGTGGGCCGTCTCCATCGGCCTGCTCCTCGTCGCCGCCGCAATCGTCGCCTTCGCGCTCGCTCGCGCTCCGCTCGACTTCTTCAAGAGCGCCGTTCCCCAGACGTGGCCGCAGAAGCCGCTTCTCGGAACGCTCCAGAGCGCATGGCCCTCGTTCGTCGGGGTCTACGCGGTCCTGCTCGTCGTCACGGGTCTCGGCGCCGCGGCGACCGGCGCGCGGCTCAGTCGCTACGTTCCCGCCTTTACCATCCTCTTCGTCGTATCGTTTGTCGTCCTCGTCATCTCGAGTCAGGAGACGATCAAGCACTACGGCCTTGAGTATCCCTTCTGGGCGCTCGTGATCGGGCTCATTTTCGGCAATCTCTTCCGCCTGCCGAGCTGGTTCGCCGACGCCTCCGGGCAGACGGAGTTCTTCATCAAGACCGGCATCGTTCTGCTCGGCGCGAGCCTGCCCTTCACGATCATCGTGCAGGGAGGAGTCTGGGGGTTCCTCGAGGCGGTCATCATCGTGGCCGTGGGCTTCACGGTCGCGTTCGTCGTCGCGCGCGCGCTCGGCTTCGACAAGAGGTTCGCGGCGGTCCTCGGCGCGGGGAGCTCGGTGTGCGGCGTCTCCGCGGCGATAGCCGTCGGATCGAGCGTGAAGGCGGAGGAGAAGCAGGTCGGATACGTCATTTCCCTCGTGGTGGTCTACGGCCTCGTCCTGATCTTCGTGCTGCCGCTGCTCGGCCGGCTTCTCCGCCTCGCCGACGTCGTCATCGGAGCCTGGATCGGGGGATCGGAGCTCGCGGACGCCACCGGGTTGGCGGCCGCGTCGCTGATCGGCGACAAGGCGGTCAACGCGTTCACGCTCGTGAAGCTCAGCCGCGACATCCTGATCGGAATCCTCTCCTTCATCTTCGCGACGATCGCGGTCACGCGATGGGACGCGAAGAAAGACGGCGCGCGGGCGAGCGCCGGGATCATCTGGCAGCGGTTCCCGAAATTCGTTCTCGCATTCCTCCTCGCGTCGATCGTCGTGACCGTGCTCGTCGCCGAGGCGGGAAAGCCGGAGGTCGACGCGCACCTGATCGCCGTGCTGAACGTCTTTCGCACGTGGCTCTTCGCCCTGACCTTCCTCTGCATCGGACTCAACACGCATTTCGCCGACGTGCGCTCGCTCGGATCGAAGCCGATCGCCGCCTTCACCGTCGTGGTGGTCGTGAATATCGTCGTGGGATTCGTGATCGCCAATCTCTTTTTCGGCGGAGTGATCGCGAAGCCTCTCGGTTGAGGGAGACTCCTCATCGCCCCGGCGGCGTGTCCGGGGCCGCCTTTCCGTCGGAGGCCGGCGCGCGCGCCCCGGGTGTTTCGATTCGCCCGCGGATGGCCTCCGCGCTTATCGCACGGTCCCTTTCGGCGGCCGCAGCCTGACCGCTTCGGCGAGCGCCCGCCTGAGCCGCTCGGCGTCGAGATCGGCGCCGTAGGAGGGCGTTCCCGGTTCCTCGCGCCACGACTCGTCGAGCCCGCCTGCGTCTACGGCGTCGAAGCCGAGCGCCTCGACGACCTCCATGACGAGGCGCTTCGTCGCCGGGTCGTCGCCCGAAACGGGCAGGGCGATCCGCCCTTCGAGGCCTTTCGGTCGGCCGAGATCGCGGAGGTGCGCGAAGTAGATCGTGTTGAACGCCTTGACGACCGGCCAGCCGATCTGCCGCTCGACCCAGCGGCATTCGATCATCCCGCCCTCGATGGCTTCGATCCTGCCGTCCCGGTCGGGGTAGTAGTTGCCGGTGTCGACGATCGGAGCGCCGGGAGCGCGGCTTGCGAACAGGTCATGGGCGAGCAGCGGGACGCTCTTCTGCGGGACGGATACGATGACGAGCTCGGCGCCT
>JASHNV010000131.1 GCA_030041455.1 Spirochaetia bacterium
TCCCCTCGCGCTCTCCCTCCAGGAGGCGACGAGCGCCTATCGGATCTATCTCCTGCCCGAGACGAGCGGAGGCGTGGTGCCGCCCGGAAAGGCGCCCCTCATGGCGAACGGGGTCATCGGGCCGACGCCCGAGACCACGATCGCGCAATACCTGCCCCGGACGGTCTCCTTCCAGCCGGAGAGCGCCGATCTCTACCTCGTGGCGGAAGTCGCGAACTTCGCGACCCGGGAGGGCGGCCTCACGAGCGCCATCGTTCTCGAGACCCCCGAACAGGCGGCCGGGGCTCGGGAGGCGGCCGACATCCGCTCCTTCTTCTCCCTCGGCGTGATCCTGTTCATGGCGGCTCACTACCTCATATTCTTCGTCACGCGCAGGCGCGACCGCTCGGCGCTCCTCTTCGCCCTGTTCTCCCTCGGCGTGGGCGTCCGCCTTCTCGTCACCGAGCGCCTCCCCGTCGTCTGGTGGTTTCCGGAGCCCTCCCGGATCGTCTTCGGCCTGACGAACAAGGTCGAGTTCCTGTCGGTCTACCTCCTGCTCCCGCTTTTCTATCACTTCCTCGCGACGGTCTATCCGCGCCAGTTCCCGCGCCTCCTCCGCCGGGTCCTCTGGGCGATCGGCGGAGCCTGCGGCCTCCTCACCGCGGTCTTCCCGCTCGACGTCTACGTTCACCTGATCCTGTACTATCAATTGCTCATCGTCGCGGTGGGGCTCTTCGTCGTGGTCGGAATCGTGCGCGCGGCGGCGGCCGCCGAGGCCGGCGCGCTTATCGGCCTCATCGGGTTCGTGATCTTCTTCTCCGCGGTCATCAACGACGTCCTTTCCTCCGACGGCATCCTCCAGACGCCCTTTCTCCTGCAGTACGGCTTTCTCGCCTTCATCGTGGCGCAGTCGTTCCTGCTTTCGGTGAACTACGACCGCGCGATGGACTACGCGGAAAGCCTCAACAAGAGCCTCTTCCGCTTCGTCCCGAGGGAGTTCATTCACTACCTCGGGAAGGGCTCCATTCTCGACGTGAACCTGGGCGACGCCACCGAGCAGAACATGTCGGTGCTCTTCGCCGATATCCGTTCCTTCACGACCCTCTCGGAGGGCATGTCGCCCGAGGAGAGCTTCCGCTTCCTCAACTCCTATCTCGAGCGCGTCGGGCCCATCATCCGCCAAAGCAACGGCTTCATCGACAAGTACATCGGCGACGGGATCATGGCGCTCTTCCCGAGGCAGCCGGAGGACGCCGTGGTCTGCGGGGTCGAGATGCTCAAGGCCGTCAGTCTCTACAACCAGCATCGCGCGCGCTCGGGATACGTCCCGATTCGGATCGGCATCGGGATCCATACCGGCTCGCTCGTGCTCGGCACGATCGGAGAAAACGAGCGGCTGAACGGAACGGTGATCGCCGACGCGGTCAACGTGTCGTCGCGCCTCGAGGGGCTGAACAAGGTCTTCGGCTCCTCCCTCATCGTGACCGCCGAGATCATCAATTCGCTCAAGTCGCCCGAGCAGTACTTCTTCCGCATGCTCGGAGGCAACGAGGTGCGCGGCAGGCGAGGGCAGATCATGATCTACGAGATACTCGTTCCGGAAGCCACGAAGAACATCGAGGTGAAGCGGCAGACCAAGGAGGGCTTCGAGGAGGGCATCCGGCTGTACGGCGAGCGCAATTTTCTCGAGGCCGGGCGGTGCTTCCACGAGCTCCTGAAGCGCGACCGCGAGGACGCCGCCGCGGCGTACTACCTCGACCGCTGCGAGGAGCTCATGCGGCTGAGCGCCGGGCTCCCGAAGTCGTAGTCGCGCCTCTCGCGGCTTAATCCGCATTAACTCTTGACAGAATCGGACTAATTCGGTCCTATAAGGAAAGCCCTTTCGGAGTCCGGCTTTTCGCCACCCGGGGCCCAATGGAGCAGTGTGGTGAGTCAACCGCGGCAGACCCCTAGTCTCGGGCGATTACCGGAAGCCGACCTCGGTCCGAGCCCGGCTCGGCCGGGGAGCACGGCGATTCGCGCCCGGGCGCGGGGAGAACGGATCGGACGGGTCCCCGCGAGGCGCCGGAGCGGGGTTCCCCGGTCGATCCGCATACTCTGCGCGGTCGCGGGGGCCCTCACCGCCTTGCCGCTCGTCTTTCTCCTCGTGCGCGCCTATCAGGCCGGATGGGGCGTCATGTGGCGCCTCGACACCGGCGCGCGCGCGCTCGAGCTCCTTGGGAACACCGTCAGGCTCTCGGTCGCGACGACCTGCCTCTGCGCGATCGTCGGCGTGGGGACCGCCTGGTGCGTCGAGCGCGCGCGGCTTCCCTGCCGCAGGCTCTTCGGCCTCCTCCTCGCGCTTCCGGTGGCGGTACCGGACTTCGTGGAGGGCTACGGCTGGGTCTCGCTGTTCCCGTCGGTGCACGGCTTTCTCGGCGCCGTCCTCGTCATGACCCTCGCCCTCTATCCGCTCGTCTACCTGCCGGTCGCCGCGAGCCTCCGGAACATCGACCCGCTCCTCGCGGAGATCAGCCACAGCCTCGGCTTCGGCCCGGTCCGCACCTTCCTCCGCGTCACCCTTCCGGGAATCCGCACCGGGCTCCTCGGAGGCTGTCTCCTCGTGACCCTCGCGCTCCTCGCCGAGTACGGCGCCTTCGAGATCGTGCGCTTCCAGACCTTTACCACGGCGATCTTCACCGAGTTCACGCTCGGCTTCGACACGCCGGGCGCCTGCGCCGAGTCGCTTCTCCTCGTCGCCCTCGGGCTCCTCGTTCTCGCCCTCGAGCGCCGGGCCGCCGGCCGGGGCCGCGTCGTCCGCTCCGGCCCCGGCGCGAGGAGGCGCCTCGGAGCGCGTCAGCTCGGCTGGGCGGCGCTTCCGGTGATCGCGCTCCTCGTCGCGCTTCTCTGCCTCGCGCTCGGCGTCCCTTTCGCGGCGCTCCTGTACTGGCTCCTCCAAGGCAACTCCTCGACGCTTCCGCGCGGCTCGATCCTCGGTGCGGCCGCCCACACCGCCGAGTACAGCGCGGCGGCGGCGGCTCTCGCCACCGCGCTCGCGGTACCCCTCGCGATCCTCTCGATCAGGTACCGTTCGGCGGGCGGAAGGCTCCTCGAGCGGATGGCCTACCTCCCGCAGGCGCTCCCGGGGGTCGTCATCGGGCTTGCCCTCGTGTTCTTCGCGATCAACTACGCCCGGCCGCTCTACCAGACCTCCTTCCTGCTCATCGTCGCCTACAGCATCATGTTCCTGCCCCTCGCCCTCGTCGGGGCGAGGGCGGCCGTTTCCCAGGCGCCGCCGGGCGTCGAGGAGGCGGCGCGCTCCCTCGGAACCCCGCCGCTCCTCGTCTTCCTTAAGGTCACGCTCCCGCTCCTCGCGCCCGGCCTCGCCGCCGCGTTCGCGCTCGTGTTCCTCACCGCCTCGACGGAGCTTACCGCGACGCTCTTGCTCCACCCGACGGGCGTCGAGACGCTCTCGACCCAATTCTGGGCCTATACGTCGGAGGTATCCTACGGCGCCGCGGCGCCGTACGCCGCGCTCATCGTCGCGATCTCGGCGGTGCCCGGCGCGCTCATCGCGAGACGGCTCGACGGCAGGCCGTGGTCGAACCGCGCATGAGCGCCCTCTCCGTCTCCGGCCTCCACAAGGCCTACGGGCAGGTTCCCGTGCTCGAGGGATTGGACCTCGATGTCCCGAAGGGCGCTCTCACCGCGGTTCTCGGCGCAAGCGGAAGCGGAAAGACGACGTTCCTCCGCATCGTGGCGGGCTTCGACCGCGCCGACCGGGGCACCGTGCGGCTCGGCGAGCGGCTCGTCGACGGCGCTCGCCGCTTCCTGCCGCCCGAGCGGCGCGGCGTGGGCTACGTCTCCCAGGATGGGGCCCTCTTTCCCCACCTTTCCGCCTGGCACAACGTCGCCTTCGGCCTCGCTCGAAGGGAGCGCGCGCGCGTCGAGGAGCTCCTGAGGCTCGTCGGCCTCCCGGGGCTCGGCGGGCGCTTTCCCCACCAGCTCTCAGGCGGCGAGCAGCAGCGCGTCTCCCTCGCGCGCGCGCTCGCCCCGCGGCCCGAGCTCATCCTCCTCGACGAGCCGTTCTCGTCGCTCGACGCGACGCTCCGCGCGAGCCTTCGCGCGGACGTGCGCGCGGTCCTCCGCGAGGCGGGCGTGAGCGCGATTCTCGTGACCCACGACCAGGAGGAGGGCCTCTCGCTCGCCGATCAGGTGGCGGTCCTCCGCGGCGGGCGGATCGTGCAGTCGGGTTCGCCCCAGGAGATCTACGACCGGCCGGCCGACCCCGAGCTCGCGCGCTTCGTCGGAAGCGCGAACCTCGTCGAGGCGACGCTCGAGGGCGGCTCGGTGCGGACCGCCCTCGGCCGGCTTCCGCTGAGCGACCGGACGCCGGCCGAGGGCCGGAACGGACCCGCGATCGCGTTGGTGAGGCCCGAGCAGATCGCCGTCCGTCCCGACGACGAGGGAGCGGGCCTCCGGGCGACCATCACCGGCCGCGACTTTTTCGGCCACGACGCCGTGCTCCACGCCCGCCCGGAGCTCCCCTGCGGCCCCGACGAGCTCGTGATCCGCGTGACTGGGCGCGAGGCGCTTCTCCCGGGCGCGAAGGTGAGGCTCTCCGCCCGGGGCGAGGTCATCGCGTGGGCCCGGCGGTAGTCTGAAAGGCTTCAGGAGATTCGGTCGGGGGGGGGGCGAGATCGGGCGAGGAGCGGGATCGGATGCCTAAAGGGCGGATCGACTCGCTACGCAGCGAGAGCGAGCCGCGCGAGGCGCTCCCGGAGGAGCTCGCGATAGGCCTCTTTCCTCGCCTCCGAAAGGAAGCTCCTCGCGACGAGGTCGCTCCACCCCGGCACGGCGGCGCGAAAGCGGGCGAGCGTATCGTCGATCACCCCCCGCGTGAGTCCGAGCCGCTCCCGGCCGAAGGAGTCGACGAGGTCGAACCGGGTGAGGCGCCGCTTCTTGCCGTTCAGGGGAAGCGCGAGCTCCTCGACCGGGCTCGGAAGGGCGATCGTCGTATTCACGAGGTCGTAGGCGGGCGAGAGCGCGTGGACCCCGTCGCGCTCGAGCATCGAGAAGTTCTTGAGATGCATGTCCTCGTTGCCCACGAGAAACGAGAAGAGGGTGCGCTCGAAAAGCTTGGCCTTTTCGAGCGCCGGAAAGGCGGCGAAGCGATCGAGAAGCTCAGGGATCCGCTCCATCGAGAAATCGTATTTGGTCTCGCGGGTGTTGCCGCTGAGCTGGGCGAAGTCTTCGACCGAAAGCTTGCCTCTCGATCCGACTCGATCGTATCTCTTGATGAAGTAGGTGAGGCTTTCGTCCTTGGAAAAGAGAAGACCATGGAGGGGCACCTCGATTCCCACGGATCCGGCGAGGCGCATCGTGACGTCCTCGTTCTCGGGCAGCTCCGGATAGAGGGGATTCTGCAGCTTGAGAATGAAGGTACCCCCTCGCTCGACGAGAACGAAGCTTTCCGACGGAGGGTCCAGGCGCGCGCTTAATTTCGGCTGGACTCCCTGAATCGAGAGTTTCGTCGCCAAGCGGCGGGCCTCCGCAAGCTGCTCCTCCCGCGTGTAGCCGAGGTCGCGCAGGCCCTTGAGGCGAGGGGAGAGACGGCGCAGTCCCGCGGGCGCATACCGCGCGCCGTCCGGCACCTCATCGTAGGTAAGGGCGCATCGAGGCGTTAGTCGACCTCCTCCTCCACCGTGACCGAGCCGACGAGATCGCCCCCGACGGCGAGGAGCTGCGTAAGCTCGTCGTCTCGGTCGATCTTCAGCGATTGCTGCAGACTCTCAAGCTGCGTCCCCTCCGGCAGAAGCCCGTCGAAGAACGGGGGAAAGCGATCGAACTCGAACGGTCCCCCGCTCGTCGGCATCGTCCGAGATACGGGCGGCCCCCTGGTAGCCGGGCTCGTAGCGAAAGCGGTAGCCGGGCTCGTGTTCCTCGAGGAAGCCCGCGAGAACGCTATGAACGTATACCCGCGCTTTTCTCATACTCCTCCATGAGCGGACCTGCGAGCTCTATTCGCAGGTTCAGCGTCGCGAGAACCTTCATGAGGATGTCGACGCGCACGGTCGCCTTTCCTTTCTCGATGTCGAAGACCGTCGCCTTGCCGACTCCGGCCAACCGAGCGAGCTCGATTTGCGTCAGGCGGGCCGCCTTTCGGCGATGAAAGCGAATGATCCCGGCAAACTTTTCCATGAAAAACACCGCTTCGGCAATATTTTTGAAGGTAACGGGGCGGAAGTCAAGCCTCGGTCGACGATTTCGGGCATTTTTCCTGCTCCGGCAGGTAAATTTCACGGGCATCATGGCTCCCAAGATTCCAGGAATACGGGGAGCGCCCCGAATCTCGAGGTCGCGCACCTCGGCAAAGGTGGTGCAGCGTGACCGCAGGTCCCTCAAGCCGTATGAGGGAGAGCGTGCCATGTGAACGGACCCCTGCCGTCGTGACTCCTTGAGCCTTCGGATACCCCGCATCTCGGGCGCCATCCCGGAACATCGAGAGGGAGGTCATCGTTGTTTACAATATTGTACAGAATTGTATAATAACGTTGATGAACTTTGACGGACTTGTCGAGCTGTTTCGTCTCCAGCCGTGGTTTGATCTCTCATCGGTCGTCACGCTCTCGGGAAGCACGCGCGAGTCTCTCCTCACGAACCTCTATCGATGGAAAAAGCAGGGCAAGATTATCGAGCTGCGGCGAGGCATGTACGCGCTTTCGGATCGATACCGGCTCGCGACGCTCCACGGACCCCTCGTCGCAAATGGCCTGTATGTCCCCTCCTATTTGACAGGCTTGTGGGCGCTCTCGTGGCTCGGAATCATCCCGGAAAGGGTCGTGACGTTTACCAGCGTCACGACGCGCGTGACCCGTTCTTTTTCCAACGCCTTCGGGAATTTCGAATACCGTACGGTGAAGACGGCGTTGTTCTTCGGTCAAAGCGCGCAGAGGCTTCAGGGCGTCGACGTCATGCTGGCTGGACCGGAGAAGGCGCTGCTCGATTTCTGGTATTTGGAAAAAGGCGAGTGGACGTCGAGCCGAATGGAGGCAATGCGCTTCACCGTCGTCGAGGATTTCGACATCGAAACGCTTGAAAAGCATGCCGTGAGAAGCGGAGAGCCGCGTCTGTCGAGAGCGGTGTCCGCCTGGAAGAGCTACTCCCGAGCATTTCGTTCCGGCTGGGTAAAGCCGTGAGAGAAAGCGCCTTGCAGCTTGCCCGGACCGCCGCCGAACCCTCCATGAAGCTCAATCTCCTCCGCGAGTATCTCCAGGCCTGCGTCCTTCGCAGCCTCCACGAGTCGGAAGCTTTTTCGGCGCTATCGTTTGTCGGCGGGACGGCGCTTCACGTCCTCTTCAACCTACCCCGATTCTCCGAGGATCTCGACTTTTCGCTGGAGGACTCCGAGGGCTATCGCCCGCGTGACTGGCTCGCGAAGCTGCAGCGTGACCTCGCGTACCTGAAGCTCGAAGCCGATCTCGCGTGGAATGACCGGAAGACCGTACACGTCGCATGGGTGAGGGTGGGCGGCGTTCTCGAGGAGGCTGGGGTGACCTCGAACCGGAAGCAAAAGCTCGCGCTCAAGCTCGAGATCGACACCCGCCCGCCTCGGGGAGCCAGGTTTGAACGCTCTCTCGTAAACCGGCATCTCTTGTTCGCGATCAGGCACCACGATCTTCCGTCGCTTCTCGCCGGAAAGATTCACGCGCTCATGACGCGTCCCTTCACGAAGGGCCGAGACTGGTACGACCTCGTGTGGTACCGCGCCCGTCGGCCTCCGACCGAGCCGAACCGGACGCTCCTTGATTCGGCGTTGGCCCAATCGGGCGTTCGGGGCTCGGGCGACTGGCGTTCGGAGGTCCTGAAGGCCGCCCGCTCGGTCGATTTCGACGCGGCGCGCCGAGATGTCGCGCCGTTCCTCGAGCGACGCGAAGAGGCGGAGTTCCTGTCGCTGCCGCGGATCGAGACGCTTCTCGGAACGACCGATTGAGCCTACGCGGCCTGCCGTCCCGCGGCATCCCGAGAAAACCGTCTGCCGGCACGACGTCGATCCCGTCGTCCGTTCGCCGCGCAGGCTCCCCGGGAAGGCCTCCCGCGGGAGGTAGGTCTTTTTGTCTGCCGGGGGCCGAGCAGGAGCTACGAGCGGCGGCCTGCCTGCCGGACCAGATCGGGCTCCGTTGCACGTTCATGACGGCATTGCACGCCCAGGGAAGAAATTCCGCGGCACCATGCGGGAACATGGCGATTTTTCGCATGGTGCCGCGAGCGAGGAGAAGCCGGCGCGTTCGTCCGCCTGGCGAATGCGAGTGAGCGCAACCAAGGAGTCCGCTGGCCGGTCGTTCGCGTCCGGGGGAGGCGGGGGATCGGGCGCGAAGCGGACGTCGGGACAGGGGCTCGGGGCTCCGCGTTTTCTGCCGGAGGATCCGGCTCTCGGAAGGGCTCTCGAGCGGAAGGAGGTTGTGGAGCCGGTCCCAGGCTCGCCATGTCCGCGCGGGGAGGGGAGCAGCGCATGCAGGGAGCCGAAATCGACGCGGTCTAGGGTCAGCCGATCTTCGCGCACCAAAAGAAATCGGTTCGGTACGGCAGCGTTATGATCGGGCGGCTCCTGAGAGAGGGGTCCCGCCCGAGAAGCGCTCGGACCCTTTCGACGACAATCGCGCGCTCGGCCTCCGGAAGGGCGGCGATGAAGCTGGTGGAGACCACGCGGTCTATGACCATCTCGATCGGCCCCGACTGGTGATGCGGGAAGCTTTGATACCGGAGCGGCGTGAACAGGTTGGAACCGGCAAATGCCCTTTTCCACTCCCCCGTCCGGTACCTCGGGGCGTTCTTCTCGTAGGCGTCGATGATCCCCGTGAGCTTGGCTACCCACTCCACGGACTCGTCGCGCACGTTCCAAACGAGTCCGAGCCGTCCCCCCGGCTTGAGCACTCGATGAATCTCGGCGAGGGCTTCAGCGCCGCTGAACCAGTGAAACGCCTGCGCCGCCACGACGACATCCGCGGACTCCCGCTCAAGCGGCATGGACTCGGCGGTGCCGTCTAGGACCTCGATCGACGGCAGAAGCTCGGCGAGCTTCTGCCGCATCTCCTCCACGGGCTCGATGCCCAAAACCCGCGCTCCCGTGGGGAAGAGCAGCTTGGTGAGCTTCCCCGTGCCGCAGCCCACGTCGACGACCTTGGCGCCGCGTGAGATCGCAAGGGCTTCGGTCATCGCCTGAACGGCGCTCGGAGGATAGTCCGGCCGGCCTCGTTCGTACGCGTCGGCCGCCCGCGCGAAGCCTATCCCGGCGGCTTCGTGAATGGGCCGGCGCGGCTCGGATCCGCTGTTCACTGCGGTCTCCTCGATCGGCCCTGGCGATGTGGGCCCCGGTCCATCCAATCTCCCGCGGCGGACTGTCCGCGAGTTTCCTCAAGAGACCCCCGCGGCGCCCTACGCTCGATCATAGCTCAGGCTGATCGCCTCCGCCGGCTCTCCTCGCGTGCAGCATGATCAACGTCAATGCGAAAGGAGCAACGAGCGTCACTTTCTTGAAGATAACCGGCGCCGACTCCCTTCCGTCGAGGATCCGGGGTTGTAGCCCGTACGTGTCCGCCTCGATCGGATGGTCTTCCATCGCTCATCGATTGGTCACGGCTTTCAGCCAGGAGAGCACCGCGTCGACCGCGGCGTCCGGCGTTCCGAGATGGCTCGAGTTCACCGTGACGTACCGGTTGAGCGGATTCGCCGGTGCCTGGTCGAACGCCCAGCCCGGACCGCCGCGCTGCGTGGGATCGAGGGTCCCCGCGACCCAGAGGAGAGGTACGGCAAGGCGAGCGGCGTTTTGCGCGATCTTCGCCTGCGAATCCGGCCCGTAGAAGCTCAGGAAGATGGCGGGGGTCGTGGAGAGCGTCACCGAGTACCTTCCGCTCCAGCCGGTGTTCGTGACGCCGAAGTCGGTCCGCTCGTCGCCCTTCCCCCCGCTCGCGAGGCGGAGCGCCTTGCCGACGCTTTCTCTGACCGCCGAAAGTCTCGTCTGTCGCGAGGCGTCTCCGGCGGGGGCGAGGCCGATCACCCCGAGGAGCTCGGGATGGATCGCCGCATAGGCGATCGCGGCGTTGCCTCCCAAGCTGAGCCCTCCGACGACGATACCGGTCGCGCCCTCCGCCTTCAGGCCGGCCACCGCCGCGTCGATCTCGCCGAACGACTCTTCGAATGGCCGGTCGAACCCTCGGTCATGCGACCACGGCATTTCCGGAGTGGCGACGAGGTAACCGGCGCTCTGGAGGCTCGCGACGAGACGCGCTCCGATCGGTGGTTGGTGCCGAAGGGGAGCGGAGCCGAGCGGAACCCCCAGCATGCCATGGAGGAGCACGACGCCCAACGTGCCCGAGTTGTCGGCACGGGCGGCGGTCGGAAGGCCCGCGAGCGCGATCATCGAAAGAAGGGCTATCGCTCTCCGCATGGAGCGATTATACCCGACCGAAGCGCCGGGGTCGAGGCGCGGCGATTCTCACGGCGGGCCGCTTGAGGAAAGGCTCTTTCCGCCCAGGAGCCACGCGACAGTGTCGCGTAGGGTCTCGGCGATCGGGCGATGGCGGTAGCCGATCTCTCGCTCCGCCTTCGCCGCGCAGAGGTCGCAGTTGCTCGCGATGATGTCGAGCGATTCCCGGGTGAGGAGAGGCTCCCTCCCGGTGAGGTGGTAGGCGGCCTCGCCCAGGATGGCGCCCGTCCGGCATACCCATCGAGGCAGCCTGAGGTATCTCGGGCTTCGGCCCACGAGCGGCCGGGTGACCTCGATGAGCCCCTGGAAGGTGATCCGGTCTCCTGAGAGGATGTACAGCTCGCCCGCCCTGCCCTTCCGCCATGCGAGGATCTCCCCCTCCGCGACGTCCCGGACGTCGACGAAGTTGTAGGCGCCGCGGGGCAGGCCGGGGATCGCGCGGCCCACGAGGTAGCGGAGGAAGCGCCCCATGCGAGACTCCCGAAAGTCGTAGGGCCCCACGATCCCCGCCGGACAGACGATGACGGCGTCGAGCCCGCGCTTCGCTCCCTCGAGAACCTCGATCGTGGCGAGCGCCTTGGATTTCCCATACTCGCCCGGCGCACGGGTGGGGGAGATCGGAACGCGCTCGTCGATTCGGACTCCGTGCGGAAGCTCGGCGAAGGCGTGAACCGAGCTCGTGTAGACGAGACGCTTCACTCCCGTCCGCAGGCAGGCGCTCACGACGTGGCGGGTGCCCTCGACGTTGACCGATCGGAGGAACTCGCGCTGGTCTCGGAGGATCGAGACGATTCCGGCGAGATGGAAGACATCGTCGCACCCCCTGAAGGCGGCAACGAGCGATTCCTCGTCCCGGACGTCTCCGACGACCCCTTCGACCGGAAGCGCTTCGAGCGAGTCGAGCGCCTCCCCGGGCAAGAGCAGAACCCGCACCCTCTCGCCCAACTCGACGAGCTTCCTCGCGAGGACGTTTCCGAGGTGCCCTGTCGCGCCGGTCATCGCAATCATCGTGTGAGCTCCTGAAAATGAACGAACGATCGTTCTTTTTCCGATAAAGTAGTCCTTTCCCGGGGCGTCGTCAACAAATTTCAGCCGGAAAGACGCCCGGAACGCACCTCTTGGGGCTTCAACCCTGTCGTATTGAGCGGCCGGCCGCGTTTCGGCTCCGGCTTGCAGCTTTCAGGAGATGCTGTTATTCTCTGCGCACGCCAGCACTGCGGATGCGGGTCCGGCGATTCTCGGTTCTTTATGGTAAGATCCAGGGAAGGCAGGCGGCTTCTTTTACGCAACTAACAGCTCGACAACCCTGACACAAGAGGTTTTGGGATGGGGATTGGAAAAGAGCTTCCGCTGCAGATGTACCGCAACATGTATACCGCGCGGAAGAGCGAAGACCGCTTGATGGATCTCTATCGGCAGAGCCTCGTGAAGGGTACCGTCACCTCCGGGGAGGGCAACGAAGGGGCCATCGTCGGGGTAGCGACCGCTCTTGATCCGAAGACCGACGTCTGCAACTTCATGCAGCGCGATTTCGCGGGATACCTCACGTGGGGCGTCCCGGTGTACCATCTCTTTTGCCACTACCTCGCCAACGTCGACAGCTCGACGGGCGGCAAGGACGGGAACGTCCACCACGGGATCCCCTCGAAGGGCATGCTCCCCATGGTCAGCCACCTCGGCGTCATGCTTCCGAACGTGAACGGGGCGGTCTATGCGAGACGGCAGCAGGGCATCCCCGCCGTCGGCCTCGCCATCATCGGCGACGGGGGAACGAGCACCGGCGACTTCCACGAGTCCCTCAACATCGCGTCGGTCCTCCATCTTCCGGTGCTCTTCATGATCGAGAACAACCACTGGGCCTATTCGACCCCGACGAAGTACCAATTCAACTGCGACGATCTTTCGGTTCGCGCGGCCGGCTACGGAATCAAAGGGGACAAGATCAAGGCGACGAACGCGGTCGAGGTGTACGAGACGGTCAAGGAGATCGTCGACGGCATGCGGCGCCACCCGCAGCCCTACCTGCTCGAGACGGTCACCTACCGCCTCGTCGGGCACGCCGCCTACGACTCGGCGGACTACGTTCCCCAGGAGGATCTCGACCGCTGGCGGACCGAGGACCCGGTCGCCGTGATGCGGAACTACCTCCTCACGAGCAGGATCGTCTCCGCCGCCGAGCTCGACAAGCTCGAGGCGCAGTGGCAGGAGCAGGTCTCCGCCGAGGCGAACCGGGCCATTCCGCTTCCGAAGCCCGACCCGCTGAAAACCGAATGGTCTCCGTACAAGCCGTCTGCCCCCGCGGAGGGCGTCACCCTTCCGCCCTTCACGCTCAAGGATGCCTACCCGGTTCAGGCGGTGACCGCCGCGCTCGACCTCGCGATGGAGCATGACCGGAGCGTGATCCTCCTCGGAGAGGACATCGGAGAGTACGGCGGCCCCTTCAAGGCGACCAAGGGGCTTTTCCAGAAATACGGCCGCGAGCGCGTCATCGACATGCCGCTCGCCGAGTCGGGCTTCACCGGTTTCGCCATCGGCGCGGCGGGGATGGGCATGCGCCCGGTGATCGAGATGCAGTTTTCCGATTTCTCCACCGACGCGGTGACCCAGATCGGGGTCAACAGCGGCACCTACTACTTCCGCACCGGATCGAGCATTCCGATGACCATCCGCATGCCGACCGGCGGGGGTTTGAGCTACGGGCCTTTCCATTCGGAGGACCTCGAGGGGCTCTTCGGCACCTTTCCCGGCCTGAAGATCGTCTACCCGTCGTTCCCCGAGGACTGCTTCAGCCTGCTGCTCGCGTCGATCTACGATCCGAATCCGGTCATGTTTTTCGAGAGTAAGTTTCTCTACCGGCGGCTGAAGGCGGACATCAGGTTCGACGGACGGGTCGAGAGCCTCGATCGCGCGGCGAGGATCCGCAAACAGGGCGCCGATCTCACGATATTGTCCTACGGCGCGATGATGCATGAAAGCCTCGACGCCGTGAAGGAGGCCGAGGAGAAGCTCGGGGTCTCGGTGGAGGTCGTCGATCCGCGAGTCCTCAAGCCCTTCGACTACGATACCCTTTCGGCCTCGGTAAAAAAGACCCACCGGCTTCTCGTGGTTCAGGAGGCGTGGCGCACCGGGAGCCTCGGCGCCACCATCGTCTCGGGGATCGTCGAGAGAAACTTTTTCGATCTCGACGCGCCCCCCGTCATGGTGACGCCGCCCGACACGCCGGTTCCCTTCGCGCCGGAGCTCGAAGTTCATTACCGGCCGAATAGCAAGGTGATTCTCGAGAAAATCGCCGAGCTGCTCAAATATTAGAGCAGCCGGGAAAGGAATGGACAATGGCACACGACGACTTCGTAATTACGATTCCCATGCCGTTCAACGGCGAGTCCATCGTCGACGGGATTCTCGTGAGCTGGATGGTGAAACCCGGCGAGCAGGTGAAGAAAGGCCAGCACATCGCGGAGATCGAGACTGAGAAGTCCGTTTGGCAGTTCGATTCGCCCTGCGACGGCGAGGTGCTCGCGCTCGGCGCCGCCGAAGGGGACGTCGTCGACGTAGGCGCGCCTCTGCTCGACATCCGAACCGCCGATTTCGACATGAAGCACCTCTCGAAGGGCTTGAACGGCGCGGCGAAGAAGACCGAGCCCGCGCCGGAGGCCGCTCAGCTCGCGGCGTTCTCGAGGAACGGCGCCGCGCAGGCGACGGGCAAAGCGGCCGACATCGCTCGGACCCTGAGCCCGCGCATCAGGAAAATGCTTGCCGACAGCGGTCTGGGCGACGAGGACGTCCTTCGAATCGCCGCCGGGGCCGAAGGCGGGAAGATCACGGCTTCCGACATCGGCCGCTACCTCGACGAGCTGGAAGCGCGGAAGGGCTCGACCGGGCTCGTTACCTGCTACGTCGCGGGCCTCGGGACCTACGTGCCCGAGCGCGTCGTCGACAACAGCGTTTTTCTGAAGAGCTTTCCTGATATCAACGAGGACTACATCGAGAAAGTGACCGGAATCCGCGAGCGGCGCTGGGCCGACAAGGAGACCACCTCCGACCTCGGCTTCGAGGCGGCGAAGGCCGCCCTCCAGGCGGCGGGGATGACGGCCGCCGACGTCGAGCTCATCGTCGTCTCCACCACCACCCCCGACATGCCGCTCCCGGCGACCGCGAACGCGATCCAGGAGAAGCTCGGATGCCGCTCCGTGCCGGCCTTCGACCTCGCCGCCGCGTGCAGCGGCTGGCTCTACGCCCTCTCGATCGGGAGGCAGTTCATCCAGACCGGAACCTATCGGACCGTTCTCGTGATAGCGGCCGAGGAGATGAGCAAGTTCACCAACAAGGCGGACCGCGCGACCGCCTTTCTGTTCGGCGACGGCGCCGGCGCGGCCGTCTTGTCCGCCGAGAAGAGCCGCGCCGCCGATCGCGCCCACGTTCTCTCCGACATGGTGATGGAGGCCGACAGCACGGGCTACGACATCATCTACCGCAAGGCGGGCGGCTCGGAGTATCCGCCGGGAAGCGCGCTCGCGCCGGAGGACGGCTACTGGTTCATGGACGGCGGCAGGATGTTCCGCACGGCCGTCACGGCGTTCTCGAGCGTCATCGAGGCGGTCGCGAAGGCGGCGAAGACGGCCATCGGGGATTTCGCCTGGATCGTCCCGCATCAGGCGAACCAACGGATCCTGAAGTCGGTCGCCCACAAACTGAGGCTTCCGATCGAGAAGTTCTTCTTCAACATCGACAAGTACGGCAATACCTCGGCCGCCTCCATCCCCCTCGCGCTGAAGGACCTGGAAGCCACCAAGAAGCTGAAGCCGGGCGACAAGATCCTCCTCTGTGCGGTCGGCGCCGGACTGACGATCGCGGGCGGCGTTCTGACCTGGTAAGCGCGCGATGAGGGAGCCGGCCGAGATCGAGATCCGGACGCCCGACGACTTTCACGTCCATCTCAGGCAGGGGCCCGCCCTTTCCGGCTACGCGCGGGAGGCGGCGCGCCGCTTCGGCCGGGTGCTCGTCATGCCGAATACCCTGCCGCCGATCGCGACGCCGGGGGAGCTCGCCTCCTATCGCGCGGAGATCCGGTCCGCCGCGCCCGAGCTCACGGCGCTCATGACCTTCAAGATTCAGCCGGGCATGGATCGGGCCACGGTGCGATCGCTCCGCGACGCCGGGGCGCTGGCCGGAAAGTACTACCCGTTGGGCGTGACCACGAACTCCGAGGACGGGATTTCGGACACCGATTCCGTCATGGACGCCGTCGCGGCGATCGAGGCGGAAGGCCTCGTGCTCTGCATCCACGGGGAGGAGCCCGGCGCCGAGATCCTCGACCGGGAGCGGGCGTTCCTGCCCCGGCTCGCCCATCTCGCGCGGAGCTTCCCGCGCCTGAGAATCGTCCTCGAGCACGTCTCCTCGGCCGCAGGCGTCGAGGCGGTCCTCGCGCTTCCCGAGCGCGTCGCGGGGACCGTCACGGTCCATCATCTCCTCTACACGATGGACGATCTGATCGGCGGAAGGCTCGATCCGCACCTCTTCTGCAAGCCGGTCGTGAAGACCCGGGCGGACCGTTCCGCGCTGCAGCGCGCGGTTCTCGACGGCAATCGGAAGCTCTTCTTCGGCTCCGACAGCGCGCCGCATCCGCGCTCGGCGAAGGAGAGCGCGCAGGGCGAGGCGGGGGTCTACGCGATGCCGGTGAGCCTGCCGCTCCTCGCGGGCTTCTTCGCCGAGCGCGGCGCGCTCGACCGGATCGAGGACTTCGTGAGCCGCTTCGGCGCGGAGTTCTACGGACTTCCGCCGAACGGCGGCTCGCTTCGCCTGAGACGCGCGCGATGGACGGTCCCCGAGGAGATCGACGGGGTCGTCCCCCTCGCCGCGGGCCGGGAGATGGCGTGGCGCGCTCTCGACCGCTAGCCGCCGCGCGGGAGAGCCCGCGGCCGGGATCGAAGGTCAAGAGAGCAAGCGCGGCCCTCGCGCGGATTCCCGGCGCGCGCCGCCGCCCCTTGATAAAAAGCGGATTCCGTCGAAGAATTCCACGCTGGCGGGGCCGGTCGAGCGGGCTCGTCCGGGGAGGTCGGGAAGTATCAATGGGAAGAAGGCTTTGGTTCATCGGCCGCGGCGACGAACCGGTCTCCGCATTCCCGTCGCAGCGAAGCGCGCGCTACGAGCTCGACGCGCTCATCAGGGAAGACGACTCTCCGGGGCGCTATAAGCTGTACCCCGTCGAGATCGACGACCTCGAGGAGCATCCCGCCGAGATGCGACTCGCCGAGGAGGAGGGTCTCATTTGAGCGAGCGCTCAGGGACGCCAACGGCGGAGCTTCCCGCACGCCGAGCCGGGCTCGGCCGTGCGCGGAGGACAGGTCCGGCGGAGACCCCGGAGCACCGGGGGGCTCGCGCGAGATGAACCGGATTCTCACGGAGGCCGGGAACGCCGATCCGACGGCGCGCGGCCTCGCGCCGGGACCCTCCGGGGTCGTCGCCGCGCCGGATCGGCTGCTCCTCGATACCTAGGGAGCTGGTCGGAGAGGGAGCATGCGCCAGACAAAAGAGATCGACGAGCTCTGGAAATCCGACCTCTCCTTCGCCGAGCGGGAGACTCGATTTTGGCGGATCGGCTCCTGCGGCTTTTGGATCGCGCGCCGGGAGGAGGAGTGGTGGATCGCCTTCGAGCCGGAAGGAGACGGCCCGTCCGAGCCGCCGGTTCGGGCGGTCGCGACCGCGGAGGCGCGCGAGCCCGAGGCGGGGCTCGTCTGGGAGCGCTTCGTCGCCGGGAAGCGCTCGCGGATTTCCGTTCGTCCGGGCCTCCCCGACCTTCCGGTCGTCATCCGGCCCCGCTCGCCTCTCGTCATTCTCCCGGGGCGGAACGCGCGCTACTACGTCTCGATCCCCGTGTGGGTCTCGGTCTTCGAGGGAGGGGAGGGCCACCGGGAGCTCCTCTTCCGCCGCCCGACGGAGCGCCAGAGGAAGACCTGGTTCGGCGAGAGCGACAACGGCGAGCTCTGCTACTCCTTTTCGAGCGCGCTTGAGAGCTCCCCGGACGCGCTTGAGGCGACGCCGCTCACCGTCGCGTGCCCCGTCGCGATACGCAACGAGGCCGACACCGCGCTCAACTTCCAGCGCCTGTGCGTCCGCGCGCAGTATCTCAGCCTCTATTCGGGCGCGAGGCGCCTTGCGACCAACGAGGTGATCTTTCATTTTCGAGGGCTCGATCAATCGAGCCAGGTCACCTTCCGCGACGAGCCGCCGGATTTCGAGAAGAATCCGCGCCGCCTCGCCGGACCGCAGATCTCGGCGGCGAAGAGCCTCATCCAGAAAAGCTTCGAGTACATCAAGTCCCTGACGCAGTATTGAGCGAGGTTTCATGAAGGCTACCCCGTTGACCCAGGATTTCTCGAGATTCATCGCCGCCTCTCCGGCCGTCGAGATCCTGCGCATCGCGATCGTCGTCGTGGTCGGGCTGCTCCTCTTCCGGATCCTGGCCAGCCTCGTGAGGCGCCTGCCCGCGAGGGGCCTCACCGATCAGTCGCGGCTTCTCCTTTCGCGGATCGTCTTCTACTCCGGGATCGTCATCATCCTCGTCTCGGTCCTCGACCAGCTCGGCGTGAAGCTCTCGGCGCTCTTCGGCGCCGCGGGAATCGTCGGCGTGGCGGTCGGCATCGCGTCCCAGACGAGTCTCGGGAACATCATCAGCGGCTTCTTCCTCGTCGCCGAGCGGACCTTCCAGGTCGGCGACGTGGTGACGGTCGGCGCGAAGACGGGGGTCGTCCACTCGATCGATCTGCTCTCGATCAAGCTGCTCACCTTCGACAACCTGCTCGTGCGGATCCCGAACCAGTTCATCATCGCGAACGAGCTCACGAACGTCACCCGCTACCCGGTGCGGAGAATGGACTTCTCCTTTCCGGTCTCCTACAGCTCCGATCTCAAGCGGGTCCGCGAGGTGCTGCTCGACGTCGCGCGGAGCGTCCCGGAGGTGCTCGAGGAGCCCGAGCCGCTCCTCATCTTCGACTCCTTCGGAAGCTCGGGCATCAACATCCTCTTCGGCGTCTGGTTCCACCGGCACAGCTACGTCGAGGTGAAGAACACCGTTCTCTCCGAGATCAAGGCGCGCTTCGACGCCGCGGGGATCGAGATCGCTTCGTTCTCATCCTCGATCGCGCTGTCGCCTCAGCCGATCGCGATTCAGGTCGTCGGCGGGATTGACGACGGCAAGGTCGGGAACGTAGTATCAAACCCCGATGCGCCGCGCGCCGGCGTCTAAAGCGCGCGCCAAGGAGCCTCTCCGTGCTGATCATCCCCTCTATCGACCTCCTCGGCGGCCTCGTCGTCAGGCTCCGCCAAGGACGCTACGAGGAGGCGAAGGTCTACGGCGGCAATGCGCCTGAGATCGCCGCCGGATTCGAGCGCTCGGGCGCCCGCAGGATCCATCTCGTCGACTTGGACGCGGCGCGCGGGAGCGGCGACAACCGCGCCCTGATCCGGGAGATCAGAGGCGCCGTGCGCTGCACCGTCGAGGTGGGCGGCGGGGTCCGCACCGAGAGGCAGATCGAGGAGCTCGTCGCCTGCGGGGTGGATCGCGTCGTGATCGGGACCGCCCTCGCGAAGAGCCCGGACGACGTCGCCGCCTGGGCCTCCCGTCACCGGCTGCTCCTCGCGGGGATCGACGCGGAAGAAGGCCGGGTGCGGATAGCGGGGTGGCGGAGCGATTCCGGCCTCCTCGATCTCGATCTCGCGAGGAAGGCGCGCGACGTCGGGATGGTCGGAATCGTCTATACGGACATCTCGAGGGACGGCACGCTCGAGGGGCCCTCCCTCGAGCGCTCGAGCGCGATCGCTCGCGCCTCCGGGCTGCCGGTGATCCTCTCGGGCGGGATCCGGAGCGCCGACGACTTCCAAGCCGCGTCGCGGTATGAGGGGATCGTCGGCGCCATCGCCGGCACCGCGCTCTACGAGCGTCGCGTCGACCTCGCGGAGGCGATCCGCAGATTCCAGTCCGAGCGGAAGGAAGAGGAGACATGGTGAGCGAGGAAGCGAAGGCCCTTCCGGTCGTCGTTCTCGCCGAGGACGGCTCGGTGTTGGACGTCGCGCGGATGAACTCGAAGGGCTACGACAAGAGCCGCGAGAACGGAGCGCTCTGGACCCTCCACGGAACGACCGGCCGGCTCCTGCCCCACCCCGTCGGCGCCGAGCTCTTGGGCGTTCGAAAACGCGAGGGATGGTACGAGGCGGTCGTCGCGGGGGAGGGAAGGCGCGCGAAGGCGGAGTCCGCGAACGGGAGAAAGCCCAAGGCGCTCCGCGAGGGGAAGCCCGGCCGCACGGAGGCGGACGACGTCCTCGGCTCGCTGAGCGCGCTCGTCCTCGAGCGCAAGCGGGAGCTCCCCGAGGGTTCCTATACCGCCTACCTTTTCAAGGCAGGAATCGACAAGATCCGAAAAAAGACCGGCGAGGAGGCGGTGGAGGTCATCCTCGCGAGGGGCCGCGAGCGCATCGTCGCGGAGAGCGCGGATCTCATCTACCACCTGCTCGTCCTCCTTGCCGCCGAGGGTATCGGCATCGAGAAGGTGCTCGGCGAGCTCTCGGGCCGCCCGGGTTAGTCGAGCTCCCCGCCATGCGAAAGCCCTATCTCGATCGGCTGAAGGACGGAATCCTCCTCTTCGATAGCGCGATGGGGACCATGCTCTTCGACCGCGGAATCGGGTTGAACCGGAACTTCGAAGAAGCCTCGGTCGTCAAGCCGGAAATCGTCCTCCGCATCCACCGCGAGAACGTCGACGCGGGAGCGCAGGCGCTCACGACCAACAGCTTCGGGGCGAATCCCCTCAAGCTCTCAGGCTACGGGCTCGGCGACCGGACCGAGGAGATCAATCGCGCCGCGGTCCGACTCGCGCGCGACGTCGCGGGCGACGATATCTACGTCGCGGGATCCGTCGGCCCGCTCGGCCGGCGCATCGCTCCCTTCGGGACGGCGACGCGCGGGGAGGCGGTAGGCGCCTTCAGGAGGCAGATCGGCGCGC
>JASHNV010000018.1 GCA_030041455.1 Spirochaetia bacterium
TCGAGCCGGTCCTCGCGGCCACCGGCCTCCTCGACCGGGACACGAAGTACTTCATCAATCCGACCGGGCGCTTCGTGATCGGCGGGCCCCAGGGCGACACCGGCCTCACCGGGCGAAAGATCATTGTCGACAGCTACGGCGGCATGGGGCGCCACGGCGGCGGCGCCTACAGCGGGAAGGATCCGAGCAAGGTCGACCGCTCGGCCTCCTACATGGCTCGCTACGTCGCGAGGAACGTCGTTGCCGCGGGCCTCTGCGACCGCTGCGAGATCCAGCTCGCCTACGCGATCGGCGTCCCCTTCCCGATCTCGGTCAACGTCGACGGCTACGGCACCGCCAAGGTGCCGGAGGCGAGGATCGAGCAGGCGATCGGGAAGGTCTTCGACCTGACCCCCGCGGGGATCATCCGGGCGCTCGACCTCAAGAAGCCCATCTACCAGCAGACCGCCGCCTACGGCCATTTCGGCCGCGAGGCCTTCAGCTGGGAGAAGAGCGACCGGACGGCTGAGCTTCAGAAGGCGGTCGGCTGACCGAACGGAGGCGCAGAGCGGGCCGCCTCCATTTCAAGGGACAGTGTCGAAATGGCGGACAGATCAGGCGACTGGATCGAGCAGGCGGATCGCAACCTCGCGCAGGCGCTCTCCTCCAAAGAGGAACGGCGTCACGAGTGGGCCTGCTTCGCCGCCCAGCAGGCCGCGGAGCTCGCGGTCAAAGCGCTTCACCTGAAGCACATGCAGGAAGCGTGGGGGCACGTCGTCGCGCGCCTCCTCGAGGAGCTTCCCCTCGAGGTTCCCGAGGAGCTCGTCGACAAGGCGAGAGTTCTCGACGGCTACTACATTCCCGCCCGATACCCCAACGGGCACGATGAGGGGGCGCCCTACCGCCACTACGGAAAGCTGCAGAGCGAGGAGGCGATTCGTTATGCCGGTGAAATCCTTGCGTTCGTCCGTGCTCGTCTGGCCTCGGAGGGAGCAGGTTGAGAGCGCCCTCTCCTCGTGGTCTCAAGACGCCGCGCTTGGGCGGCCCGACCTTCTTCAGGCGGGCTATTTCGGCTCTTACGCCAGGGGCGAGGAGGGGGTCGGAAGCGACCTCGACGTCGTCCTCGTCGTCGAGCGAAGCGCTCTTCCGAAAATGCGCCGTTCGATCGAGTGGAAAACCACCAAGCTCCCGGTCCCGGTCGACCTTCTGGTCTTCACCCGGGATGAATGGGACAAGGCGGCCGATGCCGAAGACCGCTTCACGGCGACGCTCCGTCGAGAAACGGTCTGGGTCTACCGGCGGGAGAGGCAGTAGCGTCGGACGTTTTGTTTTCCTGAGCTTGCCCGTCGGGAGATTGTGTCGCCCTGCGGCGACGAGAGGACGGAAGAAGGAGGCGGAAAGATAGGAATCAAGCCCCGCTCAAGGACGGATAAGAATCCTCGTTGGCAATGCGGCGGCGCGCTCCAAGAATGACGGCCTTTGAACTCTCCTGGAGACAGGCGGCCCGACCCGATTGCCGCGTTGTAGTCCGACGTTTTTTTGAGATTGAATGGGTATCCATAGCATCCGAATTGTTTCTGGACGCTATGCTGGCCAGGATCCCCCGGGCGAACCCCGGTGCCCTGTCGTTCCGGGCCCGTCTTTTCCGCCTCCCGGGGGACTGCCGGGAAGCAGCCCCGAAGATAGACTTCCGGTCGGCGCGAGGACTATAGTCGGATTAAGAGGTAACGGTGATCCTTCGGGTGCTTGGTAAGTTCAATCTCCACGACACGAGCCTTTCGGAGGCGGACAGGCTCTATTGGCTATCACGACCGCCGGTGGAGCGTTTGGCGGCGGTTGAGTTCCTGCGAAGACAGGTTTACGGTGACTATTCCGAAGGACTTTCGCGAGTTTATCGACGTACTCAACGCCCGCGCCGTTGAGTACGTCGTCGTCGGAGGTTACGCGCTCGCGTTCCACGGCGCCCCGCGTTTTACCGGCGACATCGACTTCTTCGTCAATCCCAGCGAGGAAAACGCGCAGCGTGTCGTCGATGCTCTCAAGGACTTCGGATTCCCGGCCGCCGACGTGAACCCCAAGGATTTTGCGGTCGAGGAGCGCGTCTTTCAAATCGGCGTGCCCCCACTGCGAATCGATCTCCTGACGTCAATCGACGGGGTTGCGTGGGAGGAGATTGTGGCGGTACCTGCCGAAATGGACGGCGTCATGGCGAACTTCATTGGACGCGACGATCTCGTTCGGAACAAGCGTGCGTCGGGGAGAGCGAAGGACCGTGCCGATCTCGAGGCGCTCGGCGAATAGGTCTCCTTCGCCCGTCGGTCCGCCTTACAATTTCACAAAGTTCTCCCGATCCCCCGTCGTGGTGCCGCGGCGGAGAATTGCACCCCGCGGTGGCGTGTTGATTTTCCCGGATCATGTGATATACTGTTCAATCGCTGAACAATAACCCTTCACCTGCGGGTTCCCGTGGCCGGTCGAGGATTGCGTCAGCCCACATATTCACCGATTCAAGAAAGAGCGAGCTTCGGCGGCCTTTCGCGAAGGTGAGGCGGATTTCCTCGATATCGTTGCAACGTGGCGGCAAAAGGTCTGCCTCAAGCTCCTCATCGACCGTGATCCGCGCTCTCGTTTGAGATGGCGGTCCCGCTCCTTCGGAAATGCCGACGGTGGTCCGGACCGCTTCCGAGCACTGGCCGTTTGCATCGCATGACCTCGGGCACAGCCTCGTAGGCCGTCTGTTCGGCTCCTGCGCTTTTGCCGCAAGGGAAAGCGCCGCGCCTTCGAGATTCGCGGCCCTCGCATTCGCGGCTCCAGTCGAATGGCATGGCTCTTGCAAAGCTTCCAGAGGCCCGGGGTGAAGACGCGGGGATCAATCCGGGCGCCTCTCGGCGTGAATCCGCGGTCGACGATTGCGTCCGAGCGCGGGATCGGGAGAGTCACGAGCCCCTTCTGATATCGTAGCGTCCGCTCGGGCGCGATGGTGCGACGGGACTTCCGTCGGGCAACGGTAGCACGGCGCCGCGCGTCATAAAGGACGGAATGGGACGGATATCGGAATATGTGGGCTGCTCGGGACGGAATTCTTCGCGTGTACGGCCGACACAATGACGAGACGGATGAAATGACTGAAATGGACGCATCGGAACATGAACTGAAAGTTCTCGAGAATATCTACTCGCGATCGGACCACGTTCGCCAGCGCGACCTAGCCCGCATCGCGGGGCTGTCTCTCGGGATGACGAACGCGATCGTGAAGCGCCTCGTCCAAAAGGGATGGCTTACGATTCGGAAAGTGAACAACCGGAATATCCGGTATGCCGTCTCTTCCGAGGGAATCGAGCAGATCACCCGGCGCAGCTACCGCTATTTCAAGCGAACCATCAAGAACGTCGTGTATTATCGCGAGGCGATCGAACAGTTTGTCCACGAGGTCAAGGGACGCGGCTTCCGTGTCGTGGTGCTCGTGGGCTCAAGCGACTTGGACTTCATCGTGGAGCACGCGTGCGGAGCATACGGCATCGCGTACCAAACCGAGGAGGAGCCGGATCAAGGTTCGAGCCGCGTGCGGCTCGACGCGGAGGAGGGGAAGTTTCTCCTGTTCTCCGAGAGCTATGCCGAAGATCCTCGGGAGCCGACCCGGGCGCCGAACGTCGCCATTCTGCAAGAGGTCGTGAGTCGAAGCATCGGAGAGCGCCAGGAAAGCGCGAGCGCGATCTAATGCCGGCCGCTCTTTTGCGCGCCGACAGCGCCACAATGGAACGCTCTTCATCCGGTGGAGACATTCAAGAATGAAGGATTTTGACGTTGTCGCAGCCCGCGCCTCTCTTGCGCGGCGGGAAGCCCGCCGCAAGGCGCTCCTCGATGCTCGCCGCGAGCAGGCGCAGCGGGATTTCGACCGGATCGTCGAGTATCTCGTGCGAGATTTTCGTCCGCTCCGCATCTATCAATGGGGATCCCTCCTTCGTACCGAGCGATTCAGCGAGATCTCCGACATCGACGTGGCGATCGAGGGGCTCGACGATCCGTTGGCCGGCCTTCATGCGGCGGCTGGCGCCGAACGTCTCACCGATTTTCCGGTCGATCTCGTGGAACTTGAACGCATTCACCCGGTCTACGCAGCGGGCATCAGGCAGGAGGGAAAGCTCGTCTATGAGCGAGGATGATCGGACCGCAGTCCTGGTCTCCGACATCGACAAGGCCCGCCGCACCCTCGGCGAGCTCCGAGAGTCCCTACGGGGCGCGATCGACGAGGACCTGCCGAAGCTGGGACGGACGCAGCGCGCGGCCATACTGGTTGCCGGTATCCTTGAAGGCTACTAT
>JASHNV010000132.1 GCA_030041455.1 Spirochaetia bacterium
CGGTGAGATTCCCACGATGGTACACACCCGCCTTGATGACGAGCACATCGAGATCGCTATTCGCGGTCAACTCCCCGCGCGCGGCCGAGCCGAAAAGCACGATTCGGTCAGGGCGAGCGGCCTGAACAATCCGGCGCACAAGATCGTCGAGGAGGGTCGTCTCCGCTGCTTTTGCGGCGTCGGTCATAACGCGCCTCTAGGAGCAGGTTCTCCTGCCTGATAATCGGGTTCGCTCTCGTGGACCTGCATGGGTTTGGTCATTGCATCGACTGACAGATAGTAGTGTGCCACCTTCGTTACCTCATACCAATCGAACTTGGCAGGATCGCGGACCAGCTCCTGAAGCGTAGGGAACGAATCACAGGTTGTCACGATGTAGAGCCAGTAGCAGTCTCAGCGGTCTTCCGCCACCCTTCGCTCATTCGGTGTGAGCACGATCGTGCCGGCAGCTGCGCCGATGCCCTTCACTTCAATGAGGCGGAGCTCTCTAGAGCGGAGGTGAAGGCTCGTGACATCGTAGCCTAGGTTCTCCGCCGAAACCTCGTACGCTTTTCTTCCTTAGGATTCTACACCTCGTACTGCGCTGTCGCCTTGACCTTCCGCAGCTTCGCGTTCTCCGCCGCCAGCTCGCCCACCGTCGGCTCCCCGGGATCCCCGGCTATCCGCTGCCCCTTCGCCGCGCTCACCCAGTTCGCGATGCTCCCCGTCGGGATCGACAACGTCGTCCCACCTCCCGATGACTGAGCCCTTGCTCCAACACCATCTTCACCACCTCGGCGCTGTACGTTCTCGTCTCTCTCATCGTTTCCCCTTCCGCCTCGTACTTCATCCGTCCGTACCTACCGAACTCAGTATACTCCACACGCGGGCGACGGATCTCTACAAGGCAGAGATGCCTCTTTCTTACGTATGTCGCTGAGTCTCTCGGACACGTCAGCGTGAACGTCACCGCTATTTATGCGTCCGCCGATGTCGGGATGTTACGCGACGCCATGGACAAGACGGATCCCGAGTCGGTCAGTGAGATCCCCGCTGGAAGAGGGAGGAAAGCCTCAAGCGCCTCCGCGGCCTTGAGAGCTGCTTCTCCGTTCCGTCCGTCGCCGCTTCCTTCGCGCGGAACGGGTCCCCGCACGCGCGTTCAGGAAGAGCACAGGTCTCACGGGCGGCGCATCACGCAAATCCAGGCCGGCATCGAGCCGGACTCGCCCGGCGTAAAGACGGACTTTTCGAGCTCCAGGATCTCGAAGCGGTCCTCAAGCGCGCGGCGGAGCTCAGGCTCCTTCCAGCGGGGCGGTCCGACGAAGCCCCTCTTGCCGCCCGGCGCCGCGACGAGGCTGTACCAGAGCCCGCCGGGCGCGAGGATCCGCGCTATTCCCGCAAGGACACGCTCCCGCTCCGCACGACCGGTGAAGAGGTGGAACCAGCCGCGGTCGATCGCGAGGTCGAAACATCCGTCGGGAAGCTTCGACTTCGGGAAATCCTCGGGGAAGCTCCCGACGAGCCACGTGCACGAGGCGCCCTGCTCGCGGGCCTTCTCGGCCGCGATCCGGAGCGCCGCGGGCGCCGAGTCGATGCCCGTGCACGCGAAGCCGCGCCGCGAGAGCATGACGAGACTTCCGCCCGCGCCGCAGCCGAGATCGACCACCCTGCACGGGCCGACTCGGTGCCGATCGAGGACGCCCGGGAGATGGCCGTCGAACGGCCCGGGGTCCCACGGCACGTTGTTCGTCTCGTACGCGATATTCCAAAAGCTCATCCGTTCAAGCGCTCCTCGCGCTGAAGGCCTTTCCCCCGAGACACGTCCCTTCGGTGTGCCGAAGCCGTCGCGGGATAGAGGCGCGGCTCAAACGCCCTCCCGACAGTGTAGCGCATGGCGACGCGTCGCGCAGTCTGGCTTCCGCGACAGTCCTCATGCCACGCGGGTCGATAGGCGGAAGGAGGAGGCGTTCGGTCCGCAGCGGGCCCGAGTACGGACGACGGTCCAGTTCACCGTGAGGATCTTCGGTCGCCGTCCGCGGAATGCGGAGCTCAGGCTTCGCTTTCTATTCGGTCCGCTCCGGATGACCGGCTCCCGATCGAGAGGATTTCGAGCTTTTTCTCCGCGATCGACGCGAGGGAGTACCCTTCGCAAACAGGCGGCGTCCCACGAGTCGTTCGGATACTGCGCTCCTGGGGACATGAGGGAGCGTGAGCCCGAGGCGGTCGCCGTCTGCGGCGTACGCAACGCGGCCTCCCTTCCTCTAGACGATGCCGCACGGTCGCATTCGCGAAATTTCGGCCTCAAGCGGCATCCGCCGTCCGCTCGTCACGGCGATCGTCCGTGCTCTCCATATATCTGCTTGACAGATGTATCTGCAGGGTAGATACGTATCGGGGGTGATACGGTCATTCAAAGACCGGGAGACCGAGAGGATATGTGCCCAGTTGATATCGAAAAGGCTTCCTCCGGACATTCAGTCGCGAGCGCTCACGAAGCTTCTGCTCTTAGATTCGGCTGAAAGGAAGTAGATCCGGGGAGCTATCAATTCGCATCAACCGACAGTGGCCTCTATGCTTCCGCTTCCGAGACGGAAATGCGACCGACGTTGGTATTGAGGATTATCACTGAGAGAGGATCTGAAATGAAAGTTGACAAAAAGAATCGTGATGAGCGAATACCTACGCCCACCGTTGGCGGTATCCTGACCGAGGAGTTTCTCGAGCCGTTCGGCATGACCCCCTATCGTCTTGCCAAGGAGCTCCATGTTGCCGCGAGCTCAATCCTTGATATTATTCACGATAGGCGCCGGTTAACGGTGGACATGGCGCTTCGCTTTTCTCGCTGTTTCGGAACGAGCGAGCGATTTTGGCTGAATTTACAGAACGAGATCGACATACGTAATCGTCGTCATGAGCTTTCCCTTGATCTGAAGAGCATTCAACCGATTCACCATTCCGCATGAACGCTCCGGAGCTGGACCGAGGGCGCCACGTCATGAAACGGAGGATAGGCGCGACGCACGGAGAGCACGTTCCACGCTTCAGCGCACGGAGGGAGCCTATCGGAAACGTTTCTCGAAAATTTGATCTTGAAAAGGCGAGGGAGCGGTTTGACGGACCGCCACGGAGGATCCCAGACGTTTATGTCGGGTCGATCGTGCCGGCTGCAATGACCACGCTAGAAATATCACCTGAGGCGACTGCAAAAACCCCGAGCGAATTGGCGATATACGCACGGCGGCGAGGGAATGGTTGAGGAAACGGCTCCGCAGAGTATCTTTGATCGCGCCCTCCTTCACCGACACAGCGCTCCATCGAGGAGATGGCCACGTCGTGCCTTGCCGGGGGCCCGGTCCTTGCTTGGCCTTGACGTTTCCTCACTCGCCCGACGTGTGCTTTTCTCGATCGGCTACCCTGCAACGGGCCCGAGCGGTCCGTACGCGGCGCGCTCCGATTTGCGGGATCAGGCGATCACGTCCATAGTTCCGGTCGGTCCCCGATCGTCTCCCGTCGCATCGTCGAAGGCGACACGACGGTCGGGAGGGGACGGCTCAGTCGGCAGTCGTCCGCGAGGCGGCGATGCCGTAGTACTCGATCTTGTTGTAGAGGGTCTTGCGGCTGATCTTCAGGATCTCCGCCGCTTCCTTCTTGTTGTAGCCGACCTTCTGGAGCGTCCTGATGATGACGCTCCGCTCGGACTCCTCGATCGGCCCCTGGACGGCCTCGGCGCGGCGGACCCCGTTGCAGCCCGGCGGGAGGTCCTCGATGCGGATCGTGTCCCCCGCGCAGACGGCGGTCGCGTAGTTGATCGCGTTCCGTAGCCCGCGGACGTTGTCGGGCCACGGGTTGCTCGAGAGGAGCTCCCGCGCGCCGGGGCTGACGGACTTCGGCGCGACGCCCTGGGCCTGGCTGAACATCGTCACGAAGTGGTCTATGAGGAGGGGGATGTCCTCCTTCCTCTCCCGAAGGGGCGGGACGCTGAGCATCGCCGAGTTCAGGCGGTAGTAGAGATCCTCGCGGAAAAGCCCCTTCGCGACGAGCTCGGGGATCCTCCTCGACGTGGAGGCGATTACGCGCGTATCGACCCAGACCGTCTCTCCTCCGCCGATCCTCCGGACCTCGCTCCCCTTGAGCGCGCGCAGGACCCTCGCCTGGGCGCTCAAGGGCATGGAGCCGATCTCTTCGATGAGGAGCGTGCCGCCGTCGGCCTGCACGAACAGGCCGGCGGAGCGAGCGTCGACGCCGGTGAAGAGGCCCTTGTCGCGTCCGAAGAGCCTCGCGTTGAGGTGATGCTCCTCAAGCCCGCCGGGGTCGAGCTTGAGCAGGCCGTAGGCGGCGCGTCTCGACGCGTCGTGGATGAACCGCGCGAGAAGCTCCTTGCCCGTGCCCCGCTCGCCCGCGATGAGGACCGGCTGATCGCCCGAGGCGATCTTCTCGGCCCGCGCGAGGAGCTCGATCATCTTCTTGCAGGCGGCGACGATCCTCGGCCGGAGCTCCCGGATGCGCCCGCTCGCCTTGGCGGCCGCCTCAGCGAGGACCGCGAGCTTCACCGAGTTCGCGACCACGCGGGACAGCCTCCCGAAGTCCGGGGGCTTCCCCGCGCAGTCGTACGCTCCGCGGGCGACGGCGCTCCTCTCTTCGCTCTCGCCTGCGGTCAGCACGACGACCGGCACCTCCGGGTGCCGGGCGGTGATGCTCTCGAGGGGGTCCTCCGCCGCCTCGCCCCGGAGCGCCGCATCGAGCACGACCGTCCTGATGCCGCGGCTCGACAGGCACTCGATCGCCCCCTTGCCGTCGGCCGCGCGGTGCGGGCTGTAGCCGGCCTGCTCGAAGGCGCCGGCGAGGCTCCCGCCGAGCATCTCGTCGGCGCAGACGATGAGGATCCTGTCCTTCATCGGCCGCCGGCTCCGACGGTCGCGGTGCGCTCCCTCACAGCTCCTCCGCCCGCCACGCGCCCCCGATCAGCATCGCCTGTTTTCGGTAGCCCGCCTCGCGGAGGAGCGCCCGCGCCTCGGCGAAGTAGAAGTCGAGCTTCTCCGGCCGGTGGGCGTCGGAGTTGATCTGCACGGGAATGTCGAGCCTCAGGCACTCGGGGAGGATCCACGGGCTCGGGTAGACCGAGTCGGTGCGGCCGCGCGCGAGGCCGCCGGTGTTGACCTCGAGGATCGCCCCCGAGGCGGCGACCGTCTCGATCGTCTCGCGGAGCTCGGCGCGGTACCAGTCCTCCTCTTCGGAGAAGTACCGGGATCCCGGATTGTTCTTCTTGATGACGTCGATGTGTCCGATCACGTCGGGAGTGCTGTGGCGGGCCATCTCCCGCACCAGCTCGTAGTATTCCCGCACCATGCTCCGGACGTCGCCTCCGAAGCCCTCCGCGAGACAGCGGGCGAACTCCTCGGCCGACCCGTCGATCGCGACGTGCTCGCCGGTGGCCGGGATGTCGATGAAGTGCACGGACCCCACGCAGTAGTCGAGCCCGTAGGAGGCGACCTCGGGGGCGCGGGGGCCCCAGACGCCGCGGAGGTAGTCGACCTCGAGGGCAAGGTAGACCTCCGGGAGCGAGCCTTCCCCCTTGAGCCGGCCGATCTCCGAGCGGTACTCCGCGAAGCTCCGCTCGCTCAAGACCCAGTCGCACGGAAAGGGCAGGGGCGAGTGGCAGGAAAAGCCGATCGCCGCGAAGCCGAGCTCGCGGGCGCGGGTGACGTATTCGCGGGGCCGGCCGGCGCCGTCGTCGAGATCGCAATGCGTGTGATAGTTCGCCGTTCCCATGCGCGCTCCCCGGGCGTCCGATGGCGGCGAAAGCCGCCTCGGGTGTTATTATAGAGGGGAACACTCCGCGCGTCACCGCCAGGGGCGCACGGGAAACCGCCGCACTTGATACGGCATGGCGGGCGCGGTATAAAGGACCGATGGAATCGTACACGTCGCCCGAAGACTACGGCGCCACGCTCACGGCGCGCGCCGCGCTTCCGGAAGGCTTTCGCGCCGGCACGGCGACCTTGAGCTTCGTCGCCGCCGAGCGGGCCTCGCGCGGCGCCTACGCGATGAACCTGTCGCTCCTCGTCCTCGACGAGCCGACCCCGTCGTTCGCGGGCGTCTTTACGCGAAATGCCTTCCCCGGCTATCCGGTGATCGTCGGGCGGAAGCGCTTGACGATGCCCTTCAGCCGCGGCGTGATCGTCAACAACAAAGTGGCGAACGTCTGCGCGCCGGACGGCGAAAAGGACGTCGAGCGCCTCCTCGCCCGTCTCGCGGAAGCGGCAGGCGGCGACGCCGACGACTACTTTTCCTGCTCGACCGGCATCATCGGGTGGAAGCTTCCGGTCCGCGAGATGGAGGAGAGCATCCCCGCGCTCGTGTCTTCGGCTCGAAGCGACTCCCTGCTCGGCGTCGCGAGCGCGATCATGACGACCGACCGCTATCCAAAGGTGCGCTCGGCCGCGCTCGGCGAGGGGCGCATCGTCGCGGTGGCGAAGGGCGCCGGCATGATCGAGCCGAACATGGCGACCATGCTCGCGTTCGTCGCGACCGACCTCGAGATCAAGCGGCAGGAGCTCCAGGAGACCCTCTCCAAGGTGGCCGGCAGGACCTTCAACCGTATCTCGATCGACGGGGATCAGAGCACGAGCGACACCGTGCTCGCCTTCAGCTCGCGAAAGCGCCGCGCGGTCTCGCCGCGGCAATTCGAGGAGGGGCTCGCGACCGTGTGCGCGGCGCTCGCGGAGGATCTCGTGCGAAACGGCGAGGGCACGAGCCACGTCATCCGGGTCGCGGTCGGCGGCGCGCCGAGCGACGCCATCGCGGTCGATCTCGGCAAGGCGATCCTCAACTCGCCCCTCGTGAAGACCGCGGTCTTCGGCAACGACCCGAACGTCGGGAGGATCGTCTCCGCCATCGGCGACTACCTCGGTAACCGCGGCGAGGCTTTCAACCCCGCGAAGGTCCGCGTTCGCCTCGGCGACGAGGTCATCTTCTCCGAGGGACGGTTCCATCTCGACGCCTCGACCGAGGAGCGCCTCGCGCGGTTGCTCAAGGAGGCGCAGCTCAATCCGAAGATCAAGGGCTATCCGGAGCACGACCGCACGGTGGACATCGTCGTCGATCTCGGCGCGGGGAGCGGTCAGGGCCGCGTGATCGGAAGCGACCTGTCCGACGATTACGTCCGGGAGAACGCCGACTACCGGACGTAGGGCGGGCGCTTTTCGGCCTCCCGGCCCCCTCATGGTGAGGAAGAGAAAAGGAAGAAAATGGACGCTGAGCAATCGGAGGAGCGGATCGAGCGGGCGCGCAGGGACATCGAGGAGGCGCGCTCGGAGATCGGCAGGCGCGTCGTCGGACAGAGCGCCATGGTGGACGGGCTCCTCATGGCGCTCCTCGCGGGCGGCCACGCGCTCATCGAGGGCGTGCCGGGACTCGCGAAGACGCTCGCGGTCAAGACGCTCGCGGAGGTGCTGGACGCGCAGTTCAAGCGCATTCAGTTCACGCCGGACCTGCTTCCCGCCGATCTCATCGGCACGATGATCTACCGCCAGCAGACCGGGGAGTTCGTCGCGAGGAAGGGCCCGATCTTCGCCAATATCGTGCTTGCCGACGAGATCAACCGCGCTCCGGCGAAGGTCCAGTCGGCGCTGCTCGAGGCGATGCAGGAGCGGCAGGTCACGATCGGCGAGACGACCTTCCCGCTCGAGGCGCCGTTCTTCGTGCTCGCGACGCAGAATCCGATCGAGCACGAGGGCACCTACCAGCTTCCGGAGGCGCAGCTCGATCGCTTCCTCATGAAAATCCTCGTCACCTACCCGGACAGGGAGGGCGAGCTCGCAGTCCTCAGGCGCATGGGCGTCGAACGGGAGATCCCGGTCCGGCGACTCCTCACGCCCGGGCACCTCGCGGAGCTCCAGGCGGTCGTTTCCGGGGTCAAGGTCGACGAGCGGATCGAGGAGTACATCGTCGGCATCGTCGCGGCCTCGCGCGAGCGCAACCGCTCCGAACACTCCTTCGCGCGCTACGTCGAGTACGGCGCCTCGACGAGGGCGTCGATCTATCTCTACCGCTGCGCGAAGGTGCGCGCGCTCTTCGACGGCCGCGGCTACGTTCTTCCCGACGACGTGAAGGACGTGGCGCCGAGCGTTCTTCGCCACCGGGTCATCCTCTCCTACGAGGCGGAGTCGGAGGAGCTGAGCGCCGACGAGGTCATCCGGCGCATCCTCCAGACCGTGCCGGTCCCCTGAGCATGGAGCCGCGCAGGTTTTTTCGCAGCGTAAAGAACCTCCACCTTGTCTCCTCGAAGCTCGTCGAAGGCATCCTGTCGGGGAACTACCGTTCGGTTTTCCACGGCACCGGGATCGAGTTCGACGAGGTCAGGGAGTACGTCGAGGGCGACGACGCCCGGCTGATCGACTGGAACGTGAGCTCGAGGCTCGGGAGCCTGCACACGAAGGTCTTCCGCGAGGAGCGCGAGCTCATTCTTTTCCTCGTCGTCGACGTCTCCGCCTCGCTCCGGTGGGGCTCGTCGGCGAGCAAGCGCGAGCTCGCCTCCCTCGTCGGAGGGCTTTTGTGCGTCGCGGCGGTCCAGAACAACGACCGCGTCGGAGCGCTCTTCTTCACCGACCGGATCGAGCGGTGGGTGCCGCCGCGAAAGGGCAAGAAGCACGCCGCGCGGCTCGTCCACGATCTCCTCACGCTCCGCCCGCGCGGACGCGGATCGGACCTGCCGAAGGCGATCCGCGCCGTGCTCGAGTCCATGAAACGGCGGGGGATCTGCGTCGTGATCTCCGACTTCAAAACGCCGGTGGTCTGGAAGGAGCTCCTGCTCCTCGCCCGCAAGCACGACGTCATCGCGGCGATGCTCTCCGATCCCCTCGACGCCGAGTTTCCCTCAAGCGGGCTCGTCGAGATCGAGGACGTCGAGAGCGGCGCCGTGGTCGTCGGAATGGGGAGCTCGAAGGGCTTTCGCGACGCCTACCGCTCCTACGGGACCGCGAACCGCCTGATGTGGGAAGAGGGCTTCGCCCGACGCGGCATCGATCTCCTGAGGATCGACACCGGCGACGACCCGGCGCTCGCGCTGATCGAGTTCTTCGACAAACGGCGGAGCGGCAGATGAGGAGGGCGCCGTTCGTTCTGCTCGCCGTGCTCCTTCCGGCCGAGGCTCTCTTCGCGGCGCCGGCAGGCTACGTCGTGATCCGGAGCCTCGTGCTTCCGCCGACCTTCTACGTCGGCGACCGCGTCGAGCTTCGCGTGACGATCCAGCCGGCAAGGGGGGTCGACGTGCACGCTCCCGACTCGCTCCCCCTGGACCGCTGGGTCCACATCGATGAGGTGGACGTGAGGAAGGGCCCCGACGGCACCGAGGTCAGCATCTTTCTCGAGGTCTACGCCCCCGGCAGGCGCGCTCTCCCGCCGATTCGGCTCGGCGGCATCACGCTCGGCGCGCTCTCGGTGGAGGCGACCTCTCTCGCCTCGGGCGGCCGACCGGGCCTGAGCGAGCCGAAAGGGCAGCTTTTCCTTCCCGGAACGGGGCTCGCGCTCGCGCTCCTCATCGGCGTCGTCTTCGGCGTTCCCCCGCTCCTGTACCTTTCCGTCCGCGCGGGCCGCGGCCTCTCCCGCCGCTTCCGCGAGCGGCGGGAGTTCGAGCGCCCCTGGAGGCGCTTCGGCGCCGTGCTCGAGCGGCTCGCCCGCTCGGAAGGCTACCGGGATCCGCGCGGCTTCTACATCCTGCTCTGCGACGAGCTTAGGCTCTATCTCACCGCGCGGGTCCATCGCGACTTCCTCACCGCGACGGCGCGCGAGCTCGGACCGCTTCTCCTGGGCGCCCTCGCGCCGGGAGCGGGCGGCCCCGTCGAGCGCCTGCCCGAGGTGGTGACGTTCGCCGAGAAGGTCAAGTTCGCGGGCCTGGAGGCGGGCGGGGATTCCCTCGCGCGCGATCTCGAGGCCGTCGAGACGGCCGTCGGGGCCATCGAGGCGCGAAAGCGCGCCGAGCGCGAGGCCGCGCGGCTCTCGAGGACGGCCGCGCGCCGTCCTTCCCGCCCCGCCGAGGCGCGCGATGCTCAGCTTTGAGAGCCCCGGCTTCCTCCCGCTCCTCCTCCTCCTTCCCGTGGCGATTCATTTCCGCCACTTCCGAAGGGGGCGCGGAGGCCGGATTCCCTTCTCGTTCTCGGTGTGGCAGGGCGCGAGCTTCTCGCCCGCCTCCGGCCCGCTCCGGCTGCTTCTCGCCGTCTCGAGCTTCTGCTTCTGGATCGGAGTCGCCCTCCTCGTCGTCGCGCTCGCGGGGCCGGTCAACACCACCCGCGAGCGGATCTATCTCTCTCGCGGCGTCGACATCATGTTCGTCCTCGACGAGTCGCCGAGCATGTTCGCGCGGGATTTCGATCAGACGACACGCTACGCCGCGGCGAAGAGCGTGATCGAGGACTTCGTGAAGCGCAGGGAGAACGACCCGGTCGGGCTCGTGAGCTTCGCGAAGGACGCGCTGCTTCGGGTTCCGCCCACCCTCGACTACGGCGCCTTCTACCGGGCGCTCGCCTCGCTCGTGCCGGGAACCCTCGGAAACGGAACGGCGATCGGCGTGGGCATCGCCGTCGCGGTCTACCAGCTGAGGTCGAGCAGCGCGAAGGAGAAGGTCATCGTTCTCCTCACCGACGGCGAGAACAACGCGGGGGAGATCCAGCCCGAGGAGGCGGCGCGAATCGCCGCGCGCTTCGGCATCCGCATCTACGCGATCGGGATCGGCTCGAGCGGCGAGTCGCAGATCAATTACACCGACCCCGAGACCGGCAAGCGGTACCTGGGCGTCGTGCGCGACGCCTACGACAAGCGCCTCCTCGAGAGCATCGCCGACGCCACCGACGGAAGGTACTTCAGCGCCCGCAGCGCGCAGTCCTTCCAGAGCATCCTCGGAGCCATCGACTCGATGGAGACCGTCGAGAAGCGGGTCACCGTCCGCCGGAGCTCCGCGCCGATCCACCGGAGCTTCATCCTGGTCGGGCTCGCCTTCGTGCTCTGCGACTTCCTCGTGCGGAAGGTCCTTCTGCGGGAGGTGCTCGCGTGAGCGGCTCGGCGCAGGCGCTGTGGTGCCTTCTCCTCGCCGTCCCGATCGCGCTCGTGATGTGGCGGCGCTATCGCGCGGGGAGACGGACGCTCGCGCTCCTCGGCGGCCGCTGGCGCGAGGGCCGCTTCCTCAACACCTTCCTCGTGAAGTGGTTTTTCTCGGCGCTCGCCTTCCTCCTCTTCTTCGTCCTCTCGGTTCTCGCGCTCGCCGATCTCTCCTGGGGGCGCTACCCGGTGAGCGAGCGCTACCTCGGCACCGACGTGGCGATCGCGCTCGACGTCTCGCGGAGCATGCTCGCCGAGGACGTCTTTCCCTCGCGCCTCCAGAGGGCCGAGAGCGTCGCGAAGGGGCTTCTCGACCGCGCGCGGCAGGACCGCTTCTGCGTCGCGATCTTCAAGGGCGCAGGCGTTCCCGTCATCCCGCTCACGGAGGACACCCAGGAGATCTCCGCGTTCCTCGACGCCGCAGGCCCCGGGCTCATCTCGGTCCCCGGAACCGACATCGAGAAGGGGCTCGACGCCGCGATCGACTCCCTCGAGGCGGTGAAGGACGCGAACCGGAAGATCATCCTCCTGTTCACCGACGGCGGCTCCCTCTCGGGGACGCCCGAGACGGCGGCCCGGCGCGCGATGGGCCTCTCGATCCAGATCTACCCCATCGCCTCGGGGACCGAGAGCGGCGGGCCGATCCCGCTCGGCGCCGGGAGGTACGTAACCGACCGTTCAGGCGAGCGCGTCATCACCCGGCTCGAGGAGCCGGTGCTCGACCGGATCGCCGCGATGAGCGGCGGCGAGGTCTACTCGCTCGACGATCCGCTCCTCCTCACGAAGCTGACCGAGCTCGCCGACCGCTCGCGGGGGAGCGGCATCGGCGGCGCTTTCCGCTTCGAGGCGAGGGACCAGTACGGCGGCCTTCTCCTCGCGGCGCTCGTGTGCCTCGCGATCTTCATCGGGATACGAGGGGTGCGGTGGAAGGACACGCCGTGAAGACGGCACGCGCGCTCTGCGCGCTCGCGCTCGCCGCGGCGCTCCTGTGCTCGTGCTCGAAGGCGGCGGCCTACTACCGCGTCGCGGCCGGAAACTACGCCTACGAGCGCGGAGACTACCAGGAGGCGAACATCGACTACCTCGAGGCGGAGCACGACCGGCCCGACGCCGGCTACATTGCCTACGATATCGGAAACGTCTATCATTCCCTCGGTGAGGGCGAGGCGGCGGGCGCGCAGTGGGCGGCGGCGGCGAGCTCGTCCGACTCCGGGCTCAGGGCGAGCGCGCTTTTCAACGAAGGGATCTTCGCCTTCGAGCTCGGACGGTATCGCGACGCCTACGAGGATTTCAGGCGGGTGGTCGAGACCGTCCCCGGCGACATCGACGCGAAGCGAAATCTCGAGCTTTCCTACGAGAAGATGAGCGCGCGGCCGGCGCCGGGGGGACCGGGCGCGCCGATCCCCGTCGCCTCCTCGCGAGGGGATCGCAAGGCGGACCGGGAGCTTCAGTTCGTCCGCGACAAGGAGGACCAGCGGTGGAAGGCAGCGGCGAGCGCCCCGTCCCCGCCCGCCGCGGAGGACTGGTGAGAGCGACTCCGTTCCCGGCGCGCCTCGAGATTGTCGTCGCTCTGTTTCTCGGCTCCCCGCTCCTCGCCCACTGCCAGGCGCTTGCGGTGGAGGCGCGGCCGAACCCGGCTCCGGTCGGAAGCTCCGTGACGCTTGCCGTCACCTTCGATTGCGCCGACGTCTCCTCGGTGAGCGCCGAGCTCCCGCCGCTTCCCGAGTCGATCGAGCTCGAGGAGGGTCCCGACATCCGGCCCTACGTCGACCTCCGGGATCCGTCGAGAGCCGAGGCGCGCGTTGCCTACACCGTCAGTCCGACCGAGCCCGGCCGCTTCGCGATGCCCGGGATCACGATCCGCTCGGGAGCGCACAGCGCGCGGACCGTGCCGTTTATCCTCTCGGTCGGATACCCGACGCGCGGCGCGATCACGATCCCGCTCGTCGCGCGCTGGAAGGTGCCGCGGGGTCCTCTCTTCGCGGGCGAGACCTTTCCCGCGGTCCTCGAGGTCGTGAGCGAGCCGAGCGCCATCCCGATCGACGGGATTCGCCTCGTGCCGCCGTCCGGTCTCTTCGTCGCCGCCTCCGGAGTCGCCTCGACCAGCTTCCTCGCCGTGGGCAAGAGCAGGCTCTACACGGTCCCGGCCGGCGTTTTCGAGGTGACGCCGGCCGCTTCCGGCCCCCTCACGCTCCCCGCGGCGAGCGTCCTTTCGCGGAGGCGGACCGGGCGGGCTGAGCCCAGGACCGTCACGATCCTCGCCGATCCCTCAGGCATCGAGTCAAGCGGCGCCGTCGGAGCGTACGCCTTCCGGTCCTGGGCCGAGATCGCGGAGGGGGCGGACGGGAGCGAGGTTACCGTCCACGAGCGGGTCGACGGCACCGGGAACCTCTCGTTCCTGCGCTTCCAGGATCCCGTCGCATCGGGCCTCTCGAGCCTCGGCTCCGACGAGCTTTCAAGCTACCGGGCGAGCCTCGACGGCTATACCGGATTTCGGGAGAAGCGCTATCGCTACCTCCTCGCCTCCGCGTCCGGCGCGCGGGTGAGCGTCGCGCCGTTCTCGTGGCTCGATCCCGCGACCGGCCGGGTCGGCACCGAAGCGGGCGGCGTCGTGACGTGGGGCGCGAACGGCGAGATCCAGGTCCGGGGCGCGATCGGCCTGGTCTCCGTCCCGCATGGAGCCGAGGGAGGATCCCGTCCCCCGGTCTCCGCGACGGGAGGAGGGGAGAGCGGGGGACGGAGCCCGACGCGCTCCGTCCCCTTCGCGATGGAGCCGTGGCGCTCGGTGAGCGGCTTCTCCTACCACGCGTACTATCTCCATCCGCTCGCCTACCTCTCGCTCCTCCCGGGCCCCCTCGTCTTCCTCCTCCTGCTCCTCTCCCCGGGGCGGAGGAGGAAGGCGAGCCTCGTCGCGCTCCTCCTCGCGCTCTGGCCCCTCCTCGGCGCCTCGAGCCCGGACTCGAAACGGATCGAGCCGCTCGTGCGGGAGGCGCTCGCGGACTACGATGCCGGACGCTACGACCTCTCCTCGAGCCTCCTCGCGCGAGCGCTCGCCGTCGAGCCTGAGAACGCGCCGCTCGCCTACGATCGGGCCCTCGCGGCCTACCGCGGGAAGCGCTACGGCGAGGCGGTGTGGGCGGCGCGCGCGGCGGTCTTTTACGCCCCTCTCGACGGGCGCTATCGGAGCTTTCTCGAGTGGATGACCGGACGGATGAAGCTCGTCGAGCAGGTGCCCACGGTCTCGCGCGTCCATCCCGATCTTTTCTTCCTCGCCCTCGCCCTCTTCGTCAACCTCTCGGGGCTCGCCGCCGCGCTCGTCATGCTGCGGCGGAACGGCGCGCACGTGATCCTGCTCGTCCTTTCCCTCGCGCTCGCGGCCGGTTCTTCGATCGGGCTCCTCGCCGCGGCGGTGGAGCGGGACGCGCGAACGGGAGTCGTCGCCCGGGACGACACCGAGATGAGGAAGATTCCCGTCGACGCGGCGACGCGCTGGCTCACGCTCCCCGGGGGGATGGCAGTCGGCATCGTCGGCGAATCGGGCGGCTACTGCCTCGTCGAGACCGGCTACGGGATCGAGGGATGGGTGCGGACGGAGGATCTCCTGCTCGCCGGAGGCGCCGAAAAGAGTGGAATAATCGGGGGAAATCCTCCATAATGCTTGAAATTCAGGCAAACAGGCAGGTGCTCGACAACATGATCGGAAAACGCGGTTTTGACGGGCTCAAGAAGCGGGCGATCGTCCTCGCGAAGCGGCTCGCTCAGGTCAACGAATGGGTCGTCGCCGGCCTCGTGCTGGTCTTCATCGGCCTCCTCCTCATCCCGAGCTTCTCGCTCGCGGTCAAGCGCGAGCCGCTCGGGGTCTCCTCCGGCAAGGGGGGCGTGAAGGACTCCTTCGCGCCGGGGACCGTGCGAAAGACCGTCACGGTCTCCGTGGGCGACACGCTGATCGGGATCCTTTCCCGGGTCGGCGTCCAGGGCCAGGCCGCCGACAGCCTCGTCTCCTCGCTCGCGAAGAGCTTCGGCCCCGACGATCTCCAGCCTGGGCAGAAGATCAATCTGTTCATGCGCTCCGACGTCCCGGACGGGATCGCGCAGCTTGCGGCGCTTCGCATCGACGTCGATCCCGCCGAGGACGTGGTGGCGTCCCTGACCGACGACGGAAGCTACGACGTGAAGGTGGTCGCCGAGAAGCTCACCGCGCGGCCGGTGCTCGTGCGCGGCACGATCACCTCGACCCTCTACGACTCGGCAAGCGGCGCGGGGCTTCCCCCGTCGGTCCTCATGGAGATGGTCGAGGCCTTCTCCTTCGACGTCGATTTCGAGAGCGAGGTCCAGGCGGGCACGAGCTACGAGGTCCTCTACGACCGGAACTACGACCGGTCCGGGAAATACGCAGGCGACGGTCCGATCCTGTTTGCCGCCCTCGACCTTCCGGGATCGGAGCTGAAGATCTATCACTACACGATGCGGGACGGAACGAGCGACTACTTCGACCCGGAGGGCCGCAGCGTCCGCAAGACCCTCATGCGGACGCCCGTCGAGGACGCCTGGCTCACCTCGGGCTACGGCTACCGCAACGATCCGTTCACCGGCCTGCGGATGTTCCACCCCGGCCTCGACCTCGCCGTGCCGTTCGGCACGCCGATCATGGCCGCGGGGGACGGCGTGGTGCTCCTTGCCGCCTATAACGACGCCTACGGCAACTTCGTGAAGCTCCGCCACCGCAACGGCTACACGACGCTCTACGCCCACATGAGAGCCTTCGCCCGGGGTATCGAGCCGGGGGCTCGCGTCGTGCAGGGCCAGGTCATCGGCTACGTGGGGCTCACCGGCATGACCACCGGCCCGCACGTCCACTACGAGGTCGAGTACAACGGCCAATACGTGAACCCGCAGACGGTCTCGACGCCTCCTGGGCCGACCCTCACGGGCGCGGAGCTCGACCGCTTCGAGGCGGCGAAGGCTCGCGTCGACCGGATCTACGACCTCCTGAGCGCCGAGGGATCGAAGGCGTCGTAGGGGACTCCTCGCGCGGAAACGGAGGGCTTTACGGGAGTTGCTCGGGCTCTTGCACGACGACGATGTCGACGCGCCGGTTGTAGGCGCGCCCCTCGGGGGTGAGGTTCGACACGAGGGGCCGGGTTTGCCCGAAGGAGGTCGCCGAGAGGCGCTCGGAGGCGACGCCGTAGGCCTCGAGCACGGTGAGGACGTTGATCGCCCGGGCGCCTGCGAGATCCCAGTTCGTGGGGTACTTCACTCCGTCGGTCGGCGTGTCGTCGGTGTGGCCCTCGACCCGGATCGAGTTCGGCAGGCCGCGCAGGTAGTCCGCCACCTTCTGGAGGACCGGGATGTAGCTCTCGCTGATCTGGGCCGAGCCCGGCGGGAAATCGAGGTCCGACGGCAGGCTGATCGTGACGCCCTCCTCGTTCGAGACCACCCGCACCTTGTTTTGGTGGATGAGCTCGTTCAGGCGCGAGACCGCCGTCGTGAAGACGAGCGATTGGTTCTTCAGGCGCGTCGTCTGCGCCGGCTGCTGCGGCACGTCGTTCGACTGCTCCGCGGTGCCGATGTTGGACTTGTCGAAGAGGAGCCCGAAGTCGCCGCCGCTGAAAACGCTCGAGAAGGCGGTCGCCATCGCCTTGTACTTGCTGATGTTCAGGGAGCTCATGGCGTAGAGGATGATGAAGAAGAGCATGAGGAGCGTGATCATGTCGGAGTAGGTGAGGAGCCACCGGTCGAGGTTCTCCTTGCCCTCGGGCTCCTGGCGGCGCTTTCCCGGCGGGCGGCGGGCTACCTTCGCCATGCGCGCCTCACTCCTGCGCCGAAGCGGCGGAAGCGCCGCCCTCCGTGCCGATGAAGTTCTCCAGGCGCTTTCGGACGAGGCCGGGGTTCTCGCCGAGCTGGATCGCGAGGACGCCCGCGAGAATCATCTCCATCTCGAGCTTCTCCCGCTTCAGCTTGTATTTGAGCTTGTTGCTGATCGGAAGCCAGATGAGGTTCGCGAAGGAGATGCCGTAGAGCGTCGCGATGAAGGCCGTCGCGATCGCGTGACCGAGCTCCTTCGGGGGCTCGTTCAGGTTCGCGAGGACGAGAACGAGGCCCATGACCGTTCCGATGATCCCCATGGTGGGCGAGAAGCCGCCGGCCGCCTCGAAGATGCTCGCCTCGTCCTTCTTCTTCTGCTCGTAGAGGTAGATGTCGTTCTCGAGAATGGTAGAGATCGTCTCCGACTCGGTGCCGTCGACGACGAGCTGCATGCCCTTCTTCAGGAAATCGTTGTCGGCCTCCTCGACGATCTCCTCGAGGCTCAAGATCCCGTCGCGGCGCGCCTTCTCGGCGTACTCGCAGAGAAGCTCGAGCATCTCCTGCGACGGCCCGGAGGAGGCGGTCATGGCCTCCCGCACGAGGGAGAAGATCCGCAGGACGTCGCGAATGTTGTAGGAGACGACGAGCGCCCCCATCGTGCCGCCGAGGATGATGATGAGCGCGCTCAAGCCGAACAGCGACGCGACGTTGCCCTGTTCGATGATGAACCCGATCAACAGGCCGCCGTAGCCGATTCCGAGCCCCATCAGAACCGAGATGTCGGTCCCTCTCCTACCCATCGCCATCGATCAGTCACCCCACATCGCCGCCGTCTGTCCGCGCGTCGCGGCCGATCCCGCCGGTTTGAGTATCGGCGCATGACCGGGGATGGTCAAGTCCGTTCTCAAACCCGAAAGCGGCCGAATCGAGCGGAATCCCCGCATACCGCGGCGGATTTCGCGCTCATTTATTGACAAAACTCGCGGGAGTGGTAATATTATCGGCGTAGTTGCCCGGAATATCATATATACAAAAGATTTTTTAGTGATTCTGGTGGTCGCAAGCTCCCGGACTGACACGGCTCTCGCTGGAAAGGCTCCCTGCCCCGGCGCAGGAGGTTTGGAGGTATGTCTCTCGGCTTGAGGGAAGGTTCGTATCGCGATAGGGCAATTCGCCAGAGGTCTTCACCGCGTCCCGCTCGGGACATCCGCTTCTGGAATCCCGCTTTACCGTGACAGCGCCGATCTTACCCAGGCTCGTCATCCCGATTCCCTATCCAACAGTTGAACGGAGTTGTCGTGAGAGGATTGGAGGAAGTACGAAAGAATGAAGATACAGGAGCTCACCGAGAAGATCTATCAAGACGGCATTGAGAAGGCGAGGCAGGAGGAGCGAGTCCTGCTCGAAGGCGCGCGCAAGGAGGCGGCCGAGCTCGTCGAATCCGCGAAAAAGGAGGCGGACTCGATCGTCTCGGGCGCCCGCAGCGAAGCGTCGAGGGTGAAGGAAAAGCTCGACGCCGAGATCAAGATCGCCGCCGGCCAGGCGCTGAGCCTCCTCAAGCAGCAGATCGCCGATCTTCTCGTCGAGTCGGTGCTCGCGCCGAGCGTCCGGGAGGCGGTCGGGGACCGCGCGTTCATCGAGTCCCTCATCCAGTCGGTGGTGGCGAAGTGGGGCGCCTCCCAGGCGAGGGTCGACCTCCTGCTCGTGCTCCCGGAGAGCCAGAAAGCGCAGCTTGAGGAGTTCTTCGCCTCCCGCGCGTCCGGCCTCCTCGCGAAGGGGCTCACCGTGAGGTTCGAGGCCCGCATGCAGGGAGGCTTCGCGATCGGCCCGTCGGACGGCTCGTTCAAGCTCTCGTTCACCGAGAAGGACTTCGTCCAATTTTTCAAGTCGTTCCTCAGGCAGAAGACCAAAGAGCTCCTTTTCCCGGGAACAACGGCGTGAAGCGCAACTATTACTTCCTTGCCTCAAGCCTCGCGGAGCTCGCGCGAGGCAAGGCAAGGCCCGCCGACAAGGTGAGGGACATGGTGGAGTTCTTTTCGAGCCAGCTGCACGCCGACGACCTCGAGTCGCTGAAGACGCTGTTCCTGTTCAACGACATCAAGAACCTCGTGGCCTACCACCGCGAGGGCGACCCCTTCGTGTATCCTTCCTATTACAGCGCCGAAGAGCTCACCGCCGGCCGGGCCGACCCCGAGCGGCTCCTGCCCTTCATCCGCGACTACCTCTCCGGAACCCCCGCCGGCACGCCGAAGCATCCCGACTTTCTCGAGATCAACGACCTCGTGACGCTTTTCTACGAGCACCTCGGAGACATCCGGGACGGTTTCGTGCGGGAGTACTTCCTCCACGAGCTCAACCTCCGGAACGTCGCCGTCGCGCTCGAGCTCAGGGGCAACAACGTTCCCTTCACCGGAAAGCTCATCCCCCTAGGCGAGGCGTACGAGCAGATCGTGGCCGACGGCAGCGAGGATTTCGGACTTTCGGAAACGTTTCCGTTCATGAGGCGGCTCCTCCCGCCCTACCGCGAGGCGAATCTCACCCGCCGAGAGGAGACGATCGAGGACATCCGCTGGGACTGGCTCGACGAGCGGCTCGGCCCGGACTTCTTCTCGACGGACTTCGTGTTGAGCTTCGCGATCAAGCTCCTTTCCGTCGAGCGGTGGGAGGCCCTGAGTCCCGAGAAGGGCGAGGAGCTTTTCAGCGAGCTCCTTGATACCGTCAGGCGCAGCGTGCGATTTGCAATCGAATTCTCAAGCGGGGAGGAGAGTCCCCAGCCAGCGGAGAGTGACCTACGATGAGTAACGGCAAAGTGTTGGGAATCGACAGCAATCTCCTGACGATCAAGGTGGACGGACCGGTGGCGCAGAACGAGATCTGCCACGTCACCCACGATCGCAGTCGCCTGCTCGGCGAGGTCATCAAGATCGTCGGCGACCGGGCCTACGTGCAGATCTTCGAGAGCACCCGGGGCTTGAAGACCGGCCTCGACGTCGAGTTCAGCGGCAGGATGCTCGAGGTCGAGCTCGGCCCCGGCATTCTCTCGCGGATCTACGACGGGCTGCAGAACGATCTCGAGGCGAAGACCGGCCTCTTCCTCAAGCGCGGCGAGGACACCCCGGCGCTCGACGACGCGAAGCGCTTCGAGTTCAAGCCTCTCGCGAAGAAGGGGGATCTCGTCGTCGCGGGAGACTGGCTCGGGGAGGTCCTCGAGAACTGGATCGAGCACAAGATCATGGTGCCGTTCGCCTTCGAGGGAAGCTACACGGTGGAGTCGATCGTCGGGCCGGGAAGCCGCGGGATCCGCGACACGATCGCCACCCTGAAAGGGTCCGACGGGGAGATCGTCCCGGTGACCATGGTGCAGCGGTGGCCGACCAAGCGTCCGATCGTCTGCTATCGGGAGAAGCCCCGCCCCTTCCGCATCATGGAGACCGGCGTGCGCATCATCGACACGTTCAATCCCCTCGCCGAAGGCGGGACCGGCTTCATCCCCGGGCCGTTCGGCGCGGGGAAAACCGTTCTTCAGCACACCCTCTCGAAGAACGCCGAGGCGGACCTCATCATCGTCGCGGCGTGCGGCGAGCGGGCGAACGAGGTGGTCGAGCTCTTCACCGAGTTCCCCGAGCTCATCGATCCGCGCACCGGACGCAAGCTCATGGAGCGGACCACGATCATCTGCAACACCTCGAACATGCCGGTGGCCGCCCGCGAGGCGTCGGTGTACACCGCCGTCACGATCGGGGAGTACTACCGGCAGATGGGCCTGCGGGTCCTCATGCTCGCCGACTCCACCTCGCGCTGGGCGCAGGCGCTGCGCGAGATGTCGAACCGCCTCGAGGAGCTTCCGGGTCCCGACGCCTACCCCATGGACCTTCCGGCGGTGATCTCCGCGTTCTACTCGAGGGCGGGCGTCGTCTACCTGAACAACGGCCGGACCGGCTCCGTGACGTTCATCGGAACGGTATCGCCCGCGGGAGGCAACTTGAAGGAGCCGGTCACCGAGTCGACGAAGAAGGCGGCGCGCTGCTTCTACGCGCTGTCGCAGTCGCGCGCCGACGCGAAGCGCTATCCGGCGGTGGATCCCCTCGAGAGCTACTCGAAGTACCTCGAGTATCCCGAGATCCGCGACTACATGAGCAGGCAGCTCGGCGCCGACTGGGTGGGCATGGTGCTCGACGCGAAGAACTGGAACCAGCGCGGCAAGGAAGCCTACGACCAGATCAACATCCTCGGAGACGACGGGGTGCCGATCGAGTACCACACGACCTACTGGAAATCCGAGACGATCGACTCGGTCCTCATGCAGCAGGACGCTTTCGACCCGATCGACTCGACCTGTCCCTTCGATCGGCAGCAGTACATGCTCCACCTCGTCATGAAGGTCTGCGGAGGCGAGTACAAGTTCGAGAATCTCGAGCAGGTGAGCCTCTACTTCAAGCGCATCATCAACGCGCTGAAACAGATGAACTACAGCAAGTACAAGTCGGCGGAGTTCGCGCGCTACGAGCAGGAGCTCGACGGGATCATCGGGGAACGCCGGGTCTCGGCGCCTGCCGAGACCGTCCAGGCGCAATGAAGCGGGGAGCGGGCATGGAGACACAGGCATTCCAGAAGATCTACACGAAAATCTCGAAGATCACGAAGGCGACGTGCACCCTGCACGCCGCCGACGTCGCGAACGAGGAGCTCGCCTTCGTCGCCGGGCGGCACGCGCAGGTGCTCAAGATCCTCGGCGACGAGGTCACCCTGCAGATCTTCGAGGGCACCGAGGGGCTCGGCAACGACGCCGAGGTCGTCTTCACCGGCAAGGCTCCGGGGATCAGGCTGTCCGACCAGATGGCGGGCCGCTTCTTCAACGCCTACGGCGACCCGATCGACGGCGGCCCCGAAATCGAGGGCGAGGAGCAGGAGATCGGCGGGCCGTCGGTGAACCCCGTGCGCCGGATTCAGCCGTCTCGGCTCATCGCGACCGGCGTCGCCGGAATCGACCTCAACAACACCCTCGTCACCGGCCAGAAGATCCCCTTCTTCGCCGATCCCGACCAGCCCTACAACCAGATCATGGCCGACGTGGCGCTCCGCGCCGAGGCCGACAAGATCATCCTCGGCGGCATGGGCCTGTCGAACGACGACTATCTCTACTACCGGGAGCTCTTCGACAACGCGGGAGCGCTCGACAAGATCATCAGCTTCGTGAACACCACCGACAACTCGCCGATCGAGCGGCTGCTGATCCCCGACATGGCGCTCTCGGCGGCGGAGTACTTCGCGGTCCGGCGCAACCAGAGCGTCCTCGTTCTCCTCACCGACATGACGCTCTACGCCGACGCGCTCGCGATCGTCGGAAACAAAATGGACCACATCCCGTCGAAGGATTCCATGCCCGGCTCGCTCTACTCCGACCTCGCGAAGATCTACGAGAAGGCCGTCCAGTTTCCCGACGGCGGCTCGATCACGATCATCGCGGTGACGACGCTCTCCGGGGGCGATATCACGCACGCCATCCCCGACAACACCGGCTACATCACCGAGGGGCAGCTGTTCCTCCGCAAGGACAGCGACATCAACCGCGTCATCATCGACCCGTTCCGCTCCCTCTCGCGCCTGAAGCAGCTCATCATCGGGAAGAAGACCCGCGAGGACCACCCGCAGGTGATGAACGCGGCGATCCGCCTGTACGCCGACGCGGTGAACGCCAAGGCGAAGCGCGACAACGGTTTCGAGCTCACCGACTACGACAAGCGGGCGATCCGCTTCTCCTACGACTACTCGGAGCGGCTGCTCGCGATCGACGTCAACGTCCGCATCGACGAGATGCTCGACACCGCCTGGGAGCTCTTCGCGAAGTATTTCCACAAGTCGGAGCTGACCATCAAGCAGTCGATTCTCGACGCCCACTGGAAGGGAGAATGAACGCGCGCGGCCGATCGCGCGTCGGGGAGATCGCATGGAGCTGAAGTTCCAGTTCAACAAGGTCTCGATGCAGGCGCTCCAGAAGCAGCTCAACGTCCGCGTCGCGGCGCTCCCGATCCTCAAGAGCAAGGAGTCGGTCCTCCGCATGACCGAGAAAAAGCAGAAGGAGATCTACGCCGAGCTCGACGAGCGCCACCGGGAGCGGCTCCTGCAGCTGAACGCGGACATCAAGCTCTGGACCGAGTTCCCGAAGGAGCTCTACTCGATGAAGAGCGTCACGCTGCAGACCAAGAAGATCGCGGGCATCACCGTTCCGGACATCAAGCACATCGACTGGTCCATCCACGACTACTCCCACTTCGCCAATCCGAAATGGCTCACCTCCGGCATCGCGATTCTCCGCGACCTCACCCTCATGGTCGCCGAGATGGAGGTGGTCGCGAAGGGCATCCAAATCATCGAGCGGGCGCGAAGGAAGACGACCCAGAAGGTCAATCTCTACGAGAAGGTGCAGATTCCCGCCTATACCGAGGCGATCCGGAAGATCAAGCGCCACCTGGAAGACGAGGCGAACCTCGACAAGGCGGTCCAGAAGATCACCAAGCAGCGCGCCGAGGCGGAGGAGCAGCCGGCATGATCGAGAAGATGGCGAAGCTCTCGCTGCTGTTCCACCACTCGAACAAGGACGCGTTCCTCGCCGAGCTCCAGCGCCTCGGCGTGTTCCACATCGAGAACTTCGGCGTCAACCAGACGGCGGAGATCACCGCGCTCGGCGCGCGCATCGGCAGGCTCGCGCAGACCGAGCGGTTCCTGCGAAGCGAGGCGCGCTCCCGCGCCGACGCGGAGGAGCTCCCCGAGACGGAGGACGAGCTCGTCGCGCTGGTCGGCGAGCTTCGCGAGTCGCTTGAGCGCTCCGAGGGCGAGCGGGAGCGGATCGCCGCCGAGCTCAAGCGCGCTCTCCGCTGGGGGAGCTTCGACCCCGCGAAGGTCGCCGAGCTCGAGTCCGCCGGACTGGGCATGAGGCTCTACTCCTCCGCCCGGTCCTCGGTCGATCGCGTCAAGGCGAAGCTCGCGGCGGACGACTCCTACGCCTTCGAGGAGGTCCTCGAGGAGCTCGGCACCGTCTACTTCGTCGTCGTCTTCAGGCTCGAGGCCGGGATCCCGGACATCGACGCGGCCGAGCAGCGGCTGCCGTCGGCGAGCGTCGAGAGCCTTCGAGCCTCGGAGGCGGCGCGCGCCGCCGAGGCCGCGAAGCTTCGCGAGGCGGTCGGGCGCCTCGCGAAGCGCGCGGACTTCCTCGCCGAGCGGGTCCGCGTCCACCAGAACCGCCTCGCGGTCCTGCTCGCGGAGGCGAGCCTGACCGGGGAGGCCGACGGGCACGTCTTCGTCGTGAGCGGCTGGGTCCCGAAGCGGCAGCTTCCCGGAGTCGAGAAGTTCCTCGACGGGCAGGAGGTGCTCTACGTGGCGCGCTCGCCCGAGCGGGAGGAGAAGGTGCCCATCCTCCTGAAGAACCGCCCCTACTCGAGGCTCTTCGAGCCGGTCATGCGCATCTTCAGCCTCCCCAACTACAAAGAGCTCGACACCACCCCCTTCCTCGCGCCCTTCTACACGATCTTCTTCGGACTGTGCGTCGCCGACATGGCCTACGGGCTCATCCTCCTCGCGGCGCTCTTCGGGGCCCTGGTGGTCATCAAGCGGAAGAGCGCGCGGCCGCTCCTCTATCTCGGGCTCATGCTCGCGGCCTCGGTCACGCTCATGGGGCTCTTCCTGAACTCCTTCGGCGGAATCTCCGTGACGAGCCTCTTCGGCGAGCACTCGGCGCTCGCCGACATGGTGCTCTTCCGCGACATGAACGGCGCCATGTTCCTCGCGGTCGCGCTCGGCGTCATCCAGGTGACCTTCGGCCACGTCCTGAGGATCTTCAACGAGGTGAAGGAGCACGGCCCCTCAGGCGCCCTCGGGCCCACGGGGATCGCGCTCCTGTTCTTAGGCGGCATCGTGTTCCTGCTCGAGCTCCTCGGGCCGGGCTTCAAGATCGGGCTCTTTCCGGTCGGCTCCCTCGGCTCGGCGATTCCCCATCCCGGCGACGTCGCGCTCGCGCTCGCCGGCCTCGGGCTCGTGCTCGCGCTCTTCTTCGGCCACCCCCGGTCGAAAGTCTACGTGCGGCCGGGCCTCGGCCTGTGGGAGCTCTACGAGCTCGCGACCGGCACCATCGGCGACGTTCTCTCCTACTTGAGGCTTTTCGCCCTCGGGCTCGCCGGCGGCCTCCTCGGCGAGGCCATGGTGAAGGTGGCGCTCCTCGTGAAGGGGACCGCCTGGTGGGGCTATATCCTGATGATCATCGTTCTTCTGCTCGGAAGCGGCATCAATCTCGCGATCGGGCTTCTCTCGGCCTTCGTCCACTCGCTGCGCTTGACCTTCGTCGAGTTCTACAAAGCGATCGGATTCAAGGGCGGAGGCGCCGAGTACAGCCCGTTCAAGCTGAAGTAGGACCGCTCCGCGTCCCGGCGCGGGACCGGGAGCGCTTCTTCTTCGCAGGAAATAAGGAGTCTGGAGGATTACATGGTTACTTTGTCAGTTATTCCGGCAACTCTCGGGCTAGGCGTCATGTTCGGGCTCTCGGGAATCGGCTCCGTGTACGGACTCGTCATCGCAGGCAACGCCGTCGTGGGCGCGATCCGCAAGAAGCCGGAGACCTTCGGCGTGACGCTCGTGCTCTCGGCGCTTCCTTCGACCCAGGGTCTCTACGGCTTCGTCGGGTACATCATCTTCTCGCCGTTCATGTCGTCCGGCATGGACCTCTACCGGGCGATGCTCGTGCTTGTGGCCGGAATCGCGCTCGGGGCGGTCAACCTCGTCTCGGCGATCAAGATGGGCCAGATCTGCGCCTCCGGCATCACGTCGATCGGCCAGGGCTACCCGGTCTTCGGGAACACCCTCGTTCTCGCCGCCTTTCCCGAGTTCTACGCGATCCTCGCGCTCGTGTCGGTCATTCTCATGTCTCAGCTGATCCACTAGCGCGGCCGAGGATTCGACCGCCCCGCCAAGGAGGCAAGGAGATGGTGCTGTCGGAAGTCTATCGGGTGGAGAACATCGTGCCGAATCTCGCGAGCAAGACCAAGGACGAGCTCTTCGACGAGCTTGTCGATTTTCTCGCAGCTCGCCGCTACAAACTCGATCGCGACAAGGTCCTCGTCGCGCTGCGCACCCGCGAGCAGATGCTGAGCACCGCGGTCGCGCCGCACATCGCCCTGCCCCACGCGTCCCTCCGGGGCCAAAAGGAGACCATCGGGGTCTTCGGCATCTCGAAGGGCGGGATCGAGTACGGATCCCATGACGGGAATCTCGTTCACGTCGTCATGATGCTCGTCGACGACCGCCTCGAGACGAAGCTCCACCTCGGATTTCTCCGACAGGCCGCCGAGCTCGTCGGCAGCCCCGATTTCTACGCGAAGATCATGGCCTGCTCGAGCGCAGGGGAGATCTTCAAGGTCATCGTCGAAGTCGAGAGGATGCAGAGGGTCTGACGCGCGCGGAAGAGCCTTCTAGTAAAGCTCCTCCAACACGTAGAAATAGCTTTGGTCGGTTCCGAAGACGATCCACTTCCCCGAGATCACCGGCGCGCTCAAAAGCGAGCCGTCCAGATCGAGCTGCCAAAGCAGCCGCCCGTTTCGCGCCGAGAGGCAGACGAGCTTCGGCTTCGGCCCGTCGGCCGACGTCGGGTCGCCCCGAAGTCCCACGTAGACCCGGTCGCCGGCCACCGTCGGCGCCGAGGAGGTCGGGAGGTCGAAGTGGTGCTCCCAGGCCGGCGTGCCGTTCCTTCCGCGCAGCGCGCGCACGACCGTGTCGCCGCTCGCGTAGATGACGAGGTTCCTCCACACGGCGGGCGCCATGTAATCGAGGAGCTGCAGGTTCTCGGTGTAGAGATTGTCGGGGTCGAAGCCGTTCGTCTCGCCCCACTGCGACGTGTCCTCGTAGCGCCACTTCAGCGCTCCGGTCACGCGGTCGTAGGCGTAGTAGACGAGCTGCCAGGCGCCGCCTCCGGTGTCGGTGCTCGTCGCGAAGTAGACGTCGTTCCCCTTCAGCGCCGGAAAGGAATACCAGTACGCGTTCAGCTGTGCCGTGTCGAGGATCCACAGGTAGGCGCGGCTCTTGAGGTCGTAGGCTCCGAAGCTGTTCGGCTGGCTCAAGGGCCCCGGCGCAAAGTAGATCACGTCCTTGTAGACCTGAAACGTGTCGTAGAACCAGACGGGATTCGGGATCTGGTAACGCAGGACCCCGTCCGGCGAGACCACGAAGGTATAGCCGCCGTCGCTCGTGAAGAGAATCGAGTCGCCGTAGCGCACGACCGACGAGCGGACGGGATTGCCGGCCGGGAAGGCCCATGCCTGCTTGCCCGTGCGCTGGTCGACCGCGTACATGTTGCCGTCCTCGGAGCCGAAGTAGACGTTCCGGGCGTCGGCCGACGGCACCGAGTTGATCGGGCCGCCGGTCTTGTACACCCAGTTCATGTACCCGCTTTCGAGGTCGAGCGAGTAGAAGTTCCCGTCCGCGGAGCCGAAGAAAATGGTATTCCCGATGATGACCGGCGGGTTGAACGCGACGAGCGGCTTGCCGTTGTCCTGCAGCCTGAGCTTCCACTTGATACCGAGGGGCGGGTAGACGGCGCTCGACGTCGCGCCGCGCCCCTGGTCTCCGCGGAAGGTGACCCAGTCGCTAGAGCGGAAGCAGCCGATCGCCGAGAGCGAGAGGAGACCGGCGAGGGCGCCGAGGGCGAGGCGCCTCGTCACCATCGGTAGTAGAGCCCCTTCAGGCTGAAGCCGCGCCGGAGCGCGCTCCCGACGCCGCTCCCGCGGCAGCTCCGGATCGCGAGCCGGTACTCCCGCCTGAGCTCGGCCCAGAGGAGCTTCCGCTCGCCGGGACCGAAGAGCTCGCGGTAGCGGATCTCCGTGTAGAGCGCCGCGAACCTCGCGAGCTCCGGATGGCCGGCGGCGTACTCTCCGGGCGTGTAAGCCGGGCTCTTGAGGTCGAACCCCTCGTTCACGAGCCTGAGGAGGAGCAGCTTATACAGGGCGTCGGGCGCCCGGTTGCTCCGGCCCCTCGCGGCGTTGAGCAGGAAGAGCTCTCGTCCGTAGCGATAGAGGTACATCACGACCATGGCAAGAAGCGCGACGATCCCGACCCCCTCAAGGAGCGCCCGCCACGGGAAGTTCGCGAGCGGCGAGCCCTCCGTCTGGCCGTTGAGAAGCGGGATGACGACGTCCCACGAGTCGGGGTCGCCCCCCGCGGCGGGCGGAATCGCGTAGGCGGTGGACTCGAAGTCCACCCACCCGTAGCCCGGCAGGTAGTACTGAACCCAGGAGTGGCGGTGGGCCGTGGTGACGAGGTAGAGCTCGTCCATCGGGAAGGCCTTGAGGAGGGGGATTTTTTCACGCAGCACCTCGAGGCCTCGCCGGTGCGCCGGGGTCTGGAGGCTCTTCGCCGCGAGATAGCCGGTCACCACGCGCGAGGGAATGCCCATGAGCCTTCCGAGGACCGCCGCGGTGTTCGAGAACTCCACGCAGTCGCCGTTTTTCGTGGCCGTGAGGAAATCGACGAGGTGGGCGACCGAGACGTCGTTCGAGAAACCGACCTGGTATTGATAGGAGGAGAAGCTCCGCAGGATCGCCTGGATCCTCGCGAAATAGCCGAGCGCGCGCGGGACCGCGCGGGCGAGGTAGCCCTCGAAGACCCGCCGGTCGCCCGGGGACAGCGGGATGGCGAGGTACGGCGCGAGCTCGGCGCGCTCCTCCGGGCTCAAGCCGACGATCGACGACCACTCGCTCGCCCCGCTCAGGCTCATCATCGACGTCGAGTCGTAGGAGTAGCTGAACGGGTAGTAGGCGCGCTTCAGGACCGTCGGCTCGACGGTGTAGGGGCGGTAGGCGAGGACGCGGTCGGGGATCGTCGAGAGGAAGAACAGGGGCTCAGGCGTCCGATCCGCGTCGGAGTCCGTATCGCCGTCGGTCCAGGTGTCGAGGAGCCGGCTGTGGACGAGATCGTTGAGGGGGTCTCCGGGCGTCCGCTCGAAACCCGCCTGGGGATCGAAGAGGCCGAAATAGCCGTCGGCCGCGTAGACCGGATCGATCGGACTCGCGACGACCATCACCGCGTACTGGCGGCTTTGGCCGCTTCCCGATGACGACTGGCCGTTCTGCCACAGATTGGACGGCACCCCCTCGAGGAGAGGCTGCTTGCCCAGCTCGCCTCCGGTCTGCCCGTCGCCGTAGAGGTACTGGTCGCCCGCGCGCATGCCCGCCGCGTTCCGCCCCTCGGTCTGCTGGGCCGAGCGCAGGTTGCCCCCCGGGATGCCGTTCCCGCTCGCGTCGATCGGGAAGGGTCTCGGCGTGGCGCGGCGGTCGAGGTCGTTGAGCACGATGGAATGCGACACGAAGTTCGCGGGGACGAGGATCGCGACCGCGAGCGCGACGGGAGCGACGATGCAGGCGAAAAGCAGCAGCTCGCGTCTGCCCTTCGCCTGCGAGCGGAACGCGGCGAAGTAGAGCACGAGCGAGTGCAGGAGGAAGGCGCACACCGCGACGACGAGGAGAAGCTGCGTGATTCCCGCGCTCTTCTCCGCGATCGTCTCCGAGGCTCGGGTGAAGGAGAGCATCTTGAAGTACAGCACGGCGAGGAGGAACGGCTCGGGAAGCGCGAGCCAGCGTCCCCAAGGGCCGCCGTGGAACACCGCCGCCGTCACGAGGAAGCTCGCCGCGCCCACGCCGAGGTAGAGGAGGGAGTAGGGAGAGAACTCCGAGACGAACGCGATCGTCGCGGCGATCGGGAGCGCTCCCACGACGAGCCAGGCGCCCGGCGAGAGGCGCGGCGGCGCCGCGTAGAAGGCGATGAGCATCTCGGCGGGCAGGAGCGCGAACCAGAGCCACCAGCCGAGCGCGTCGTACGGCACGACGATCGCGGGGTGCACCAGCGGGATCGAGAACACGAGCAGGTAGAGCGCGAGCCTCGTGTAGAAGAGCGCGTGCTTCAAGCGCCGTTCGTCCTTCGTCGCGCTTCCGACGATCGTTGTTTCCATGATCAATTACTCTCCAAAATCGATGAGGCCGACGCGCAGGCTGTCCTGCGCGGCGACGCGCGCTCGAGTCGCCTCCAGGCCGGGCACGGAGGAGCGGGCCTCCCTCCGGAAGGCCCACGGGCCCGGCAGCGGCAGCTGGTCTCGGAACCGAAAGAGCGCCACCTTCCGCCGCCGGGCGCCCGCCGGCCAGTCGCCGGGAAGCGTCCGAAAGACGGTGATTTTCGCCTGCGGAAAGGCCTGGAGCATCGCGGGGAGCTCGCGGTCGAAGGGCGTGGTGAAAACGTAGATCTCGTCGGTCGGCGCCTGAGCGATCGGCGCCTCGCTCCGGTAGTGAATCTCGCTCAAGACCTGCGCGAAGGCGTCGATGTCCTCGACGCTCGACAAGCGGCTCGTGCCGCTTCCGGTCGCGACGAGGAACTGAAAGTCCGGATTGGACGCCTTCGCCTGCCTCAGAAAGGCGAGCAGCCACCCTTTCAGATAGCTCAGGTGCGCCACCGAATCGAGCGTCTCAGGCGCCTCCGCGCGATAGTTGCGGAGCTCGACCGTGATGATCTTCGTCCGCTCCTGGGCGACCGGCGCGATGCGGGTGATGAGCTGCGCGAGGCGGCTCGACGTCTTCCAGTTGATGTCCCGAAAGCGGTCGCCCGGCGCGTACTCGCGCATGTAGTACTTGTCCTCGTCGGAGTTGAGCTGACTCTGCTTTTCCTCGGAGCGCTCGGTCGCGTCGATCCGGACGCTCACGCTCTCCGGATGGGGCCCCGGGCAGACCGCGAGACGCCGCGCGAACGGCTCCCCGGCCCGCGAGCGCGTGAGCCCGAAAATGTCGCCGATCGAGAGAACGCCGTGGCACGCGAAGACGCCGCAGAGCGGAAAGGCGAGCCTCACGGGAAGCGCACCGCCGCTCGCGCGGCTTGCGACGGTCGTCTGGACAAGGTACAGCGAGGCGCCGTTTCCCACCTGCAAGCGGCCCGCGACGGTGAAGTGGAGGCGAAAGCCGAGGAGGGGCTTGATCTCGATCCCCGTGACGCGCTGCTCGGCGGGCTCGCGCCCCGCGACGAGCGGATTCGCGCTGTCCCACTGGATCGGGTACTTCTCGAGCTGCTGCGCCTGCATCCGCGAAAGCGCGGCGAGACTGCCGAGGATGAGAAGCGCAAAGGCGGCAAGCACGAGCTCGTAGGGGTCGCGCGAGAGGAGACTTCCCGCGAGGAGCGCGAGCGCGAGCGCGAGGAGCGCCGCGCCTGAGACCGAGAAGGGAAAGTAGCGGCCGATCGAACGGCCCGGTGTCCGGACGTTGCTCATGGGGAGGCCTCGCGGGCGCTTCAGTTCTTGCGCTGGCGGGCGATGTCGACCGGGACGGTTTCGAGGATCGACTTGACCGTCTGAGCGCTCGAAAGAGACGGATCGCGCATGAGGAGGCGATGGGCGATCGCCGTCGGAAAGAGCTCCTTCACGAGGTCGATCGTGACGTAGGTCTTCCCCCTCACGAGCGACAGCGCCCGCGCGAGTCTCGAGACCTTGACGCCGGCGCGAGGGCTCGCTCCGACCGACACGTCGGGGTGGTTGCGCGTCTCGCGCACGCACGCGACGATGTAGTCGACGATTTCGTCGTGAATAGTGACGTGATCCACGAGGCCGCGCCACTCCGCGAGCTCCCGGGAACCGATCACCGGCTTGAAGTTCGACCACGCGTCGTCGCGGCCGTGCTGCCTGATGATCGACGCCTCGTCGGCGCCGCTCGGGTAGCCCATGGAGAGCTCGATCATGAAGCGGTCGAGCTGGGGAGCGGGCAGGGGAAAGAGGTGCACGCCCTTCAGGTTCATCGTCGCGATGATGAAGAAGGGATCGGGGAGCCTGAAGGTTCTTCCCTCGATCGTCACGGCCTGCTCCTCCATCGCCTGCAGGAAGCTGCCCTGGGTCTTCGGCGTGAGCAGGTTGATCTCGTCGCAGAGAACGAAGTGGGCGAAGATCGGCCCCTTGTTGAAGATCATCTCCTGCGTCGCGCCGGTAAATCGGTTGTATCCGAGGATGTCCTGCGGGAGGAGGTCGACCGTGCACTGGATGCGGCTGAACGCCTCCAGCTTGACGCTGTCGCTGTAGAGGTCTCCGTCGTTCCATGAGATCGAGCCCGCGAGCGCGCGGGCGAGGGAGGTCTTCCCGACGCCGTGCGAGTCGGCGAGGATGACGTGGCCGCCCGCGATCTTGCTCGCGATGATGTACTCGAGCTTCCTCGGGTCGATGGATATGACCGACTGGATGTTCTCGATGAGCCGGGCGACAGCCGCCGCGACCTTGGAGACCGCCGGGGCGAGGCCTTCCGCGCCGCTCTGCGCAAAGCCTACCCGCGCCTCGTCGCGCGACTGGAGCTTTTCTGCCATAGCTTATAGAAGATAGAGAATGCGATTTGGAAAATCAAGCGCTCGGGGACCGGCTTTCAAGGGGGCGAGCCGCGGAAGGCTCGGAGCCCCGCCCGGGCGGTCTTCGGGAGAAGACCCCGCGCCGAAGCTCAGGATGCTCAGTTTGTCCGCGACCGGCTCATGAGCGCCTTCTCGTCGAAACACGACCGGCAAGCGAGCGCGACCGGCACGGAGGCCCGGGTCGACGAGAGAGCCTCGGCCGACCTCGCGCCTCGATCACGATGACCTTGGTTCGCTCCTGGGTCCCTTCAGGCCCGCAACCGTCCGCTCGACCGTCTCGATTCTCAGGCGGCCTCGCCTTCGCGCATCCCGAGCTCATCCGGTTGCGGCTCCGGCCCATGACGATGCGCTCGTTCTTTCGCAAACCGAGAGGGCATCGCGCGGAGACGGGAAATCGCGAAGGGCCCGCCCCTCGCGCGAGAGGGGGCGGGGCTTCGGCAAGCCGTTCCCCCTCGGAGCGTCTCCGTGTCTGCGCGATTCCCGCCCGGGGCCGGGAGCTCGACGACGCGAAGGCTCAGGCGGCCGGCGCCGGGGAGACGCGCTACGCGGAGCTCTTTCCGCCGGCGGGAGGGAAGAACCTCGGGGCGAGGAGTCCGGCGAGCCGGTCGCGGACCGGCCGTTCGCCGAGATCCGCGCCGATCAGCGCCGACGCCGCCTCCGGGGCAATGCCGACGAAGACGGCGAAGGCGAGCAGGAGCGCCGTTCCCAGGCCGGAATCCGACTCCCGCCCCGTTCGCCGGCAGAGCGCGCCGAACAGCGCCCGAAGAGAGGAGGCCGACTCGTCGCGCACCGTCGATCGCTCGACGAGGATGGCGTGGATGACGTTGGGGTAGCGGACGGCTCCCTCGAGCAGGTAGCGCGTGGCCGCTTCGAGGCCTTCGGCGGCGTCGCTCGTTCCCTCCCCGATCTTCTCCAGGTCCTCGGCGACGTGGTTCCACGCGAGGCGGAGGGCCGCTTCGATGAGGCGCTTTTTTGAGCGGTAGTAGTAGTTCACCGCGGCGGCGTTCAGCCCAGCCTTCGCGGCGATCCCCCGCACGGTCGCCCCGTCGAGCCCCGACTCCGCGATGCAGTCGAGCGCGGCCGCGAGAATGCGCTGTTCCGGCGGACGCCGCGGCGAGCCGCCGTCGCGGGCGAAGAGCATGTCGATATCCATCGCTCAGCGTACCGCCGCCCTTTGCCTCTTGACAACTGTATCAATCGAATGTATAAAACAAATGAATGATACAAGCGTCCGGACACGGGAGGTCGACGCGAAGGCCGCCAGAGCCGGCGCGCACGGAGAGGCGACGCCATGAAGGTCAGGGAGCTCGCGGGGAGGACGGCCGCGGGAAGCGTGCTCGTCACGGGAGTCTCGTCGGGAATCGGGAGGGCGATCGCGGTCCGGCTCGCGGAGGCCGGCCGCCTTGTGTTCGGAACGGTGCGCCGGCGTGAGGACGCGGACGCGTTGGCGGCGCTCGGGCTTCCGGGCCTGCGGCCTTTACGGCTCGATCTGGCGCGCTTGGAGCGGCTCCCCGAGGTCGTGCGCACGGTCGACGCGGAGCTCGCCCGGGCCGGGGAGCCCGGGCTTTCCGCGCTGGTGAACAACGCGGGGGGCAGCCTCGTCGGTCCGGTCGAGCTCATGGATCTCGAAGCGTTCGCAACCGAGCTGCGGGTACGCCTCCTCGCCGCGCTCGCTCTCCTGCAGGCCTTCCTTCCCTCCCTCAGGCGGGCGGCGGGGCGCGTCCTGTGGATCGCGACGCCGGGCCTCCTTCCGACCCCCTACGCGACCGGCATTCACGCCTGCGACTTCGCCGTCAACTGCATCGCGCGGACGCTGGCGATCGAGATCGGAGGCGGGGGGCCGAAGGTCGTTCTCATCCGCTGCGGCGCGATCCGCACGCGCTCGGGTATGGCCACCGCGGGGGATCTCGCGGCGAGCCTCGCGGGACGCCCTCCCGAACGGCGCGCTCTCTACGAGGAGAAGCTCGCGCGCTGGGCGCGCTCGATGGCGGAGCTCGACGCGAAGCGCAGCGCCCCCGAGCGCGTGGCCGAGACCGTGGAGCGGGCGCTCGCCGCGGCGCGGCCGAGGAGCCGCTACCGCGTGGGCTATCTCTCGGGAGTTGCCGGCCTCATCGAGACGCTCCCGCAACCGCTCGTCGACCGGCTGCTCGCCGCCCGCGGGTAGGCTGTCGGCCGAGCCCGGGAGGGCAGCGGAGCGCCGCCCTCCCGCCTGCCGCGGCCGGGCGGCTTCGTACCTCCGTCGCGCCCGCGCTACCGAACCCGGAGGAGGATGCGCCCTCTCCCGTGCCCCGTCGCCGAAAGGTCGTGCGCCGCCTTCGCTTCGGCGAGGCCGAAGATCCTGCCGACCTCGGAGCTGATCTTCGAGCCGGCGAGGAGCGCTCCGATCTCCGCCAGAAGCCCGGCGGGGCCCCGGCGGGAGCTGGACGCCGTCACGCCGAGGTGCTTGGCCTTTTCTTCGGAGACCTGTCCCGCGAC
>JASHNV010000133.1 GCA_030041455.1 Spirochaetia bacterium
ATCTCCCGGCTCGCGCGCTACCGCACCCAGGAGGTCATGTCTTCGCCGCTCTTCCCGGAGCTTCTCGAGCTCTACCGCTGCGACGACTCGGCGACCTATCGCGGCCCGGGCGGCTACTATGAGGCCTGCACGACCTACCGCGCGTATCTGAAGAACGAGAGGAATCCCTTCCGGACCTCCGACGGAAAGAAGATGAAGCGGCCCTCCCTCTCGCTCAAATAAGCGAGGCTCCCTCGCGGGGCCTTCTTGCGCGCGGGCGTTCCTCCGGCCGGAGAAATCAGGCCCAGCGCGTCTTGAGGCGCGAAGCTCGCCCGAGGGCGGGCTCCGGTCGCTCGAAAGAGACGGAGACAGGCCGGGATCGGATTGACTTGCGCAAAGCCGGCGCACTATCGTGGCCCGAGCGAAGAAGGAACGAGGTGAAACCATGCAGCTCCTCGAACACCTATGACGTTTCGTTCGGCGCGCGCTCTCCAGGCTCTTCTCTTGACCCTCGCGTCGGCGAGCGCCGCGTTCGGGCAGGCGACAGCCAAGGCCCCCGCCCGCCTGACGTTCCCCGTCGGGTCGACGCGACTCGTCGTCGTCGGCGACCTCGACCCGGGCGGCACCGACCGCTACGTGGTGAGCCTGTCCGCGGGGCAGCTCCTCATGCTCCGCGTCGACTCCGCCCCCGGGGCGGTCGAGCTTCGGTTGTCCGACGCATCGACGAATCATGAGCTGACGAGCTCTCGGCTCGGCGCGGTCGACTATCAGGGACTCGTGCCTCGAAGCGGAGACTACTTCGTCGACGTCTGCGCGACACCGAGTCAGGCCATGGGGATCAGCTCGGACGGCGGCCTCTACGGCTTGACGGTCGAGGCGCCGGCGCCGGTCCACTTCCGCGCGGGCGGAGTCGCCGCGGTACGAGAGGGGCCGACACCGGGCGGGCTTCCCGTGGATTACCTCTTGGGCGCTCACAAGGGGCAGACGCTGCTCCTTGACCTCCGCTCCCCCGGAGGCGAGACCTCGATCACGGTGAGCGACGTGGACGAGCGGGTCACCTTCGCGGCCGCGAAACCCGCGCCCCGTCGCGAGCTCGCCGTGCGCCTCCCGACGGACGGCGACTACGTCGTTTCGGTGGCTCCCGTCGGCGGGAAAAACGTGGCCTACACGCTCGACATAGTGGTGCCGGCGATCTCCCTTCCCGAGAAGCCGCTCTTCGTCGACTTCCCGGCGCCGGGGCGCATCGTCGTCGTGAACGAGACGAAGCCCTCCATCATCGACTACGAGAAGGCCGTGTACAGCTCGATCGACAACGGAGCTTCGTGGCGCACCGCCGTCTCGCCCGGGAGTCCGGTCCATCCCGGGGAGGTGGCGGACCTCCCGCCGGACGGCGAAATCGTCGGATTGGATTTCCGCAACGGCCAAGACGGTTTCATGGCGATCACCGTCGAGTGGGAGCCCGACGGATCGCTTGGACCGTTCCTGTGCGCGACCTCAGACGGAGGGGCGACCTGGTCGCCGGTCAAGCTTCCCATTCCCAAGGAATTCCGGAGTGCCGACTCCAATCGCGTCGCCGGCGTCACTCCGAGCGCGCCCAGCTTTGCCGACGACGAGCACGGGTCCATGATGGCGCGTTTCTTCGACTCGAGCGGCTCGTTTCAGGATTTCCGCTTCGCGACCTCCGACGGAGGGGCGACGTGGGCGGTTTCGGCCGCCCTCGCTCCGCTCACCCGGTGAGGTTTCCGAAGAGGGATCGCGACCGGACCAGCTCCTTGGAACGGAAGCGGCCTCCCTTCGCCCGGCACGGAAAAGATTCGCGGGAGAAAACGGCGCGCTCTCCCGGCGACGTCGCGCACGAGCCGGCGATTTCCGCTGCCGAGCAAGGTACGGCCAGTCGCCCGATGGGAGCGATTTCGTCGCACGACCGGCGTGGGCCGGCCGTTCTCGACGGAGCACGGCCGGAGGCGGCCGCGAAGGGCCCTTTTCAGCCGAATCTGTCGAGGAGAAGCGCGCGGAGGCGCTCGATGCCGTTCTCGATCACGACGGAGCGCTTCGGGAGGTCCTGGAGCCTCCGCAGGCTCGCCGGGAGCTCGGGCCTCTTCCCGATGGCGCGTTCGACGACCTCGACGAACTTTCCGGGATGGGCGGTGGCGAGGGTCACCACGCGCGCCGAGCGCGCCTGCGGTCCTGAGAGCTTCGCGAGGAATCGCTCGGCGCCGAGGTAGCCCACCGCCCCGTGGGGGTCGAGGATCTCCCCCGTGGCCTCGTAGACGCGCCTGATTGTCTCGACGGTCTCCTCGTCGGTGACAACCTCCTCGGCGATTTCGCGCCGCATCGCCTCCCAGCTCCCGGCGAAGATCGCGCTCAGCCGCTCGAAGTTGCTCGGGTTCCCGACGTCCATGGCGTTCGAAAGGGTGGCCACCGAGGACCTCGGCCGGAAGCGGCTCGTCCTCAGGTACTCCGGCACGACGTCGTTGCGGTTCGTCGCGGCCACGAACCCCGCGACCGGAAGGCCCCACCGCCACGCGAGAACCCCGGCGGTGAGATTGCCGAAATTCCCGCTCGGCACGCAGAAGTAGAGATGGTGCCGCCGCAGCCGGCTCCATGCCCAGACGTAATAGAAGGACTGGGGGATGAGCCGGCCGAGGTTGATCGAGTTCGCCGAGGTCAGGGTCATCCGTCGGCGAAGGAGCGGGTCGAGGAAGGCCTCCTTGACCATCCGCTGGCAGTCGTCGAAGGAGCCGAGAACCTCGAGGGCGACGACGTTGCCGCCGAGGGTCGTGAGCTGTTTCTCTTGGAGCGGGCTCACCCGCCCGGACGGATAGAGGACGACGACATCGACGTTCTTGCGGCCGGAAAAGGCCTGCGCGACGGCGCTGCCGGTGTCCCCCGACGTCGCGACGAGCACGACGGCCCGCCTCCGCTCCTCATCGAGGAAGTCCTCCATGAGCGCCGCGAGGAAGCCGGCGCCGAAATCCTTGAAGGCGCAGGAAGGCCCGTGAAAGAGCTCGAGGACGGAGATGTCCCCGCGCGGAGGGCGGAGGACCGGCTCGAAGGAGAAGGCGCGCTCGGCGAGGCGCGCGGGGTCCGCGACCTCCGGAAGGAGCGCCCGGATCATCCGGGAGGCGACGTCGACGAAGGAAGCCTCCTCCGCCAGGCCCTCGAAAAGCGGCCTCAGGTCGGGCTCGTCCGCCGGCTGGTAGAGGCCTCCGTCGGGCGCGAGCCCCTGGAAGACCGCCTCGCGAAGGCTCGCGATCCTCTCGGGCGATCGGGTGCTAGCGAACCGCATGGCTCCCCTCGAGGAAGGCGCGGTGAATGGAGTTGAGCGCCCTGATCTTGTCGGCGCGCTCGACGACGAGCGAGATGTTGAGCTCCGAGGAGCCCTGGGCGATCGCGAGGACGTTCACGCGCTCGCTCCCGAGCGCGCCGAAAAGCCTGCCCGAGATGCCCGGCGTGCCGCGCATTCTCTCGCCGATGATCGCGATGATCTCGAGATCGCCGACGAGCTCGGGCGGGAGGATCTTCTTGAGCCGGATCTCCTTCTCGAGCTCCCGCTCGAGCGCCCGGACGGCCGCTCCCGCCTCGGCGCTCGAGCAGACCAGGCAGATGCTGTGCTCCGAGGAGGCCTGCGAGATCATGATGACGTTGACCCTCTCGCGCGCGAGGGCGAGGAAGACCTTCGACGCGATTCCCGGAACCCCGATCATGCCCCCTCCCTCGACATTGACGAGCGCGACGTTTTCTATGGAGGCGATTCCCGTGACCTCCCGCGCCCGGGCGCCGCTCGAGCTCGAGATGAGGGTTCCCCTCGCGGCGGGGTTGAGGGCGTTCTTGATCAGGATTGGGAGGCCCTTCTCCACCGCGGGAATCATCGTGTTCGGATGGATCACCTTCGCGCCGAAGTAGGAGAGCTCCATCGCCTCGCGGTAGCTCATCTCGGGTATCACGAAGGAAGCCGTCACGAAGCGGGGATCGGCGCTCATGATCCCGTCGACGTCGGTCCAGATCTCGATCGCTCGGGCGCCGATCGCGGCCCCGACGATCGAGGCGGTGTAGTCCGACCCGTCGCGTCCGAGCGTCGTGGTCGAGCCGTCGCCCGCCGACGCGATGAACCCCGTGATGATCGGAATCCCCCCGACCTCCGCGAGCCTCGATCGTATCAATCGATAGCTCTCGGCGAGGTCCACCTCGGCGCGTCCGTGACTCCCGTCGGTGCGGATCATCGCGCGCGCGTCCACGGCGGCCGCGCTCTCGCCGAGCGTTCGGAGGTAGCCGGCGACGAGGACGCAGTTGAGCCGCTCGCCGAAGCTCATCACGAGGTCGAGCGTGCGCTCGGAGCACTCGCGCAGGAGCTCGATTCCGGTGAAGAGATCGTCGAGCTCGGCGAGGAGCCGCGTAAGGCGCGAGGCGGTATCCTCAGCCTCCCCGCCGCCGAGGAGCTCCCGGGCGGCGAGCGTCTGCCGCTCGGCGAGGGCGCGCAGACGCTCGCGAAAGCGGGCCTCGCCGCGCTCGGCTTCCCCCGAGGCGAGGATGAGCTGATCGGTCACCCCCCGCATCGCGGAGAGGACCACCGCGATCTCCTCCCCGCGGCGGGCTTCGAGGATAATCGCCGCCGTAGCCTTGATGCGAGCGCCGTCCTCCACGGAGCTCCCGCCGAACTTCATCACTTTCATGGAACGCCCGCATTCTACCGCAGTTGTCTCCGCTGTGCTACCGGAGCCGGCGCGATCCGCCGATCGAAAACGCTCGCTTCATTGACACGCGAAGCGGCGGTGAGCTACCGTGGCGCCATGAGCAGGTACCTGATCGACGGGAGCTTTCCCTTAAGCGGCCGGATCAAGGCGAGCGGCAACAAGAATGCCGCGCTGCCTTGCATCGCGGCCGCGCTGCTCACCGACGAGGAGGTCGTTCTCCGCAACGTTCCCGATATCGAGGACGTCACGGTCATGCTCGACATCCTCGCCGCTTTCGGCGCCGCGGTGTCCAAGGACGGTCCGGGAGTCCTTCGCCTCAAGGCGGGCTCGATCGGGACCTCCGACCTTCCCGCCGAGCAGGCCGCCAAGATCCGCGCCTCGCTCCTGTTCGTCGGTCCGCTCCTCGCCCGCACCGGGAAGGTCTCCCTTCCGCCCCCCGGGGGCGACGTGATCGGGAGGCGGCGGCTCGACACGCACTTCCTCGCGCTCTCCGCGCTCGGCGCGCGCATCGAGGTCGACGGTCTGTTCAGGCTCACGGCGAACAAGCTCGTCGGCGTGGAGATCTTCCTCGACGAGGCCTCCGTCACCGCGACGGAGAACGCGGTCATGGCGGCCGTGCTCGCCGAAGGAAGGACCGTGATCCAGAACGCCGCTTCCGAGCCTCACGTCCAGGACCTCTGCGCGTTGCTCAACGCGATGGGCGCCGGGATCAACGGGATCGGCTCCAACATCCTCGTCATCGAGGGCGCGAAGAAGCTCTTCGGGGCCGACTTCACGATCGGCCCCGACTTCATGGAGGTCGGCTCCTTCATCGGTCTCGCGGCGGTCACCCGCAGCGAGCTCGTCATCGAGGACGCGGCTCCTCGGAACCTCAAGATGACCAAGATCGCCTTCGGCAAGCTCGGAATCCACTGGGAGACCGAGGGAGACTCCATCCGCATCGCGCCGGGTCTGACGCTCAAGGTGAGCCCGGATCTCGGAGGCTCCATCCCCGAGATCGCCGACGCGCCGTGGCCGGGCTTCCCGCCCGACCTCACGAGCATCGTCACGGTCGTCGCCACCCAGGTCGAGGGGACGGTCCTCATCCACGAGAAGATGTTCGAGTCGCGCATGTTTTTCGTGGACAAGCTCATCGGAATGGGCGCCCGCATCATCCTATGCGACCCCCACCGCGCCGTCGTGAGCGGGCCCGCCCGCCTGAGGGCCTCCGAGCTCGTGTCGCCCGACGTCAGGGCCGGCATGGCGCTCGTCATCGCCGCGCTCTGCGCCGAGGGCAGGAGCGTGATCCAGAACGTCTATCAAATCGAGCGGGGCTACGAGAATCTGACCGAGCGGCTGCAGCTCCTCGGCGCCCGCATCAGCCGCGCCGACGGATAGCGCGCCTTAGCGGGCTGCTGACGCAGAGAGGGTAAACGGAAGTCCTCCCTCTGGCTTTTGCTGAAAGCAGCGGAAGCTTGCCGTCGGGTTGCCCCGGTCAAGGTCTCCCTTCGGGCGTTCGTCTTCCCGATCCTCCTCGCGGAGTTTCTTCTTGTACTCTTCCCCGCCCATGGCTACTTCACGAGGAACGAAGCTCTTGGAGCTCGCGTTGGCTCGTACCAGCGTTCCGTCGGCGCTCACGTGCAGGCTGATCAGCTTTTCGGCGAACGCACGATGTACCGTCTCGTCGAAGAGCTTCTCCAGCACCCCCGAACCGTCAAACCGACGTCGGCGGTTCTGGCTGAACGTCGAGGCATCCCAGACCTCCTCGTCGATGCCCAGACCGACGAACCACCGCACGGCCATATCGCACTGAAGCTCCATGACGAGCTTTCGCTCGCTAGGTATCCCCAGAACGTATCCCGCCACCAACGCCAGAAACAGCTGCTCCGGAGGAATCGAAGGCCTGCCGATCAGCGAGTACCGCGGCGCACACGTCGCTCTCAATTTCTTGACGTCGATCAACGGGCGGATACATCGGAGTGGATGATCATGGGGGACGAACCCCTCAAGGGAAATATTGGAGAACATCTCAGGCTGCGGATGGGAAGCTCCCATCATGATCAGCTCCCCCCCGCCGCAGGTGTACCCTACGCATTCGCTCGTGTCGACGGCGATCGCCCCGACGTTGTCAGCAGCCCGTTGACAAATTCTGAACAAGCGTCGGTCGTTCGGATAGTTCTTGATTGCCCGACACGTGCTATGATTCCGGCATGAAGAATCTCAAGGCTCAAATGTGGCTCACGTTGGTCGTGACTTTTGTTGTTATCGGCCTTGTGCTTTTCTTTGCAGCCGGGGCGATCGATTATTGGCAGTTGTGGATCTTTCTAGGGGTAGTTCTTATCTCGAGCGTCCTGCTCACACGTACTATCGTGAAAAATCCTGTACTTCTTACGAACCGCACGAAGGCAGGAGAGCAAAGATCCGTCCAGAAGATCATTGTGCTGTGTACGGGAGTCCCGGCGATCGCGGCATTCATTTTTCCGCCACTTGACCGCCGATTCGCTTGGTCGGATGTGCCGCCGTGGCTCTCGATACTCGGTGATTGCCTGGTCCTCATCGGGATGTGGATGGTATTTCGGGTTTTCAAAGAAAACTCGTTTGGCTCGACAACCGTGGAGGTCTC
>JASHNV010000019.1 GCA_030041455.1 Spirochaetia bacterium
GGCTCGGCGGGAGGCTGCGTCCCGGCGGGGAGCACCACGAACTCGACGCGCCGGTTCAGCCACCGCGTGCGCTCGTTGAGGGGATCGACGAGCGGATTCATGCCGCCCCAGAAGCGCGTGACGAGACGCGCGGGGTCGGCGCCGAGCCGCACGAGGGCGTTCCGGACGGCAAGCGCGCGGGACTTCGTGAGCGGAACGATGATGTTCTCCTCATGCTCGTAGAGGCGCGCCGTGGGCTTGTAGACTTCCATCGAGTAGCCGTCGAGCTCGAGGGTGAACTCGGGATGATCCGCGAGAATCCTCGCGACTTGCCTGAGGACGGCGTAATTGCGCCTGCCTTCCGCCGCGCTTCGCGACGCGAGGCCCGCGCTGTAGGCGCCGAACTGGATATTCGGCTCGAGCAGGCGGATCTTCCCGTCGACGAGGCGCCCGATGACGTCGATCGGCGCCTTTACGACGGCGCTTGCCTCGTTGAAATAGGGATCGAGGACGCTGAGCCTGACCGAGTAGTCGAGCGTCGCGGCGCTCTGCGGAGCGGGCGCGGGCGAAGGCAGCGAGCCCTGCCAGGTGCCGGACTGGGTCGGGTTGCCGTCGGCGGAGATCGTCTTCACGACGTTCCCCCTCGGAGCGAGCACGTCGGCCGTCCAGCTTGCGATGGTGCCGCTCGGCGAGGTCGCCTGAATCGTAACGCTTGCCGTGCCCGTGACGCCTGCGTCGGAGAGAGCGAAGGCGCCCGGTGTGACGGCGAGCGTGACCTCGGGCTGGACGGTGTCGATCACGAACTGGTTCGACACCGTCTGACCGGAGAGGGTGCCTACCGTGGCCGACAGGCGAAGCGTGTAGGTACCGTCGGGGGCGTTGACGCCGGACTGGCCCCGCGGCCCGGTCGCGCCGTTCCATTGGAATTGCGAGGGCAGCGCGCCCGTCCCGGGATAGTCCGCGATCGAGGTGCCCGTCGAATCGAGCACCGCGATGTCCCACGTGGAGACACGGTCGGCGACGGTGGAGGTGATGGTGGCGTCCAGGGTCCTATGGCCGGGCGCTGCCTTCGGCGAGAATCCGGCCGGGACCTGGATCGAGGCCGCTATCGGGCTCGTGAGGAGCGTGATGGCGACCGGCTCGGCGGTCGTCTCGTTGCCCGCCTTGTCCTCGAAGGTTAAGTTCAGCTTGTAGACGCCGTCACGCGCCGATGCGATCTGCGGAGTGTTCTTGTCGAGGGTCACCGACGTGACGCTCATCGGCTGCTGCGCGGAGAGGAGGGTCTGGCCGCTCGCGTCGGAAATGGTGCCGGTCCACGTGACGGGCTTGTCGGAGGTGATGGAGATCACCTCGGTGTTGTTCGCGTCGTCGGTCTTCGGCGTGAAGATCGGCGCGCTCACCGCGATGCTCACCTTCGGCGGAACGGTGTCGATCGCGAAGGGCGCGGAAGCCGACGCGCTCAGCCCGTCGGCCGTCGTGACCGTGTACTTCGCCGTATACGCGCCGTCGGGAACGACCGCTCCCGAGCTGTCCTTGCCGTCATAGGAGACCTGGGCCGGGGGGGGAGCGGCTCCCTTGAGCTCCCGCACGATCGTGCCCGAGGAGCTGTAGACCGCGAGGTCCCAGCTGTCGACCGGAACCGGGACGGTCGGGGTCACGGTGAGCGTCGCGGTCGTGGTCGGCTTGGCGCTCGCCGCCGTCGGAGAGAAGACGTCGTTGTTGAGCGCGATCGAGACCGCGGGCGGCGCCGTATTGACGACGAGAGGCGCCGTGGCGCTCTCCTGGTCCCCGTTATCGAAAACCGCGCTGAACTTCGCCGTGTAGGCGGCGTTCGGCAGCGCATTGCCGGAGGAATCCTTGCCATCGAAGGGAAGCTTCGGCGGGAAGGGTCCCTTGCCCCCGACGTCCCGTGCCGTCGCACCCTTCGGGTCGAGCAGGGCGAGATCCCACGAGACGACCGGCTCGTTGGTCGAGGCGGTGATCGTGGCGGTCGTGGTGTCCTTGATGCCGTCCCCGTTCGGCGAAATGTAGGGGTTGTCGAGGGAGAGCGTGACGGCGGTTTTCACGGTGTTCAGCGCGATGTTCGCGATGCCGTAGTTCTGCGATTGGTTCCCTGCGGGGTCGGTGCTCGAGACGTGATAGCCGTAGAGGCCGTCGGGGAGTTGATTCCCGCCGTCGTCCTTGCCGTCCCATCCGAAGCTCTGGGGAGCGGAGTTTTGCCACGTGTAGGTCCGCACGACCTTGTCGGTGGAGTCCGTGAACGTCCCCGTCCACAGCGGCTCGGGCGTGCCGTTCTGCTGGCTCACCTGGAAGGTGGCAAGCGTGCCCTGGATCGACGGATTGAAAATGAGCCCGTTGGGCGCCGACAGGGTCACCACGGGAGGCTTCGTGACGACGAAGAAGTCGCCGAGAGGGGTGGTCACCTTTTGGCCTTTCGTGTCGATCACGTAGAGCGTCGGCTTGTAGTCCCCGTCGGGAACCACGTTGCCCTTGTCGTCCTTGCCGTCCCACGTCAAGGTCTTCGTCAGCGTGTAGGTCTTGTAGCCGCCGAAGAGACTCGCGAAGAATCCGACCGTGGACGGCTCCTTCTCCGAGACCGTCCGAACCACGGCGCCGCTTGAGTCCTCGACCGTGAGGCCGTACTCCGGGACGTACCCGGAATCGCCCTTCGTGGGGATTTGGACCGTAAACGAGAGGGTGACGCTGCTCTTCGCTCCTCCGCTCAAGGGGTTGAAGTACTGGGAGCCCAACGGCTGGACCTGAACCTGGGTCTTCTCCGGGGTGCCGCCGGCGAACACCGAAGCGAGGCACACGAAGGCAAGGAGACCTGTCATTAGGAGACTCTTCTTCACTAGACTACGCATTGGGCCCTCCACCCGGAATTATAACGGCATAGGGGTGGTGCATCAATCTCTCTTATGAAGAAAAAATCGAGCGCCCCGTCGAGAACTACAAGCCCACGGCGAGGTCTCCGGGTTACAAACATCGTGGCTCGGTGACGGGGGGTACACCCTAGAGGTCTTCCGCGAACGACCTGCCGTGAGGCATCGGTCCGGCCGCGAAGAGCTCGGCGAGGGTCTGCGCGAGGTCGAAGAAGCCGTCGTGAATGCCGAGGCTCCGTCCCGGGCGCCCCTTTCGCCGGACGAGGAGGGGTACGAGCTCGCGGGTGTGGTCGGAGCCTCGAAAGGTCGGATCGCAGCCGTGGTCCGCGCTCACGACGAGGAGGTCACCCGGCGCCATGGCTTCCATGAAGCCCGGAAGCCGGGAATCGATTGCGCTCACCGCGCCGAAATATCCGGGCACGTCGCGGCGGTGGCCATAGATCATGTCGGTGTCGACGAGATTCACGAAGACGAGCTCGCCGCGCGGCGGTCGGGGCCTCCCGAGGAGCTCCGAGACCCGGTCGAGGCAGGCGGGGTTGCCTGCGTCGTGGAAGCTCTCGTCGATCCCCTGCTCGTTGAAGATGTCCCCGATTTTCCCGACCCCGACGGTGCGCACCCCGGCGGCCTGCAGGTGGTCGAGAAGGCTCTTCGACGGGAGCCGGATGCTGAAGTCCCTGCGGCCCGAGGTGCGGACGAAGGAGCCCGGCGCGCCGCGAAAGGGCCTCGCGATGACCCGTCCCACCTGGTAGGGGTCGCACAGCCGGCGGGCGATCAGGCAGATCCGGTAGAGCTCTTCGACGGGAATCACCTCCTCGTGGGCGGCGATCTGAAACACCGAGTCGCCCGAGGTGTAGGCGATCGGCGAGCCGGTTCTCAGGTGCTCCTCTCCGAGCTCCTCGATGACGACCGTTCCCGAGGCGGCCCGGTTCCCGATGATCTTCTTCCCGATCTCCGCCTCGAAGGCCGCGACGAGCTCGGCCGGGAAGGAGGGGTAGGCGGGGGGAAAGGTGTGAAAGGCCCGCGCAAGCTCGATGCCCGCCATCTCCCAGTGACCCGTCGTCGTGTCCTTGCCCGGCGAGCGCTCGACCATCACGCCGTAGCTCGCAAGCGGACGGTCGGCGGCCGGACACCCCGGAAGCGGATTGCCGAGCAGCTCGGAGGCGTTCCCCAAGCCGAGGCCCGCGAGCGCGGGCCACTTCTCGCCGGGGACCTTTTCGCAGATATGGAGCGCGGTGTTGGCGCCCACGTCGCCGTAGCGCTCGGCGTCCGGAGCGTACCCGATACCGAAGCTGTCGATGACCAAGACCGTCGCTCGCACGCTCATCCCCCGGCATTCATGTGCCGTCAGTACGCGGCTTCGCTCGCGCCGCCGGTGACGATCTTCACGCCGGCGCTCGTCCCGAGACGCGTCGCGCCCGCCTCGATCATGGCGACGGCGTCCTCGAAGCTTCGAATGCCCCCGGAAGCCTTCACGCCGAGACGAGGCCCGACGGTTCTCCTCATGAGCGCCACGTCGTGGACGTTGGCCCCGTGGGTCGAGAACCCGGTCGAGGTCTTCACGAAATCCGCTCCGGCGTTTTTCGCGACCTGGCAGGCGAGGATCTTCTCCTCGTCGGAGAGGAGCGCCGTCTCGAGAATGACCTTCAAGGCCACGTTGCCGGCGCAGGCGCGCGAGACCGAGCGGATGTCGCTCTCGACGAGCTTCCAATCCCCGGACTTCGCCGCGCCGATGTTCATGACCATGTCGATCTCCCGGGCTCCGTCCTCGATCGCGTGGCGCGCCTCGAGGTTTTTCGCGCGCGCGGACATCGCGCCGAGCGGGAACCCCACGACCGAAGCGACCTTCACCGCGCTTCCCTGCAGCGCGCGCGCGCAGCAGGCGACCCGGCCGCTGTTCACGCAGACCGAGAAGAAGCCGTACGCGACGGCCTCCTCGCAGAGCTTCGCAAGCTGCCCGTCCGTCGCCTCCGGCTTGAGCAGGGTGTGATCTATATACGGGGCGATCTCGGCGGGAGTGAAGACCCGCTTCGGCTCCGCCGAGAGGCGCCGCATGACTTCGCGCGTGATTGTCTCTACGAGCTCGCTTTCCGCCATGTTCTTCTCACTCCGTTCGCATTCCGCCTGAATGTTCGATAGCCATCATCTTGTTGACGCGGCTCCAATGCCTTCCCCCCGCGAAACGGGTCTCAAGCCACACCTTCGCCATCTCGCAGAGCTCCGCGGGAGGATGGAGGGGACCGCCGAGCGTGAGCACGTTCGCGTTGTTGTGCTCGCGCGAGTTGACGACCGTCCTGAGATCGTAGCAGAGCGCCGCCCTGATGCCGCGCACCTTGTTGCACGCCATGCTCGATCCGATGCCCGCGCCGTCGATCATGATTCCCCGGTCGCAGGCGCCCGTCGCCACCCTTCGCGCCACCCGAAGCGCGAAGTCCGGGTAGTCGACGCTTTCTTTTCCCGAAGGCCCGACGTCCTCGACCGCGTAGCCGAGGGCGCCGAGGTAGCTCTTCAGCAGCTCCTTCGCTTCGAAGCCCCCGTGGTCCGACCCTATCGCCACCGTGCGGACGTTGTCCCGTGCGTTGATCTCAGCTGCGCTGTCCATTTCGTGAGTCCTCCGCCGCTTCAGTCCCGCGACACCGCGTCGACGATCCCCACCACCATGGTCCTCGCCGGAGCGAGGCTATCGCCGAGAATCAGCCTCGCCGAGTTGCCCTCGTCGCAGACGAGGACGAGATCGCCCCGGCCCGCCTGGACCGAGTCGAGCGCGACGAGCCGCTTTCCCACCGGCCTCCCCTCGGGATCCACCGGTTGAACGGTGAGGAGCTTCAGCCCCGCGAGCTTCTCGTGTTTCATCGTCGACACCACGGTACCGACGACCCGTCCGAGCACCATCTCAATCCTCCGAGTCCTCCGAGTCCGCCGCGTCGACGATGCCGAGAAGGGTCGCGTCGGACGGATTGAACCAGTCGGCAAGCGCGAGGGCGGCCTCCCTGCCCTGCTCGAAGAGAACGAGGTCCCCGACGCCCGCCTGGACGGTGTCGCATGCGACGAGGGGCCGACCCGTCGCCTTCGAGCGCTCGTCGAGGGGCTGAACGACCATGAGCTTTATTCCGAAGAAGCCGGGGTCCTTGCGCTCGCAGACCACCGTTCCGATCACCCTCCCGAGCTGCATGGCGTTTCCTCTACACGATCCTGAAATAGCCGACGAGCGAGCACCGGCGCTCCCGCGTGAAGGTGCGCGGCCGGGTGAAGCCCTCGCCCGTCGGGCTCGCGATGGTGAACGAGGTGTAGCCCGCGCCTCCCGCAGCCATGCCGTTGAAGTTGGAGCCGTTCTTGACGAACAGCGAGCAGTTCATGACCTTCGCCATGCGCGAAAGGTTCTCGATGTTCTTGGAGTGCATGGAGGCGGTGTGCCGGAAGCCGTGCTCGCAGCGTACCGCGAAATCGATCGCCTCCTCCGCGGTCCGGAAGCGCGTGATCGGGATGACGGGCATGAGCTGCTCGGTCCAGACGAGCGGATGCGCGCTTTCCACCTCGCAGAGGAGGATCTTCGTGGAAGCGGGAACCGAGAGGCCGACGGTCTTCTCCGCGATGTAGCTCGCGTCCTTGCCGACGTAGCTCTTGTTGGCCGCCCCCTCGTGCCCCGGCCTCCCGGGATCTAGGATGATCTGGGGAGTGATCCTCGCTATCTGCTCGCCCGAGAGCTCGAAAGCTCCCCGCTTGATCATCTCGGACTTCAGGGCGTCGGCGATGGAGCCGACCGCGAGGATCTCCTTCTCGTCGATGCAGATGATGTTGTTGTCGAGCCCCGCGCCGCTCACGATGTCCTCGGCCGCCTTCGCGATGTCCGCGGTCTCGTCCACCACCACGGGAGGATTCCCGGGGCCGGCGACGATCGCCTTCTTCGGCCGCTTGAGCGCCTCGCGCACGATGTCGGGCCCGCCGGTCACGGTAAGGAGCGCGATGTCGGGGTGGTCCATGAGCGCCTGGGCCGAGGGAATCGTCGGCTCCGCGATCGCGGTGAGCGCGTTCTCGGGACCCCCGGCTTCGATAATGGCGGCATTCAGGAGACCGACCGTCAGGGCCGATACGCCCTTCGCCTTCGGGTGGACGTTGAATACCACGGTGTTTCCCGCCGCGATCATGCCGATCGCGTTGCAGATGATGGTCGACGTAGGGTTCGTGCTCGGCGTGATCGCGCCGATGACTCCGTAGGGAGCCCGCTCGGTGAGCATGAGCCCGTGGTCGTCGGTGTAGGCCTCGGGCTTGAGATCCTCCACCCCCGGCGTCATCTCCGCCGCGAGCCTGTTCTTGAAGACCTTGTGCTCCGCCCTGCCGAGCCCCGTCTCCTCCGCGGCGAGCGCCGAGATCCGCTCGTTGTTCGCGAGGGCCGCCTCCCGCATGCGCCGGATCATGAGGGCGCGGGTCTCGAGGCTCGTCTCGGAAAGCTTCTTGAAGGCGGTTCGCGCCGCGCCGATCGCGGCCTCGATGTCGGCGAAGACCCCCGTGAGCTTCGATCTCGGGACGGACGGCTCCGGTCGGCCGTCGAGCTTTTTCAGAACCTCCGCCACCACGAGGCGGACCGCGCGCTCGTCGATCTCCATGGTCACCTAGTCTCCTTGTCCGGCGTGGCTCGGTAGAACGGCCTGATGTCGGGATGCGGCCGCGGGATGACGACGGAGCGGACGAGCCTGCCTCTCGCCTCGACCGCCGAGACGGCGGCCGCCATGCTCGCCTCGACGTCCTCGAGGCGGCCGACGATCTTGAGCGCGGAGCGCCCGCCGAGATGGCTGTCGATGCGGAGCTCGACGAGACGGACCTCGGCGCGCTTCGCCGCGCGGTCGGCCGCCTCGATCCCCGCGGTGATCGAGGACGACTCGACGATGCCGAGCGCGTCCCACTCGCCCTCCTGCGGGTCGCCCGTCATCGCGGGCATGACCTGCGCATGCAGGTTCGCGATGCAGAGCTCGTCGACGACACCGGTGGCCCCGGCGAGCCTTCCGGCGACAAGCGACGCCTCGACGGAGGCGACGTCGCCGGTGATGAAGATCACGAGGCGCGCCGGCGTGATCGTCCTCACGTCGACGATCTCGACGGGCGCCGCCTTCACCATGGCATCGAGCGCCTCGATGCCCTTCGCGGTATCCGAGAACTCCTGGACTCCGAGTATCTCCACGTTTGTCGCTCTCACGGTCGGGCCTTCACTTCCGGAACACGATGGAGCCGTTCTCCTCGACGAGATCGACGATCCCGACGATGACGGCGTCCACCGGCTTCTTGTCGGTGAGCCGGGTTTGGCGCGCGGAGCTCCCCTGCGAGACGAGCACGACCTCGCCGACCCCGGCGCCCATCGTGTCGACCGCCACGAGGAAGTCGTCGAGCGGCCGCCCGTCGAGCCCGCAGAGGTCGACGAGGAGGTACCTCGGCGCGTCCATCGAGTCGTTCCGCTCGGTCCCCACGACGGTGCCGGCAACCTGCGCGAGGATCACCTCGACGCTCCATCCTTGCGGTAGACGGTCTCGCCCCTGCAGTCGACGAGATCCACGATTCCGATGATCGCCGCGTCGCTCGGCTTGCCCTCGGTGAGGGAAGTCATGCGCGAGCTCGAGCCCGAGACGCAGAGGACGATCTCCCCGGCGCCCGCTCCCACCGCGTCCATCGCCACGAGGTAGTCGCTCCTGCCCCGCATGGTTGCGCCGTCCACCTTCTCGAGAAGGAGGAGCTTGATCCCCTCCATCCGCGGCTCCTTGCGAGTCGAGACGACGGAGCCGACCACCCGCGCGAGAAGCATACCGCGCCTTACTTGCCGCCGCGCAGGCCGAGCGGCAGCGCCTCGTCGACGCTCGCGTGCGGCCGCGGAATGATGTGGATCGAGATCACCTCGCCGACCTTCTCCGCCGCCTTGCCGCCCGCGTCGAGCGCCGCACGCACCGCGGCGACGTCCCCCCGCACGATCGCGGTGACATATCCGCCGCCAGTCTTCTCGTAGCCCTTCAGGTCGACCTTCGCCGCCTTCACCATCGCGTCGGAGGCTTCGACCATCGCGGCGAAGCCCCTGCACTCGATCATGCCGAGCGCCGTACCGGTAACACTGTCGCTTTTTTCCGCCATATCCATCCTCTCCGTAACGGCTCTTCGCCGCTATTCCTTTTTTCCGACGGCTTCCCTGCCAGAAATGGCGAGAAGCCGCGACTCCACGATCTCCTTGCTCACGAGAACCTCCGCCTCGTCGCCCGCGATGTAGACCCGGCCGAAGCTGCCGAACCCCACGACGTTGACGATGTTGATGCGCGAAGCCTTTTCCGCCTCGTTGGCGGCATAGTACGCGTAGCCCGCCGGCTGCATCTCGAGCACGTAGAGCGTGTCGCCGCGCAGGACCATGTTCCCGTAACGAACCTTGTTGATCATCTGCGCGTGGTGGTCCGAGATGTTCTTGATGAGCTGGCTCGTGAGGACGACCGGCTTCATCCGGTCCTCCTCCGCCATGCCGAGCGCCGTCATGACCGCCGAGCCCGCCTGGCGGGCGTAGCCTTGGCTGTCGGAGTGGACCTCGAGGAGGCCGAAGAGGCGCTCGACGATCTGGATTCCCGGCTTCACGTCGGTGGCTTTCAGCGCGACGTCGGTCAAGCGGTTGATCTCGATCCCCGGCGATATCTCGACGATCGTGCACGCCTGCCCGGCGACCGGAAAGTATCCCTTCGAGACGGTCGCAAGGTAGGAGGCCATCTGCAGCTGGAGCGAGTCGATGAAGCTGTAGGTGCGAAGCTCCACGTTGTTCATCGTCGTGCTCCGATCGACCGGACCGGGGCGCCGAGGCGCGTCCCGACCGCGTCCGTATCCCCGCGGCACCCGTTTGCCAAAGGTGCGCTCCCTTCGATTTCGCTCATGCGGCCTCCTTTGCCTCGAGCTTGAGAAGCGACCGGGCGGTGCGCTCGTCGGTCACGAGCACGTCGACGAGGTCGCCCCGGATCGCTCCGGCGATGGCGGCCACCTTCGCGGCGCCGCCTGCAACCGCGACGACGGTCTTCTTCCCGCTCTTCAGGCTCTCGAGCGGAATCCCGACGACGCGGTCATGGATCGCGTCGTCGATGAGGTCCCCCCGCGAGTCGAAAAATCTGCTGAGGATGTCCCCCACCGCCTTCTTCCTGACGATGCGGGCAAGATCGCCCTCGCTCAGGTAGCCCATCCGGAAGAGCGAGGCGGACCTCGACACCTCGCCGATCGAGAGGAGCACGACGTCGGCGCCAGACCCCATCTGGAGCGTCTCGCCGATCCACGGCTCCGAGCGGAAGGACTCGGCCCGTTCCTTGCTCTGCGTAATGGCGGGCGCCCAGATGTTGTAAAAGGGGGCGCCCATCTTCTCGGCGATCTTCATGCCCACGATATAGGGGTTCATCGCGACGTCGGTCATAAGGTTCCCGATAAGGGAGACGACCTTGACCTTCGGCTTCTTGGGCGTCATGGGCTCGAAGTAGTCGGCAAGATACGCCGTCGTGTTCCCCCAGCCGAGCCCGAGCGTGCACTCGCCGCTCCGGCCGAGCAGTCGCTCGAGGTAGCCCGCTCCTGCCATCGCGAAGGCTCGTCGCATGCCCACGTCCTCCTTCCGCCAGGGAACGACGACCGCGTCGCGGAGACCGAATGCGCTCCGTAGCCGCTCTTCGACGCTTAGGAGGTTGTTGTGCGGATGCCGGACGTCGAACTTGATGATCTCGAGATCGCGCGCCCGGTCGAGCAGCCTCTGCACCTTTTGGCGGGAGAGATACGTCGATTCGGCGATCTCCTGCTGGGTCAGTTTTCCCTTGTAGTATAGCCAGGCGATCCGGGTGATGAGATCGTCGCTTGAGTCCGCGAGGATCGAGTCAGCATTTGCTCGATTGCTGAGCATATGCTCAGTATCTCACCGTGTGGCGCGATTGTCAACCGCTTTTTTGGACGGCTCCGGCCCGGATGCCGACGATCCCAGGCGCGCCTGCGGGTCTCGCCGTGTCCCGTACGAAAGAACCGGCGGCGGAGGGTCATCGCGCCTCTCGCGGCCCGCCAAAATCGGCCACGGGAGGATCGTGTGCGAGCCGGCTTCCGCGCGACGCGGAAGCAATGCGGTTGGCAGGAGGGCGTGGCGGCTTGCCTTGTCGAGCCCCTCAGGTCGGTCGAACCTCGACTCGCGCCCCAAGTTAGCCGGACGCCGGAACCAAGTTCCTCGACCTCGCGTTATTCAGTCGGGTCGCGGACCGGCCGAGTCGGACCTTGTTCCGTTGGATTATCAAGCGTCGCGCGACGCGCTCGGAAGAGATCGCGATCTGGCCCTTTTCTTTCGAACGGCGGTGAGATTGTGTTCTTCGAATAGCGCCATCGGGCAACAATACTCGTGCGAGATCGCTTGACGACGACGAAAGAGAACGCGGCACGGGATCTCGTGGGATCTCTTCGGATTTACGCGTGACAATTCGGCGAAAGGCTCAAGGAGCATTTCGCTTATCTCGAAAGCGATTCCGCCACTTCCGGCTCTCCGATTCTCGTTCCGTCTTGGAGATCCTCGGAGTAGACCGTCGCGCATCGCTCGCGAAGAGCCGCCGCAATGATGAGCGAGTCCCACGAGGAGATCGACAAGGTGTCCTCAATTTCCCATGCGTTTTCAATGAGCCCCGAGTCGATGGGAGTCGGACGAAGGACCCGAAGGGCTCGAGTTGCGCATCGTGCCTCGTCGCGAGAGAGTCCCGGGGACAGCTTGCGGGTCGCGGCGAGATAGAACTCCTCGAGAACCCGGCAGCTGAGCCGTCCTCGCCGGGATGAGATCGCGCGATTGACGAGACTTGCCGCTATGCGGTGCTTATCGGGATGGCGAGAGTCGCGCGCGTATGAGGAGAATATTGGTGTCCAAGAAGAACCTAGTATCGGTCATGGAGCGCGTCGCGATCGGGGTACGCGGAGCCGTCGGAGATATCGGCGGGCCCCTCGCCCATGAACTCTCGGAAAGCTGACTCCCGGGTCCCTTCCCGCTTCATGAGCTCTTCGATGAGCTCCGCCAGTGCTTGAAGAAACACTTTCATCTTGTTCCAACTTTACACAGTCACCTCAGGATACGATTCAACATAACTCTCGTCACTGCAGCCAAAGTAGGAAACAGTCCGCTTTTCCAAGTCCACCTCGTAGCGAACCACACCTGCTTGCCAGGTAGCAAGAAGAAATTCCGGGAAGGTGCTGTTTCCCGCTTGATCGCTGCGTAGCGCCGCGAGCAACGCGTCCCGATTGAATGCTGGAATATCGACCATTCCTGTTACCAAAGGTGTACCTTGCTGCACAACCGGTCCGCTATTCGTAAAGTAGGTACTCTGTAGTGATGGTAAGTGCCAAAGATTTCGCTTCACACCGGCCTGTCGCAGCACTTCCGCGAGGTAGGGGAATCCGCCTACTTTTGGGCGGATAGTCATTGCTTGCTTCTGAGCGGATATAAGCACCTCAATCGCTTTACTCATAGACAATTCTCCCAAGTATGGCGCCGATGTCTTGATCGGTGACTTACGATTCAGCTTAACGACAAACATATACCACAACCTACTCTCCGAATAGCCGGACGTTATCGCAGAAGGAGCGCCTTCCTGAGTGGACGAAACGCCTGATTATCGGAAGTAACGACGCCGTCATGCTATGCAGACAGATCCAAAGACCGCTCCCTGTGAATGTGAACCAAGCATGACACCATGATCCCATGACATCTATCCGACCCGACGGACCACGTCTTTGCTATTTTGTTGCAACCAGCCATCGGAAATCACGATAGCTTTCGATTCGAATTGATCGAAAAGGATCAAGAACCAACAGATCGTTGTCTCCCGACACGAGGAATGCCGCTTTCCCTTTTGTGGCAATTTCGAGAAGGTAGTCGTCATCGGGATCTCGGCAAACCCGGATTTGACGCTTCGGTTTGATGAGCTTTGTGTTACCGCGGATAAAACGGCGGAATATCGCAACGCGGCGAGTTCCTACAAGCTTTCTGATTTTCTGTCGGGAAAGGACATTCTCAATTTCTACAATTTGCCGTTCGTCTGTGACGATCTCCACTCTTCTTTCCTGTAAGAAAGAGAGTAAATCGGCGGCCTCTTTCCCGAAAAGGAAACTGATCCAAAGATTCGTATCAATGACGACGCGCACGTGCTTTTCTGACTGCTTTGACCTCGGCCGTGATCTCCGCCATTGTTATCGGAGAGTCCTTGAGCTCCTGTTGGACGCGCCGCATTTCTTCGAAAAGCGTCTGGTCGTCGAGATAGCGCGCGAGAGTCTCCTTGTCCTTCCGGGGAAGACCATCGACCAGTTTTTTGATCTGCGTCAATTCCAGGTCAAGCTGTACTGTCAAGTATCTATCCGCTCCTCCATGAATCATATTCGGATTATACCAAAAGCAGGTACCGCGCGAATTGCTTTCGTAGATCCGCCCATTGAGCCTCCGTCAAGCGTCCCTGAGGCCGCGTTCCCTTCACCGCCGCCCACTGGCCTTCGCCATAAGGGGAGAGGCTCGGCTGTCCTTATCCCACGACCCTCTTCTCGTAGGATGGGTTCTCGACGCTTGAGACAGTTGTTCGCTCTCGCTGCGGCCCCGAGATTCGCTCGCCCCCCTGACGGGTCGGACCGATTATCTCGGCCTCGAGGGCTTTTGCCTGAGCTCGCGTCGTCGCAGGTCGCCCTCCGTCGACGTCAGGTAGTGCTACGCAGCCAAACCGGGCAATTGCTGCGACGGGACTTCCACCCGCTTGGTTGATGCCGTTCCGGGCTGCTCTCCCCCACAACACCTCGTGGACGAATCGTTACCGGGCGATCGCTCCGTAGCTTCCTGCGAGGAGATCCGCGGCTTCCTCCCGGGTCGAGCTCACTCGATTTTCGTATAGATGAGCGGGAGCGGGGCGGGCCTCTCCTCCGCGATCGTGATGGCGTCGGCGAAGCGGCGCATGGACTCCTCGAGGTTGCCCTCGCGGTTCACGTGGAAGAGCGCGAGATCCTCCCCTGCCCGGACCGGGTCGCCGATGCGCTTGAGGAGCCAGATTCCGACCGCCGGATCGACCGCGTCGTCCTTCTTCTCCCGTCCGGCGCCGAGAAGGAGCGCCGCGGTTCCGATCGCCTCGGTGTCCATGCGTCCGACGAAGCCGCTTGAGCGCGCCTTGAGCGGGAGCACCTGGCGCGCGTTCGGGAGCCTGCCGGGATCCTCGCAGATCCGCGCGTCGCCCCCCTGCGCCTTGATCATGCGCGCGAAGCGCTCGAGCGCTCCTCCGCTCGCGACGGCCTGATCGAGGAGCGCCATCGCCCGGTCCTCCGACGGGCAGATGTCGCTCGCAATGAGCATCTGCGCCGCGAGGGCGAAGGAGACGGTCTTCAGGTCGCCGCTCGGGAGCTCCCCTCGGAGAATCTGGATCGCCTCGGCGACCTCCACGGCGTTTCCGATCGCGTTCCCGAGCGGCTGGTTCATGTCCGTCACGAGCGCGAGGGTCCTCCGGCCGGCAAGCTGCCCGATCTCCACCATGGCGCGCGCGAGCTCCACCGCGCCCTGCCGCTCCTTCATGAAGGCGCCGGTTCCGGTCTTGACGTCGAGGACGATCGCGTCGCAGCCCGCGGCGATCTTCTTGCTCATGACGCTGCTCGCGATGAGGGACAGGTTGTCGACAGTTCCGGTGACGTCGCGAAGGGCGTAGAGCTTCTTGTCGGCGGGGACGAGATTGGCGGTCTGCCCGACGATCGCGAGCCCGCAATCGGAAACGATCTCGATGAAGCGCTCCATCGTCTGAGTCACGGTCAACCCGGGGATCGATTCGAGCTTGTCGAGGGTGCCGCCGGTGTGGCCGAGCCCGCGGCCGGACATCTTGGCGACCCTTCCGCCGCAGGCGGCGACGAGTGGTCCCACGACGAGGGTCGCCGTGTCGGCGACGCCGCCGGTCGAGTGCTTGTCGACCTTCACCCCCGGAATGCGCGAGAGGTCGACCTGGTCGCCCGAGCCTGCCATCGCGAGGGTGAGATCGGTGGTCTCCCGCCGAGTCATGCCGCGAAACCAGATCGCCATGAGGAGCGCCGCGATCTGGTAATCCGGGATCGAGTCGCGGACGTACTCGGTGATGACGTAATCGATCTCTTCCCGGCTGAGCTCGCCGCCGTTCCTCTTCTTTTGGATAATGTCGATTAGGTGCATGGCGTGGCGTCCCCCTGCGTCGGCAAGTTAAACGGCGAAAAAGCCGGTGCGGTGGGCGCGCTCTACCATATAACACCCGCCCCCGGCCCCTCCTTCCTGAATCCTACCAAATACGGGGCACATGTTCATCGTGTCGGGCCCGTCATGGGCGCGGCCGCTGCCACGAAAAGGCCGGGCGGGCCACGCCGTCGGGCCCGCCCGGCCTTCTTTTTGGAAGAAAGTTGTTGCGGGGGCTCCTGAAACAAAGTAGTATGTCCCGTTTTCGCCTGGTCACGTAAGGAGCGGTCCTTGAGAAACGGGCTCGTCAAAACCTCGCTCGCGCTTTTGCTGTGGATGTGCGGCGAGACGGGATGGGGACAGGAGGCTCTCCCCAACGGCACGCTGACCCCGGCCAACTTCACTCTCTACACCTACTGGCTTGACGGCCTCGTGCCCTCGGGCGCCGGAGCCGGCCTCCTCTACAACGGATTCAAGGCCGTGAAGGGGCTCGATACCATCGTCGAGGAGGACGTCGCGGCCGGCTACCAGCTGAGCGACTTCTACCGCAATCCCAATGGAAGCCCCTACACCGGGCCGAGCGAAAACCCCACCACGTTCGATCAAGCGGAGTTTCTCGACGATTTCGGCATTCGCCAGGGGTTGCTGTGGAATCCGCAGACGAAGCAGAACCTGCTTGAGGCCTTTCTCTTCTATCGCGCCCATTTCGATCACGATTATCCGACCCAGGGCAATCCCGACGCGCTCATCTTCTCGTCGAGCCTTCCCGACCGGATCGAGATCTTCAGCAACGCGGTGCAGGCGGGCTTCGCGTTCAACACCGTCGTCAGAAGCAAAGCCCACCAGACCCGAAACGGCGTGTACGCCGAGGCGTCGATTGAATGGGCGCCTAGCTTCTTCTTTAATACCGACGGCGACGCCGATTATTACCGCCTGAACGGAACCTTCCAGGGATTCAAGACAATCTACGTGGCGCCGTCGGCAAGGGGCAGGAACCGGTTCGGCATCTACCTCGCCGACTCCCTCGAGGTGGACTACGCGGGCGGAAGCTCGATCCCGTTCTACGTGTTCGAGAGCTTCGGCGGCAGGAATATGCGCTCGGACGTCGACCCGACGATCCGGGGCTTCGAGACCGGGCTGTACGGCGCGGATTTCAAGGTGCTCAACAATTTCGACGTTCGCATGACCGGTCCTACCGTCGTCGTGTGGAAGCCCTTCGTTCCCGGCCTCTACACCTTTCTCGACACGGAGTACTACGACGGCTACTTCGACGATCCCTTCAACACTCCGGGAGGGGTCCTGGCCTCGACCGGCTTCGGCTGCTACTTGAACTTCGACGACCTCGTGAACGGGACGATCTACATCGCTTTCCCCTTCGAGGGCCAGCGCGTCGACGGCGCGCCGGTCGCGCCGGGCGCCGCGCTCAGCCTCCTGTTCTAAAGCTTCACGGCGCGCTGATTGTCCGCGCAGCAGCGGCTGAGATAGTTCCGGTCGAGGCCGAGGCGATCGACAATCCGCACGAACTGGCTCTCGGGCAGGAGGTTCTGCTCGGCGAACAGAAACACGAGCGCCTTCTCGGCGAGCTCGCCCACCTTGAGGGAGTTGAGCTCGACGGAGCCCTCCGGCAGGCGGTCCTGCAGATGCCGGTAGAGCAGGGACTCGCGCGGGTTTCGCTTGAGCGCCTCCACCTCCCGCGCGAGGGGCTCGGGGTCTCCGAGCGCGCAGCGCTGCCCGAGGGGCTTAAGGACCATGAAGGTGTACTCTTTTCCGGGCAGGTGATGGTGGCGGTCGCAGCGGGTGCAGTAGTTCGGCTCGCTCGGGTCCTCCTTGATGCGGTCTCCCCCGATGACGATGAGCGGATCGAAGTAGAGGGCGGGACACTCGACGCCGTCCACGCGGTAGTAGCGGTAGGTGTAGAAGGAGTCGTCGAGGCAGCCGGGGTGCTCGCAGTACGCGGTGAGCGGGAAGACGTCGGTCGCCGCGTCGAGGAGGAAGCGCGCGGTCGCGTTGAAGATCTCCTTCCGAAAATTGAGGATGAGGGTCGGAAAGACGAAGACGAGGCCGCGCCGTTCGCTCGCGCCTCCCACGACGTAGGCGAGCCGCTCGTCGTAGAACGACGCCTCGTCGATGATCCAGCATCCGCAGTCGGGCCGCCGCCGCATGAGCTCCTCGAGCTCGAAGGAGTCGCGAATCGAGGCGATCCGATCCCCGCACCGTTCGAATCCGCCGCGGAAGGCGAGGGCGTCGTCGGGGTAGCCGGGGAAGCGCTTCGCGTCGAGCGCCGAGCGGACGACGAAGACATTGCGGCGGTCCGCTCCGTCGGTGGCGGTCGTCGGAGCGACCGACCCGTCCTTCCTCCCGGCGACGAGGGAGTCGCGCCAGACGCGCGCCGAGTACTCGGTCTTGCCCGAGCCCATCGGGCCGATCACGAGGATCCGCCGAGACGGCCGCGTGAAGTCGAAGTGGTTGAACGAGTGGTGGACGTTGAGCGACGGGAAGCCGAGGCTCTTGAAGAACGCGGATGTGTCCGAGCGGCTGACGTCGTCTAGCATCGTGCTCCTCTCTGGCGATTGCCCGATTATATCCTCGAACCGGGCTTTTTCGCGACCCTATCGGGGGAAAGGCGCATTGACCTCTCCGGTTTCGCCTTGGTATGGTGGTCTCGATGGTACTCCTGGTCGTCCAGAAGATCGCGGTCGCGCTGCTGCTCCTCGTTCTCGTATTCAATCTAACCCAGCGCAGGCATCTCGCCCACGGGGAGTACAAGCGCTACGCGACCCTTTACGCCGCGGGGCTCCTCCTCCTTTTCTACGCGGCGACGATCGGTATCGGGCGGTACGACCTCTCCCCTTCGCTGCTCATCCTCGTGGCGGCGCTCGAGGGAGCGGTGCTCTACCTCCTCCGGACGAGGATTCTCATTTTCCGCTTTCGCTGCGCCACCTGCGCGGCGAGGCTGCCCCTTGAGCGGGTCCTCTACTTCGACTCCAACCAATGCGACAGGTGCGCGCCCTTAAGCGAGGCCGAGCGGGAAAGCGGGCGCCTTGCGGTGATCGACTCGCCGATCGCCTCGGCGGGAGCCGCCGTGAGCCGGTTACGGACCGGCCCCGTCCCCGAGAAAGCCGCTCCGGCCGTGGCCCGGACGACGGTCGAGATCGATTGGGAGGCCTGGGCACCGACGGAAAAGGCGGTACTCTGCTTCGTCGCCGAAGGCGAACGGCTGCTCCTCATCGAAAAGAAGACCGGCCTCGGCTCGGGCAAGGTCAACGCGCCCGGGGGCCGCGTCGAGCCGGGCGAGAGCCCCGAGGCCGCGGCGATCCGGGAGACCGAGGAGGAGATCGGCGTGACGCCCCGGGACCTCCGCCTGCTCGCCGAGCTCTCGTTCCAGTTTGTGGACGGCTACTCGCTCTCCTGCCACGTCTTCGTGGCCTCCGGGTACGCCGGGGAGATCCGCGAGACCGCCGAGGCGGCTCCCTTCTGGTGCGCCCGCTCCGAGATCCCCTACGACCGCATGTGGGCCGACGACAGGCTGTGGCTGCCCGGGGTTCTATCGGGTACCTATACGGTGGGAAGGTTCATCCTCGACGGCGACGCGCTCCTCGACAGCGACGTAACGACGAGGTAGCGGGCGGAAGCGATCCTCCGGGACCGGCGCGTCGGAGTCCGCTCATCGAGGGGCGCGTAGGATGATCAGGGAACCGGCGGGAGGCTTGAGCCGCGAGCGCGCAAGCATCCCGGCCGAAGGGAGGCGGGACGTGCGGGCACGGTCCGACCGAGCGGGCCCGGACAGGGTCGCGGCGACACTCCTTCTCGCTTCCGCGCTCCTCCTTGCCGGCTGCGTCACGTCGCCGGTCGGCCGCAGGCACGGACCGTGGTCGCCCGCCCCCGCAGGCTCCGAAGAGGAGCAGGCCGTGGCGAAGCTCATGGCGCGCATGAGCCTCGCGCAGCGGATCGGGCAGCACTTCATGGGCTTCATTCCGCGCTCCGGGCTCGACGACGCCCTCGTGGCCGACGTTCGGAGGGGACTGTACGGCGGCTTCATCCTCTACCCGTGGAACTACCGGAGCTCCGACGACGTACGGGCCCTCACTTCGCGGCTGCAGGAGGCGGCCCGGGACGGGAACCCGCCGGTGGGCCTGTTCATCTCCGCCGACCAGGAGGGAGGGCGGGTCGCGGCTTTTCGCTTCCCGGATCTCGTCCAGCTGCCTTCCCAGTTCGACTGGGGCGAGTACGCGACCCCGGAGCTTGCCCGCTCCATCGGCTTCGTCGTGGGTTCGGAGCTCGTCAATCTCGGGGTGAACATGAACTTTGCGCCGGTGCTGGACCTCTATCCGAGAGCCGATTCGACGATCATCGGCGACCGCTCCCTAGGGCCCGATCCGAAAAAAGTCTCGGCGCTCGGCGCGGCGTACATCGAGGGCGCACAGGCGGCGGGGGTGATCCCGGTCGCCAAGCACTTCCCCGGCCACGGATCGACCACGGTCGACTCCCACGGCGCGCTGCCGGTCCTCGACTTCGGCGAGGAGCAGCTCCTCGACCGGGACATCGTGCCGTTTCGCTCGGCGATCGACGCGGGAGTGGAGGCGATCATGACCGCCCATATCCTCTACCCGAGGATCGACCCGCGGTATCCCGTGACGCTCTCACCCGCCTTCCTCCGCGGAATCCTCCGGAAAAAGCTGGGGTTCAACGGCCTCATCATCTCCGACGGGCTCGCGATGGGGGCGCTCGCGAAGAACTACGACCTCCGGGTGACCTTGAGGCAGTGCTTCCTCGCGGGTATCGACATCCTCCTCGTGCACACCCGCTACGAGGTGCCGGAGCTCATCGAGACGACCGAGACGATGGTGCGCTCAGGCGAGATCAGCGAGTCCGCGGTGAACGAGGGTACCGCGCGCATCCTCGCCTTGAAGTACCGCCACGGACTGCTCGGCGCGCAGTAACGGGGGCGGGAGGCCGCCTTTACGCGACCAGGCGAGAAAAGCTCGGGCGTCCGACGAGCAGGCACGGAATCGGGCCTACTGAGCCGTGTAGCCGCCATCGACGACTAGGTTGATGCCGGTCACGAGGTCGGCGGCGGCGCTCGACAGGTACAGCGCCGCCGCCGCGACCTCTTCGGGCTGTCCGAACCGTCCGAGGGGAATCAGGCGCTTCATTGCCTCCCCCCGTTCGCCCGCCCACGCTTTCTTTCCGAGCTCGGTCATGATCACCGTCGGCGAGATGGCGTTGACGTTGATGCGGTGGGGCGCCCACTCGAGCGCGAGGACCTGGGTCATGCCCACGATACCGGCCTTGCTCGCGCAGTAGGCGACGTGCTTGTCGAGGGCGACGACCGACGCCTGGGAGGCGATGTTGACGATCTTTCCGCCGCCTCGCTTGATCATCTCGCGGCCGACGCGCTGCGCGAGCATGAAGGGCGCCTTGAGATTAATGGCCATCGTGCGATCCCACCACTCCTCGCTGATGGTCTCCGCCCGCTCGAGGAGAGCCACTCCGGCGTTGTTTACGAGGATGTCGATCGAGCCGAAGGCCCGGAGGCCTTCGCCCACGAGCCGCTCGACGTCGCTCGTCGTGGTGAGGTCGCCCTGCAGCGCGACCGCGTTCCCGGCTCCGAGCGCCTCGGCGACGGAGCGCACGGCGTCCTGGAGGTCGACGAGAATCACCTTGGCTCCGCGCTCGGCGAAGAGGCTGGCGATCGCCTTGCCGATCCCCTGCGCCGCGCCGGTCACGAAGGCCGTCTTTCCGGCCAAACTGAAGAACGTGTCGGACGCCGCCATGGCCTTGAGCTCCTTCCCCTCACACCTAATCTAAACGCAAAACGGGCTTCTGTCAGCCCGCAAGCTTGCCCGGCTTCGCCCTTTCACAGGATGCGTACGCATGCGACCGGTCGAATTGCGGAGGAAAACGCCGAATCTGGAGTCGATTGCGCGCGATAACGCCAGAGCGGGCCGAGGCACGAGCGGCTCGTTGTTTTCGGCGGCGTGCCGAGCCAACCTCGGGACGCCTCGTCGCGCGGCTTTTCCCGCGGTAGACCGCCCCGAATGAGCTTGAAATGGGCTTCAACGTGCGTAGGAATCGCGTAAAATCGGGTTATTGGGTTTATCTAGGACTTAATTACACTGATTATGGATGAATTTGCGACCTATATCGCTTCCCAATGACCGCATTACTTGAATTCGCGGGCTTCACGCACTATCATGGAGATGCCGAAGCAGGGGAAGATGGCCGTATCGCGAGCCAATAACCACATTGACAATTCTCGCCGCAACAAGCTGCTCATCCTCGAGATGGTGCGCGACAAGGGGCCGCTGTCGCGCCGGGAGATCTCGGCAGGCTGCAATCTGAGCATGGCGACGGCGAAACGGCTCGTCGACGAGCTCCGGACCGACGGCTTCATCCGCGAGGGCTCCCTCATGGCGAAGCCCGGGGTACCGGGCCGCCGGTCGTCGCTGCTCCAGCTCAACGGGAAGCAGGGCTACGCGATGGGTTTCAGCGTCGACCGGCAGCATGTCGGCGTGAACATCATCGATCTGGCCGGCCAGTCGCTGTACGAGGGGGCGGTGCCGGTCACCGACTACCGTCCGGAAGAGGTCATCGAGAGCCTCGCGAGGACGGCGGAAACCCTCCGGGCGGATTTCGACGCGAGGCGCCGCGGACGATTTCTAGGCATCGGCGTCGCCGTGGCGGGTCTCGTCGACGCCTCGACCGGCCTCGTGCATTTCTGTCCCAACCTCCCGGGATGGGAGAACGTGAGCCTCATGAAACAGCTCGTCGACCGCCTCGACGCAAAGGTCGTCGTCGACGAGGGGGTCCGTTGCATGGCGATCGCCGAAAAGCGCCTTGGCCTCGGCAGGGACCTCCCCATCTGCCTTTTCGTCTACGTCGGAAGCGGCGTGGGCGCGGGAATCATCCTCGATAACAAGGTCTATCGGGGCAAGAACGGGATGTCCGGGGAGTTCGGCCACGTCGTGATCAGGGAGGACGGACCGATCTGCAATTGCGGCAACCGCGGCTGCCTGGAGGCGCTCGTCTCGACGAGCGGAGTCGTCCAGTCCGTGCAGTCCCTCATATCATCGAACGTTTACACGAAGCTCAGGATCCGGGCGGAGGTCGGCCAGCAGGTGACGCTCGAGGATATCGCGCGGGCGGCCGCCGAGGGAGACAAGCTCGCGAACATGGTCATCCACGAAACCGCCGAGTACATCGGAGCGGGGCTCGTCGCGCTCGTGAACATCTTCGATCCCGGAACGGTCATTCTGGGCGGCGAGGTGATCGAAAACCTCGGGGACGTACTCGTGGACGACGTCGCGAAAACCGTCGCACTCCGCGGCATCCACTCCCTCGCGCAGCGCACGACGATCCTCCGCAGCCGCTTCCGGTTCAACTCGGCCGCGCTCGGCGCGGCGACCCTGCCGGTCGAGGAGTTCTTCGAAACCGGCATGCTCAACATCGGATAGCCATGGTGGCGTGGGCGAGGTTCTTCCACGGAGCGACCTGCTCGTCCCGTCACCGCTTGCGACGCAATTCACCTTGACAGGGAGCAGGATGCACAATAAGAGACCGAACAAAGGACGATATCCCGCGAAAACCACGTGTTCGGTCGCCGCCGCCGTGTCCACCGACGAACTCGGGACGGCCTTTCCCGCTCTGACCGAGGCTCGGGTTGGAGTGGGTTACTATGTATTTTGGGTGGACGTTACTACGAGAATTGGCGGGGCCGGGGTCCTTCTGTCCGGCCAACCGGCCCGTCACCGCTCCACCGGTCGCATTTTCGTGGTCTCCGGGCGCCGGGTCCGCCCGGCATGAAAAACCGCCACGAAAATACCCGACGCCGCAGTCTCTTCCTTACTTGGCGAGGTCGACCTTGTAGCCCAATGACTCCAGGCGTTTCGCGAGATGCCGCTTCGATCGTTCCGAGTTGAGCTTGTGGAAATGCTGCGCCCCCATATCGAGAAATTCTGCGTTGTTCGTGATCATGGGAGAGGCGATCTCCAGAATCGAATGCGCTACCGCCGCCAGCGCCCGCATCTTGCCGCGCCAGCTCGATCGACTTGGATGTGCCTTTCAGCGCTTCCAGCTCTTCCCGTGCCTGCCGGTAGGCAGCTTCGTCTCTCGAAGCTCCGACTCCAGCTCGCGAATTTTCGCCTTCTCCCGTTTGCCGCTTGCTGGGCAACCGATTACCGGAAGCCTGCCTGCTGCCGCAGCTCCCGGTTCTCGATGAGCAATGCGGACTCGTCCACGCCCATGCCGGCAGGTCGCACTTCTTCGAAAGCGTGTTCGGTACCCTATGACGATTCCTTTTCTTACGCAGCCACGTTACGGATTCGATGAATATCTACCGCTAAAACATCCCTAGATGATTCCGAAGGGCTCCGAGAATCGCTTTCTGGAGATCGGAGTCGGACAACACGCCGATACGCCGCTTCAATCTGTGCTTCGAGAGGGTGCGGATTTGATGCGCCATGACGATCGACTCTCGTTCGAGCCCGGCCGTCCCCGCGGGCAGGAGCGCTTCGTTTGCATAAATCGTTCGCCCTTCCTTGCGACTCGTGATCGGCACAACGGTAAGCCGGTCCATGAGCTCGTTGAACTCGTCGGTGCTCATGATAAGAACAGGTCGGTTCCCAGCCTGTTCGGTACCGATGACCGGATCAAGAAACGCGAAGTAGATCTCCCAGCGCTTGCTCACCGATCGTCATCGCCTCCCTCCCAATCGATCGCCTCGAACTCGCGCGAAATCTCTTCCACGTCCGCCCGGAATAGCGGATCGCGAACGGCCTCGCGCACGCTCGTACGAATCTCTTCGCGCCGGAGCTCGGCGATGCGGGCGCGCACTGCATCCTCGACGAACTCGCTCATGGTATGTGCCTGACCAGCCTCGACGGCTCGGCGGATGGCGGCGACGATTTCTGTATCGAGCTGATAGGTCACCTTCTGTGCCATATTGATAACCTCCCGGGCAGCCGTATGAGCGTACGGCAATATGGGAGTATTCTACCGAATTCCTCGCCGCGCGGCAATAGCGAAAAGGATTGCCAAAACAGGGAAATGCGTAGGTACCGGTTTGGTATCCGGAATTGACGCGCGATGATCGAAAAGAACGCCGCCGCCGCCATGCATTCTATGCAGGAAGATCCAAAAACCGATGTAACCGTCCCTATAGCATTCGCCCCCAGAACCTCTCTCTGCAGACGGATGTCATGCCTATCTCGAAGACATCGGTCGCAAGCTTCCCGGCGACCGTGGGCGTATCAAGTCATGCCCAAGGCGCGGCTTGGGCCCCGCCCGCGCGAGGTCCGGAAGCTCCGAAATATCTTTCTCTTCCGCTCCCGGGAGATCCGTCAACACACCGAAAAAGGGGCGATTCGCAGCACATGCCGGCCGCGAGGAGCGCGAGGTCACGGAAGGACCACCGTATCCGTCCCGTGTTATCGTCTCGGATTCCTGTGAGAATTGTCGAGTTCCCGCGGCGCCGGTCGACCATACGGTGACCGGCGATTGGCGACGAGGGGGTCTTAACAATGAAAGACCGAACGGCACTGCCTCGATGCGCGATCACTCCCGTTCTGGGAGGCCTCATGACCATCACTCCTGTTTCGATCGACATGTATCTTCCCGCGTTCTTGAAGATCGCGCGGGAGCTGGGCACCCGGCCGGGCAATCTGACTCTTACGATATTCGGCTATTTCGTGGGTCTCGCGATCGGCCAGATCTTCTACGGACCGCTCCTTGACCGGTACGGCTGGAAAAGGCCGCTGCGCTGGGGGGCGCTCGCGTACCTGTTTTCATCCCTTGGGTGCGCATTCGCGCCGTCCCTCGACGCCCTCGTCGCGTTCCGGTTCTTTCAGGCCCTCGGGGGCGGGGTTGCGGGAGTCGTCGCCGTCGCGTTGGTTCGCGATCTCTTCGCGCGCCAGGAAGCCGCCGGAATGCTCTCGCTCTTGACGGTGATCCTCGGGGCTTCGCCTCTTCTCGCGCCGAGTCTTGGAAACGTCGTCTTGTCAGTCCTCGGTTGGCGGGGCATCTTCCTTGTCCAGATGGTATTTGCCGCGATCGTGATCACCTTCGGCCTCACGGTCCTGCCTGGGGGCTCAAAGCCCGACAGAGAGGTACCGCTCAGGCCAAGGTCGATCGTGAAAACGTACGCCGCTATCGCGGCGACTCCCGGCTTTCTTCGATACGCGCTCGCGGGCTGCCTTTCTTTCGCCCCCGTCTTCATCTTGGTGGCGGGATCGCCCGACCTCTTCATGCGGTACTTCCACGTCGATCCGCAAAGCTACGCCATGATCTTCGGCCTGTTGTCGTTGGGGTGGGTCGGCAGCAATCAGCTGAACGCCCTGCTCGTGAGGCGGTTCGACAGCGACGGCCTGCTCGTGATCGGACTGACCTGCCAAGCCGCGGTCGCCGTGACCTTTCTGATCGGGGCACTCGGGAGCTGGTGCGGGCTCGTCACCTCGATCGTGCTGTTCTTTTTCTCGCTGTCCTTCGTGGGGCTCGCCTTGCCGAACGCTTCGGCCGGAGCCCTTTCCCGCGTCGAAGCCCGCGGCGGAAGCGCCGCCGCCCTTTTGGGCGTTCTCCAGACCGGCATTGCGGCAACGGTGACGGCGATTCTCGGAGGTTTTCCCGCCAAAAACCTCGTCCTCGTTGCCGCGGCACTGGCGATAAGCGCGCTTCTCGCTCGAGCGATGCTGCTCCAGGGCGCGAAAAGGAGAGGCGCCGGATCGGAACGGAATTGGGATGACCGGCGAGACGGCCTACCGATCCGATACGGTCGGGAAACGATCGGCTGAAGGAGGAATACCATGAAGTGTCCTGTCCCGTTCTGCGCGGAAGAGACGGAGGCCGCTCGTTCCGGTAGCGATCGCCGCGATGGAGAGCTCACGAGAGACAGGAATCCGCTCTCCCCACGGAAGCTCGAATCCGCGCATGAGGCGACCACCGTCCGCGTCCGGCAGGCTTCGCGCTCCGGCGGCCCTTTCGCCGAGACGAAGGAACGCGCCGCCCGCATCGTTGTCCCGGAGGCAGCCGACATCGACGAGGCGCGTTCGATCGCCTCGCGAAGTCACCTGGCGCGAATCGGGAGCATCGCAGTTCGTCCGATATTGGAGGAGACGCTATGAAGTATTTGCTGTTGATTTGCGGAGAGGAAGGTGTCACGCTCGAGCCGAAAGAGGCCGCCTCCGTAGAGGCGGGCACCGAACGCTGGGTAGCGGAGATGGACGGAAGGAAAATCCGCCTTCTCGGGCATCAGCTTGAAGGGACCAAGAGCGCCAAGACGGTCCGAATACGTCGCGGAAAACGCACGGTCGTCGACGGACCGTTTGCGGAGACCAAAGAACAGATCGCGGGCTTCGATATCATCGAATGCGCGGATATGAACGAGGCGATAGAGGTGGCGTCGAAGCACCCCGTTGCGGGTTTTGGGACCGTGGAGATCCGCCCGTTTTGGAGCGAATAATGGAGCAGTACGACGACGACCTCGGCAGATTCGAGGCGGAAGGGGCCGCCCCGCTGCCCCCCGCCGACGATTCGGGTTGGATCGATCACGACAACGCCCGGATTTGGTACGCCTCCTACGGCGCGGGCAAGCCCGTCATCCTTCTCCACGGCGGCCTCGGGAACAGCCGCAACTGGGGCTACCAGGTGCCGGCGCTTGTCGCGAACCACTACCGTGCCGTGGCCATCGACAGCCGAGGCCACGGCCGAAGCACGCGGGATGCGAGGCCCTACTCCTACGAGCTGATGGCGGAAGACGTTCGTGCGGTCATGGACTCGTTGCGCCTTGAAAGGGCCGCCCTTGTCGGCTGGAGCGACGGGGCATGCACCGCGCTGATCCTCTCGTCGCTCGAACCCTCGCGGATCCAGGGCGTGCTCTACTTCGGGTGCAACATGGACCCGAGCGGCACGAAAGAGTTCCAGTTCACGCCGGTTATCGGGCGGTGCTTAAACCGGCATAAAAAGGACTACGCGGAGCTCTCCGCCACGCCGGACGGCTTTGACGAGTTTGCCGAGGCGGTCGGTCTCATGGAGCGGACCCAGCACAATTGGACGGCAAGCGATCTAGCGCGGCTCAACGTCCCGGTTACGGTCGTCCAGAGCGAGCACGACGAGTTCATCAAGCGAGAACACGCCGAGTACCTCGCACGGACCATCCCCGGAGCGAGGCTCGTCAACCTCGCGGGCGTCAGTCATTTCGCCCCGCTCCAGCGCCCCGACCGGTTCAACGCCGTTTTGCTCGAGTTCGCGGGCGGCGTTCTTGGCGGGTTGCATGGACCATCGAGTCGACCGTCCTGACCCCGACGGGGCAACCCCCCGGCTCGAAACGCGCGAGGCCATCGACGCGCTCTATCGAGACGAGTCGCGCCGCGTCCTCGCGACCCTGATTCGCCTCCTGGGGGATTTCGATCTTGCCGAGGAGGCGCTCCACGACGCTTTCACTGCCGCCGTGGCGCAGTGGCCGCGCGAGGGGATTCCGGCCAATCCTCGCTCTTGGCTCGTATCGACCGGGCGGTTCAAGGCGATCGACCGGATGCGTCGCCGCGCCCGCTTCGATTCGGCCGTGGGCGAAATGAAGGTGCGGCTCGCCGAGGCGGAGCGGCTCGCCTCCGCGCCCGGAAGGCTCGAGGCGGGTCAGCGCGCGGTCCTCGATGCCGACGGCGTTGAAGACGACCGCCTGCGCCTTATCTTCATCTGCTGCCATCCGGCCCTCTCCCCGGAAGCCGAGGTCGCCCTGACGCTCCGAGAGGTCTGCGACCTTACGACCGAAGAGATCGCCCGTGCCTTCCTCACCTCCCCGACGACGATCGCGCAACGGATCGTGCGAGCGAAGGCGAAGATCCGCGGCGCGAGAATCCCCTACGAGGTTCCCGCGCCATCCGAGCTGCGCGAGCGCTTGGGCAGAGTCCTCCAGGTGATCTATCTCGTCTTCAGCGAAGGATACTTCGCTTCCTCCGGCGAATCGGTGACGAGAGCCGACCTCTCGGGCGAGGCCATTCGCCTAGGGCGCCTGCTCTTCGAGCTGCTTCCCGACCCCGAGACGATGGGGCTCCTCGCGCTCATGCTCCTGCACGACTCGCGAAGGCTCGCCCGCGCTTCCGAGACAGGCGAGGTCATCCTGCTCGAAGAGCAGAACCGATCGCTGTGGAACCAGGATCAGATTCGGGAGGGGTCGTCGCTGGTGACCAGGGCCCTCTCATCGCGCTCGATCGGCCCCTACGCGCTGCAGGCCGCCATCGCCGCGGTCCACGCCGAGGCGACGGAGGCCGCCGCGACCGACTGGGCGGAGATTGTCGGGCTCTACGACGTCCTCAGGCGAATCGATCCGTCGCCGGTTGTGGAGCTGAACCGCGCGGCCGCGATCGCCATGCGCGACGGGCCGGAAGCCGGGCTCACCCTCATCGACGCCATTCTCCATCGGGGCGAGCTCGGTGAGTATCACCTTGCCCACGCGGCGCGCGCCGAGCTCTTGCGCAGGCTCGGGAGGACCCGGGAAGCGCGAGCCTCCTTCGAACGCGCCTATGAACTCGCGGAGCAAGAGCCGGAGCGCAAGCTCATCCGCCGCCGTCTCGCCGAGCTTGGGTGATCAAGGCAGGTACGCGGGGCGGCGGGAGTGCCGTCGCCTCATGGGCGTCTGTGACCGGCATGACATCTCGATCCAGGCGGGCTGCGGCTCCAGGCTTTCCCGCGCGGCATACGCTCCGCGCCATTTTTCACCCCGCGGCGGCGAATCCGAGCGGCGCCTGAACCTTCATCGGGAGATCTCGAATCGCCGGCCTCAGGAGCGCAGCTTCGGCAGGCGACCGGCCCGGAACGCGGAATCGCCACATGAGGCCGCTCGATTCGGCGTCGTAGCGCGCCTTCGGTCGGCACGCTACGGAGCGACAAGCTCCCTGATCGGGCGAACCTCGACCGCCCCGAAGCGCGCCGAAGGGATCTTCGCGGCGACTTGGATCGCTTCGTTGAGATCCCGAACTTCGATCAGGTAGAAGCCGGTGAACTGCTCCTTCGTCTCGACGTACGGACCGTCGGTGATCGAAACCTCTCCGCCGCGGACGCGCACGGTCGTTGAGGCTTCGCCAGGCTGAAGCGCGCGAGCGATGACAAGCCGACCGTCGCTTTCGACCTCCCTGTCATAGGCGAGGTGCTCCGCGACGAGATCAGCCTCGTCCTTGTCGGATAGGACAATGGGGTTGGTCGAGTCGCTGAAGATCATGCACAGGTATTTCACGAGATCCTCCGGTTCGCGGCCAGGCCGCCGCGAGCAATAGAATAGTCGGTCGGGAATGCGAAATTCGACAAAGGAAGCGATGATTTCGCTCGGGCGTGGGATCGTGGGCGAGGCCGCGGCGGAAGAGCGGCCCGGGACTCTAGCTCTAACCCGTGGCAAGCCGAGCGAAGTTCCTCAGAACCGTACTCGGAAGCTTGATGACTTCCGAGTCTTCCGAGTACACTTCCGAGCACATGAAGCTTGCCGATCTCCTCAGCCGACCCGAAGGAAAGACGGTCGAGTTCAAGCGAGATCTCTCAAGTCCGGAAGGAGTCCTCAAAACCATCATTGCGTTTGCGAACACCGCGGGCGGGACGCTGATAGTTGGTGTCGAGGAAAAAAACGGCTCGGTCCGAGGCGTCGCCGAACCGCTCGACGAAGAGGAGCGTTTGGCGAATCTTATAAACGATCAGATTGCTCCGCAACTCGTCCCGGAGATCGAGATCCTTCCGTGGCGCCGAACGCAAGTGCTGAGTATACAGGTGTACCCGAGCCCCGGACGGCCGTACTATCTCAGGCGTGAGGGTCCAGATGACGGCGTCTACGTGAGAGTCGGCTCCACGAATCGGCACGCAGACCGCGAAATGATCGAAGAGCTTCGTCGCTTCGTTCGAAGTGAGAGTTTCGACGAACAACCGATGCCCGGGCTCGACGCGGAAACGCTGGATTTTGGAGCGGCGGCGGAAATGTTCGCATCAGTGCGCCGGCTGAATCGGCGTGATTTTGAGACCCTCCACCTCGTAACCGATTATCAGGGAGGCAAGGTGCCTACCGTCGGAGGGATGCTCCTCTTTGGTCTGGACCGCGAGCGACACTTTCCGGACGCCTGGATACAGGCGGGACCGACAAGAGCGTGATCGTCGATCATCTTGATATCCACTCCTATTTGGCGAGCGCCATCGAGGAGGTCCTCGCCTTTGTGGATAAGCACATGGTGCATGGGGTAGACATCGGGGCGGTCCGCGGGAAAGAGCGATGGACGCTACCTCCCGTGGCCATTCGGGAAGCGGTGATCAACGCCGTAGCGCATGCCGACTATGCACAACGCGGAGCGCCTCTTCGCGTCTCGATATTCGATGACCGGCTTGAAGTCGAGAATCCCGGATTATTGCCGTTCGGGCTTACGATCGAGGATCTTCACCAGGGTATCTCGAAGTTGCGTAACCGCGTAATCGGTCGGACTTTTCATGCCCTTGGGCTTATTGAACAATGGGGAAGCGGCGTGCAACGGATGGTCGGCGCATGTCGCGAAGCGGGGCTTCGCACTCCTCTGTTCGAGGAAATTGCAACCCGGTTTCGCGTCACGCTCTTTTCCGAGCGCGAAGCCGAGGCTGCCCTTGATGAAACGGACCGCGCTATCGTCGGCGCGCTCTCCGGAGGCCAAGGACTCTTGACGAGCGAGATCGCGACAACGATCGGCTTGACTCCGCGAGCGACACGCACGAGGCTCGCTCGCCTTGTGGGAATTGGTCTCCTGCGCGAAGTCGGCTCGGGGCCGCAGGATCCCAATCGGCGGTATTTCCGGACACGATAAAGACTTCTTGGCAGGGGTCGGAGGTCGCGACGCGGCAAACGACGGGAACTGCTTATCTCCTTGGCTCAGGTAGACGCTATCTGTGGCGCTCGAGGGGCATGAGCTTGGTGTAAGGGGCCGGCGTGCTGGCCACTGCGGCCGTGACGAGCCGGTAGAAGAGCTTGCCGCAATGGGTCGAGAGCCGCCGATTGAAGCGGATGGCGAACTCGTCGAGGTAGTCAACGTACGACACCGGAGAACTAAGGTTCCCGTCCGTCACGCGACCTCGCCTTTCTTCGGTAGCTTTGCCGGGGCCGCCTGAACCGGCGCCTTCTTCGCCCGAGCGGACTTCAGGAACAGAAACGGGATCGAGCTCGCGATGCTGACGAGAAGCGTGACGAAAAACGCGTCGTCGATGGACGAGACGAACGCATGGGCTTGGACATACGAGACGAGGATCTCCTTCGCCCTGCTCGTCGCGTCGCTCGAAGTTCCTCCGATCGCGACCTGTGCGTATCTCGCGATGCCGGCGACGACGCGACCGTATACGGGCGACGCCTGGCTCATCATTTCCCCGTCGACGGCGAGATGAAAGACCTGACGGCTCATCAAGATGGAGCTCAAAACCGCCACGCCGAAACTCCCTCCGAGCTGCCGGACGATCTGCATCATCCCTGAGGCCTGCGCCGCCTTTGCCACCGGAGAAGAGGCCATGATGGTTGTCTGGAGCGGCGTGATCATGAGCCCCATGCCGGCGGCAGCGATGCACACGGTCACGATGATCTCCGAATTGCTTGAGTATTGGGAAAGAAAAACGAAGCGGTACATGCCGTAGGCGCGCAGCACGATGCCCATGACGGCCGGGATCTTCCCTCCGACGAGGTCGGTGATCCTTCCTGAGAGCAGATTCGCGGCGATCATGACGAAGCCGTACGGAACGAAGATCAGGCCCGCGGCGGTCGGCGTGTATCCAAGACCGACCTGCAGGTACAACGGAAGGAGGAAGTCGCTTCCGAAGATGCCCAGGCCGAAGATGAGCACGATGACCATGCCCATCGAGAAGTTGTAGGTCTTGAACAGGGAGAAGTCGATCAAGGGATGATCCGTCGTTAACTCGACGGCAAAGAACGCGGCGAAGGCCGCCGCCGAAACTCCAAAGCAGACGATAACGAAGGAAGAACCCCAGCCGTCCGTGTTCCACGCGGCGTTGCCGTCGGCCAGCGCGAGAAGAATCGAGCCGAGCGCGATAGAGAGCGCGGAGAAACCCGCGATGTCGAACGCATGCTTGTTTGCAAGGGGGTAGTTTCTGACGACGACGTACACCGCGACGATCGCCAAGATCCCGATCGGCACGTTGATGTCGAAAATGAGCTGCCAGGAGAACCGGTCGATGATCCAACCGCCGAGCGTCGGGCCGAAGGACGTCGAAGAAAGTGACGGTATGGTGAAGAAGCCTATCGCCAATCCGAGCTTCTCCTTTGGAAACTCCCGCCGAATGATCGCCCCCCCGAGCGGCCCCATGATGCCGCCTCCGATGCCTTGAACGATACGAAAGAAGACGAGGCTTCCGAGGTTCCAGGAGAGGCCGCAGAGGATGGACCCCGCGGTGAAGATGACGATGCCCGAAAGCAACAGCCTCTTGTAGCCAAACCGGTCGACAAGCCAGCCGGAGGCCGAGAGCATCACGGCAAACGCCAGGATATACGCGGTGATCACCCACTGCACCGCGTCGGTGGTGGCGCCGAAGGCCACCTCGAGCTTTGCGATGGCCACGTTGACGACGGTGCTGTCGAGAAACGGCATCGTTATCCCGACGCTTATAGCGATCATGACCGCCCAAGGGTAGGCACGATGTCCCGGCCGCAGCTGCGGAATGGTCGCGACAAGCCTCTCGCGAGCGCGGTCGATGGTTTGGATCGCGGCGCTCCGTCCGATGATAGTCACTTCGCTCATCTTCTTGCCCCCGTGCTTTGAAGTGCGACGGATGTCGCGGAGAGGACGTCCGTCTTCCATGCTTGAGTATCAGTCCGGCAGGCGACGAACTCAATCGACAGTTTCAGGCGGATATCGCAAATGCGACACGAGGTCGAATCTGTCGCGGTTCCGGGGGATCCGCGGAGCTGAAAAACGGGGTTTTCGCTTTCGGAACGCGCTCAGGCGGCCTGCTTGAGAACCCGCGCGGCGAGCTCGGGCCGTGTCGCGGCGACAGGAAGGCGAACGGGCTGCGTTCTACGGTCGCTTCCGGGGTACCTTTCACCCCGTCGAGGCCCCTACGACAGACGAGAGGAGATCGCCGGGCTTCGCGAACGGCAGCTTCAACGGAGAATCCGATCGCCGGTCCCGACGATGCCGGGACCTTTCGATGGACGGCCTCGCGTCGCTCGGGAGATCCTTGCCGGTGGAAGAGCTACGGGAGCGCGGCTTCCTGTCGAAGGGGCCGTCCCAAAGAGACGGCCCCCTCGCAAGCGACGCCCAGAAAGGGATGCAGGTGAGCTCGGAGCGGTCTAGTCCCTCGTCGGCTCCACGGCCCTGCGCTTCTCGGCCGCGAAACCTCCCCATTTCGAGAAGAGGATCGAGCCGGCGACCACGACAACCGACAGCACGAGCGTGGTGATCGAGCCGATTCCCATGCGGCCGGAGGAGCGGAGCTCGCTCAGGGCAAGGAACGGTGCGGCGAGGAGCGATACGATGTTGATCACCTTGATCATCGAGTTCAGCGCCGGGCCGGCGGTGTCCTTCAGGGGGTCCCCGACGGTGTCGCCCACCACGGAGTTCTTGTGGGGCTCGGAGCCTTTGCCGCCGTAGTAGCCGTCTTCTATGGTCTTCTTCGCGTTGTCCCAGGCGCCTCCGGAGGTCGCCATGAAGACCGCGAGCATCTGACCGGAGAGGATGACTCCCACCTGGAAGCCGCCGAGCGCCTCGACGCCGAGCGCGATGCCGACCGCGATCGGGACGAGGATCGAGATGAGCGCGAGGGAGATGAGCTCCCGCTGCGCCGCCGCGGTGCAGATGCCGACCGCCTGCCGGTAGTCGGGCTGGATCTTCCCTTCCATGAGCCCCGGCAGGTGGAACTGGCGACGGACCTCCTCGACGATGAGTCCGGCCGCGCGGGCGACCGCGTCGATGAGGAGGCCCGAGAAGAGCCAGGGAATCGCGCCGCCGAGCAGCAAGCCGACGAAGATCTGCGGAATGTCGATGCGGATGCCGGTCTCGATCATGGACTTGATCTCGGTCACGCCTTGGCTTATCTGAACGGCGCTTACGCTCGTGAGGAAGGAGCCAAACAGCGACACCGCGGCGATCACCGCCGATCCGATCGCGACGCCCTTCGTGATCGCCTTCGTGGTGTTGCCGACGGAGTCGAGGTCCGCGAGGCGCTGCCGTCCGTCGGGGTCGACGTCGTTGCCGGACATCTCGGCTATGCCGTTCGCGTTGTCCGAGATCGGCCCGAAGGAGTCCATCGCGACGTTGTTGCCGGTCAGCGTGAGCATGCCGATTCCGGTCATCGCGATCCCGTAGAGGACGTACTGGATCGGCTGGCCCCAATAGATGAAGACCGCCGCCATGATCGCGAGGCAGATGACGCCGATCTGCCAGACCGCGGTCTCGAAGCCGACCGAGAGGCCCCTGAGGATCATGGTGGCCGAGCTCTGCTTCGCGCTTGCGGCGATGGACTTCACGGGCTTGTAGCGGGTGTCGGTGAAGTACTTCGTGAGCTCGTCGAGCACGATCGCGAGAATGATGCCGCTTGCGACCGACAGGAAGGAGCGGAACTCGTGCATGTAGAAGAGCGAGACGAGGAAGAACGCCGCGACGCACAGGACCGCCGAGGAGTAGAAGCCTCGGTTGATCGCGTTCATCGCGTTCTTCTGACGGTTTCCGCTCCCCACGATGTAGGTGCCGACGATCGAGGAGAAGACCCCGATGCCCCGCACGATGAGGGGGAAGATGATCCACTTGATATCGCCGGTGATCGTGACGAGGCTCACGCCCAAGATCAGACCGGAGACGATGGTCACCTCGTAGGACTGGAAGATGTCCGCCGCCATGCCGGCGCAGTCGCCGACGTTGTCGCCGACGAGGTCGGCCACGACCGCGGCGTTCCGGGGATCGTCTTCCGGGACGCCGTGCTCGACCTTGCCGACGAGGTCGGCGCCGATGTCGGCCGCCTTCGTGAAGATGCCGCCGCCGACTCGCATGAAGAGGGCGATCAACGTTCCGCCGAGCCCGAATCCGAGGAGCACGTCGGGAGAGGCGAGGCCGAAGTAGATGAAGAGGATCGTGCCGCCGAACAGGCCGAGGCCGTCGGTCAGCATTCCCGTGATGGTCCCGGAGCGGTAGGCGGTCTTCAGCGCCTCGCCGAAGCTCCGGCGGGAGGCGGAGGCGACTCGAACGTTTCCCTGCACCGCCATCCGCATGCCGAGCTGCCCGACGAGGAGGGAGAAGAGCGAGCCCATGACGAACGCGATCGCGCGCCCGAATCCCACGATGAGCTGGATCGACCCGCTGTCGTACCCCTTGAAGCGCTCGAGCGCCTGCTGGGTCGGGGGTATGAGGTAGACCGAGAAGAAGAGGACGATCGTGAGAATGACCACGACCGGGGCGATCGTCCTCAGCTGCTTGCGGAGGTAGGCGTCGGCGCCGACGCGAATCGCGCCCCAGACTTCCTGCATGCGGGGGGTGCCCTTGTCCTGCTTCACGACCTGCCCGCGCAGGAAAAGCGCGTAGAGAAGGCCGAGAATCGCGATGCCGAGAACGATCCAGATCGCCGCGAATTCAAAGGGTTGGGCATTCGTTAATTGCCACATAACTTCGCCTCCTGACTCAAACGGTAAGCACGCCGGCGATTTTACAAATAGGGAAGGGAGGAAGGGAGCGTCCGAACTATCCCCGACACTAAGCTACCTAAAAAAGGGGGGTTTGACAACCGAGGCGCCGCTATTCGGCGAGCGACAGCGCGAGCTCGACCATGCGGTCGAAGCCGGTCTCCCGTTCCTTGGACGTCGTCTCCTCGTGGGTCACGAGGCTGTCGCTCACGGTGAGGAGCGCGAGCGCCTCGACCCCGTGTCGCGCGGCGAGGGTGTAGAGCGCGGAAGTCTCCATCTCCACGGCGAGCGTCCCGTAGGAGGCCCAAAGCCGCCAGCTCTCCGGATCGGCCTGGTAGAAGCTGTCGGTCGAGAGGACGCCTCCCGCGTGATAGGCGAGACCGAGCCGGTCGGCCCGCTCGAGCGCCGCGCGCAGGAGCCGGGCGCTCGCGATCGGCGCGAAGTCGCCCTCGGCGAAGCGGACGCGGTTCATCCGAGAGTCGGTCGAGGCGCCCACCGCGATCACGACGTCGCGCACCTTCACCTCGGGCTGCAGCGCGCCGCAGCTTCCGATCCGGATCAGGCTCTTCGCGCCGTACTCCCGCATGAGCTCGGTGGCGTAGATGGCCATGGAAGGCTGCCCCATGCCCGTTCCCTGGACCGAGAGACGGCGCCCCTTCCAGAAGCCGGTGAATCCGAGCATGCCGCGGACCTCGTTGTAGCAGACCGCCCGATCGAGGAAGCGCTCCGCGACGAACTTCGCCCGCAGCGGATCGCCCGGAAGGAGAACGGTTTCGGCGACGGCGCCCTCGGGCGCTCCGATGTGCGTGCTCATGTCGGGAAGGATCATACCAGGAGACGCCCGCGCGGGCAAGCGCGCTTGCACCAAGCGCCGGGAGCGTGGTATGAGTTCGTATGAAGCTCCCGATCGCGCTCATCGCCGCGGTCGTCACCCAGACGCTCTGCCAACTCTTCAAAGTGGCGCTCTACTCGATTCGCGACCGGCGCGTGAGCTTCAAGTACTTCCTCTCTTCAGGCGGCATGCCGAGCTCGCATTCCGCGTTCGTGACCGCGCTCTGCGTCGCGCTCGCCATTCACAACGGCATCGCCTCGGACGCCTTCGCCGTCGCGGCGGTGTTCGGCTTCATCGTCATCCACGACGCCTACCGCCTGCGCGGAACCGTCGAGAAGCAATCGAAGGCGCTCAACCTCCTCGCCGAGTCGAGACCCCCCGAGGCGCGGCCGAAGATCGAGCAGCTTCCCGAGATGATCGGGCACACGCTCCCGGAGATAGCGGCGGGGCTCGGCGCCGGCGGGCTCCTCGGGGGAGCCTTCGCGCTCCTCCTGCAGCGCCTCGTCCCGGGCGTCGCCTGACCGGCCAGGCTCCCTTAGAACACCGCGTAGGGGACGAGGCGCTCGATCCGAAACCTGACCGTGACCGTGGTGAGGTACTTGCCCGCGCTCATGATGGTGCTCGGAGCGCCGCGGAGCACCGCTTCGCCCCTGACCTCCCTCGGCTTGTTGTAGACGCGCGAGCGTAGGTAGCCCCGGATCGCCTCCTTGATGGCGTCGCGGTAGGAAGCGAGCTTCTCGGAGAAACCGCGGTAAAAGCTCCCGGAGCCGGTGGCGCTCCAGTCGGGATAGACCTCGCTGTCCCATCCCTGCACCCACGACTCCTGAAAGGGCGCGAGGGTGTACACGATGCGGGCGATGAGGCGGCCGTCCTCGACGCGGGTGTCGAGTACCCTCAAGCGGGGATCCGACCACGGGATCTCGGCGACCGGCTTGAGCGTGAACACCTCGCCGACGCCGCGCGCGGCGTCGGGGGGCGTGTAGTCGAAATCGAATCCGTAGATCATCCCGGAGAAGGCGAACCGCGCCTCGCTGAGGATCTGTCGAACCGCCGCCTCCTTCGACAGCGGATAGACCGTCCCGGGCACCTGAACCATCGGATTGAGCTCGCACCAGAACTGCGCGACGAAATAGCCGCCGCTCAAATCCTGAGCGCCGAGCGCCGCGGCGGAGAGGAACAGGCAGGCGAGAAGCGAAGCCCGGGCGGGCAAGACCGGGCGTCCCCTATCGTCTCTGGAAGCGGTCACCGATCATCGACCGGATGGGATGCTCGCCGAGCCGGGCGACGAGGTAGAGGTAGGCGACGCCGAAACCGGCGAGGTGCGTGAGGTGGGCCGCGCCGCCGTTGAAGCTGAAGATCTCGGAGAAGAGCTCGATCAGAACGTAGACGAGGACCAGCGTGGGAGCCCGGAAGGGAATGAGCCCGAGGAGGTAGATTCTCGCCTCCGGAAAGAAGGAGGCGTAGGCGAGAAGGACCCCGAAGATCGCGCCCGAGGCCCCGAGGAGGACGACGTCGTAGGTCCCGGTGAGCACGTACATGACGAAGGAGAAAATCCCCGCGCCGAGCCCGGTGACGAGGTAGAAGATCACGAACTCGGTGCTTCCCATGCGCCGCTCGACCTGGAAGCCGAAGAAGAAGAGACCGAGCATGTTGAACAGGATGTGGGTGATCGCCGGCGCGTGGACGAACATGTACGTGAAGAGCTGCCAGTAGGCGCCGTCGCCGACGACCGCCGCCGGGCTCAGCGCAAGCAGGAAGCGGGTGTCGGGCGCGAGGTAATTGACGAGGTAGACGAGGACGTTGAGCCCGATGATCGCCATCGTCGCGTTGTAATAGCGATAGGTGAGCGGCCGCCTCAGGAGCGAGCTTGCCATGGAGGCACAGTACGCCATCGGGGACCGAAAATCAATACGAGTCCGGCGGCTCGAGGCGGACTACGCGAGGAGCCCGCCGAAGAGCCCGAGAAGAAGGGAGCGCGCCTCCGACTCGGCGAAGCGGAGCTTGATCGCGTCGGTCGCCTCGGCGAGCATGCGCTCGGCGGTCTCCCGCGCGCCGTCGATGCTTCCGGAGCCCCGGAGAAGCTCGATCGCGCGCTCGACCGAGGGGGAGTCGACGCCCTCCGCCCGGGCGCTTTCGAAGCACGCGATGAGCCTGGAGGCGCCCTCCGCGCCTCCCTCGAGATGGATGATCACCGGGAGGCTCTTCTTGCCCTCGACGATGTCGTCGCCGCGCTTTTTCCCCGGATTGCCGGAGGTGAGGTTCCGCACGTCGTCGAGGATCTGGAAGGCGACCCCCATCCGCTCGCAGAGCTCCCCGAGCCCCGTCGCGATCTCCGGCGTCCCGCCGCCCGCGACGACGCCGATGCGCGCGGCGAGGCGTACGAGCGAGCCCGTCTTGAGCCGGCACATCGCGAGGTACTCCGAGCGCGACGGCCGGTAGAGGTGGTCGCGGTGCCACTGGATGTCGAGCCCCTGGCCGAAATGGAGCCTCCGCATGTCCTCGCCGTAGTAGCGGTGGAAGGTCGCCTTCTCTTCGGCGGAGAAGGGCGATCGGTCGATGAGGAGGGCGGGAAGAAAGTAGAGGAGGCTCCCGGAGTTGATCGCGGTGTCCTCCCCGTGGCGGACGTGCACGGACGGCCCGCCCCTGCGCCAGTCCGCCTTGTCCTCGATATCGTCGACGATCAGGGAGCCGTTGTGCGCGAGCTCCACGAGAGGCGCAAGCGGCAGCGCCCGCTCCCCGCCGCCGACGAGCTCGCAGCTCAGGAGCATCACCATCGGCCGCCAGCGCTTTCCCCCGCGCTCGATGAGCTCTCGCGCCGGGTCGAGGATCCTCTGCCATGCCTCAAGCGGGACCCGGGCGGCCTCCTCGCCGAGGCCGCCCGGGCCGAGCGCCCGCTCGATCCATGCCGCGTCGAGGCGGCTCGGAAGGGCGGTCTTCAGCTCCTCTTCAATTTTTTCCCTGCGCGAAGTAGAGTGGGGCTTCATTCTCCACAAGAATCCACGGCCGGCGAGGCTTGGTCAAGAGAAGCGGGTGAACGACGACTATTCAAGGGGGCCGGACCACTACGCCGAGCGGGCGAGAAAAGAAGGCTACCCCGCCCGATCGGTCTACAAGCTCATGGAGATGGACGAGAGGCTCGGGCTCCTGCGGCCCGGCATGCGCGTCCTCGACGTCGGCGCCTCGCCGGGGAGCTGGAGCATGTACGCGCTGAAGCGCGTCCGGCCATCGGGCTCGGTTCTCGCCCTCGACCTGAAGCCGATGTCCCTCGCGAGTCCCGGCTTCCGCTTCCTCCAGGCGGACGTCCGCGATTTCGGCACGAGGGAGCTCCTTTCCGCCGAGCCCGGCTTCGATCTCGTCATGAGCGACGCGGCTCCCGACACCACCGGGAGCCGCGCCGTCGACACGGGTCGCTCGGCGACGCTCGCGCGCGCCGTCATCGAGGTCGCGCGCGCCCTCCTCGGCCGGGGGGGAAGCCTCGTCGTCAAGCTCTTTCAAGGCGGCGATGAACGGGATATCCTGTCCGAGGTACGGGGTTTGTTCGATTCGACGAAGAGCTTCCGGCCAAAGGCGACGAGGAAGTCCTCGTTCGAGATCTACTGCGTCGGAATCGGCTTTCGCGGTCCGAAGAGGGACGATTAGATTACGAGCATGAGCCTGAAGACCGAAATCGAATCCGGGATGCCCGGGGTGCGCGAGGCCCGGACAGGCGGCCGATGGAGGGTGTCCGGGATCGCCGCGACGCTTCCCGCGGTGGGCCTGCTCCTCGCCTCCTGCGCCTCGCTGCCCTTCCAATCGGGCGCGCTCAGGATCTCGGGCTTCTCGGCGTCCCTCGGCGGCCCGGCGCCCGCGGGAAAGGCAGGGGTCCCGGCGGGATCCTCGGGCGGAGGGTCTCACCCGGAGGCGTTCGCTTCGCGGAACCTCACGCCGACCCAGGAAAAGCTTCTTGAGGGCGCGAGGTACTTCGAAGGCAAAAGCTCCCTGAGCTACAAGGGCCGCTCCTTTACGTACGACTGCTCGGGCACCATCCTCGCGATCTATTACTACGCCGGCATCGATCTCCAGAAGCGGTTCGGCCGCTACTCAGGAAGCGGCGTCGCGCGGATCTACGCGATCATGCGCGCCGACGGCCTCCTCTACTCGACCTCCTACCCGGAAGTCGGCGACATCATCTTCTGGGACAACACCTACGACGCGAACGGCAACGGGAAGTGGGACGACGAGCTGACCCACGCCGGGATGGTCGTGGACGTGACCCCCGACGGCGAGATCACCTTCATTCACGAGAACTACGCGGAGGGCATCGTTCTCGGGAAGATGAACTTGTTCTACCCCGCCGTGGCGACCCGCGAGGAGGCGGGCGCCCTCGTCGTCGTGAACTCCCCGATGCGAATGCGCGGCCAGCCTCCGGGACCCGGAATATGGGCAGGCCAGCTCTTCAAGGTCTTCGGCAAGGGCTACGACGTGCCGGACTGATCGCTCCGCGTGGCGCCTATCCGGCCTCGGAGCGCTCGACGGCGGTGAGCGCCGCCCGCATGAAGCCGACCGCGTAGGCCATCCCCGCGTGCCACGGCGCACCGCACTCGACGAGCGGCGTGTGGTCGGGGATGAGAACGCCCCCGAACTCGTTCGCGTGGAGGATCTTGAGAATCCTGAGCATGTCGATGTCGCCCTCGTCGATGAACACCTCGTGGTAGCGCGGCATGCGCCCCCGGATGTTGCGGAAGTGGACGTAGGCGAGCCGCTTCTCGCGGCTGTAGCGCTCCGTCGCTTCGTAGACGTCCCCTTCGCTCATCTCGGCGATCGTCCCGAGACAGAACTCAAGCGCGTTCGCCGGGCTCGGCCTGAGATCGATGAGCCGCTGGTAGAGCTCGGGCTTGTAGACGAGGCGCGGCATGCTCCGGACTTCGCTCGCGGGCGGATCGTCGGGATGCGCGGCGAGCGTGACCCCGGACTCCTCGGCGACCGGAACGAGCTCGGCGAGGAACGAGTCGAGGCGCTGCCAGAGCTCCTCGTGGGTCACCGGCGGCTGACGCCCCCGCGGCGCCTTCGTGTCGTAGACCATGTTCCAAACCATGCCGAGGGGGAGCGGCGTCTGGTCGACCCCGTCGACCGCCACCGATTCCGCGCCGCCTCGAGCGAAGGGCCCGCTGATGCGGCCGGCCACTCCCGCGAGACTGAAGTTGTACCCCATGATCGGGATGCCGGCCTTGCCGAGAGCGCGGATGATCTGCTTGAGGCCCTCCATCTGCTTGCGCTTTCGGGGTCCGTCCAGCAGGACGTCGTACCAAAACGCGGGATCGAAGTTCTCGATCGCCTCGAGAGCGAGCCCCTCCTTCTCGATGTCCCGCCGCAGCGCGACGAGCTCTTCGACCGTCCAGAGCGCGTCGGGGTCGCCCGCCACGCCCCAGCCGCCTGAGGTGCTGCCGACCGGCTGGTTGTCGATCGAGCCGCCGCCGTCGGGCTGGCGGTAGTAGTCGACGAGGTGGGCGACGACGTGGCTGCAGCCGATTTGCCGGGCGAAGCGGTAGGTCGCCTGGTTGAGCATGTGGCGGTAGAGTCCGATTCCGAGCTTCATGGCTCCTCCTCAAAAGCCGATGCTGGCCCCGCCGTCGACGGGGAGAATCGCGCCGGTGATGAAGCGGGCGGCGGGCGACGCGAGAAAGACGGCCGCGTAGGCGATCTCCTCCGGCTTGCCGAGCCGCCCCGCCGGCGTCCGGCCGAGCACCTTCCGCAGCCTGTCCGGGTCGCCGCTGAAGGCGCGGGCGGACATCTCGGTTTCGATCCAGCCGGGCGCGATGCCGTTGACGGTGACCCCGCGCGGGGAGAGCTCGGTGGAAAGCTCTCGCACGAGGCCCGCGAGCGCCGCTTTGGCGGCCGTGTAGGCCGCCACTTTCGGAATGCCCATGATGGAGGCCATCGACAGGATCATGATGATGCTGCCCCTCCCGCGCTCCGCCATGCGCCGGCCCGATTCCCGCGAGATGGCGAAGACCGCCTGGAGGTCGGTGAGGAGAAGATCGGCGAAGTCGGCGTCGGTCGTCTCGGTCGCGTCCTTTTTCAGGTTTATTCCCGCGTTGTTCACGAGAATCCCGATCTCCCCCTGCTCCCGCTCGACGGTCTCGATGAAGGAGGGAATCTCGGGTAGCCGCGTGAGGTCCATGACGTAGCTCTTCGCCCTCCGTCCGATCCCCGCGCACGCGCGGTCGAGGGGCTCCTTCCTCCGCCCGCAGACGACGACCTCGGCGCCGGCTCCGGCCATGTGGGCGGCGATCGCGAGACCGATCCCCGAGCCGCCGCCGGTGACGACGGCGCGGCTCCCCGAAAGCGAAAAGACATTCTCCATCCGCAGCTCCTCCGTAAGGCTTCGTCGGGTGGGCTTCAGTGTAGCGCAAGGCGCCGGGAACGCATACACCCGTTGATCGCGCGCGGAGCGCGCGGGTATACTCCTTCGTCGGCCCGGGGCGGGAGGTGGCTCAATGGCGCGGCTGAGAGACGAGGCGAAGCGGAGCGCGATCCTCGAGACCTCGAAGATCCTCTTCTCGCGGAACGGTTTCCACAACACCTCGATCTCGGACATCGTGAAGGAGACCGGCCTTCCGGTCGGGACGATCTACACCTACTTCAAGAGCAAGGACGCGATCGTGCAGGATATCGTGGAGGAGGGGTGGTCGGATTTTTATTCGCGTCTCGAGCGCGCCCTGAGCCAGCCGATCGGATCCGAAGCCAAGCTGAGGCTCGTGCTCGACCGGTTCATTCCGGAGCTGCTCGCCGACCTCGACCTGATCACGATCCTCCTCTCCGAAGCGATCGGCCACACGCACATGGAGGAGAAGATCGAGAGGATCACCGATCTCGTTTTCTCCGAGCTCCTTCCGGCCACCGACGACATCGCCTCGCTTCGAGGGATGACCCGCCGGGACCTGCAGTCGCTCCTCGCGGTCTTCCTGCTCGGGATCTTGAGCGCGGTGAAGCTGTCGAGAGCCACGCCGGTGGGCCTCGGCGCGAGGGACATCCTTTCGGCGGTGCGGAAGACGGTGTCGGGCGCGCTCGGCGTGGAGCTGTAGGCGCTGCCCGAAGGGCGCGGGCCCAAGAAGGGGGCCGCCCGGATCGGGTAGGCCGCCCCGTCAGGGCGGCCTACCGCGGCATGGGATCCGGCGACGCCTACGGCTCGTCGGGATTGTAGTACTGCGAAGCGTTGTCCTTCGTCACGAGCTCCGCGGCGAGAACGATCTCGAGCGGGAGCTTCTTCTGGTAGAAGCCCGGAAAGGTCTGGTGCATGGCGCCGAGAACGGCGAGGGTCACGGTGTCGGCGCACTGATCCGGCGGATAGGTGACGTCGGCGGTCGTGGTCGGGTCGGTTCCGTCCATGATCTCCTTGATGACGCGCTTGTCGGCTCCGCCTCCTAGGAAGACCTTGATGTCGCTCCGCCCGGAGTCCTTGTAGGCGACCTTCGCGCCGATCATCATGTCGTCGTCGGCGGTGTAGACCGCGTCGATGTGGTTGTACTTCTGGAGATAGTTCTGCATGACGTCGTGCGCCTTCTGCTCGTTCCAGTAGCCGGGCTGGGAGTCGAGGATCTTGATCCCCGGGTACTTCGCCGCGACGGCGCGGATCGCGTTCACCCGGATCGTGTTGATCGGCGTCGGGATGCCTTCGATGATGACGACGTTCCCCTGGTAGTTGAGCTGCTTACAGACGTACTCCATGCCGGAGGTCGCGTAGGCGTTGTCGTTGTTGTGGAGGTAGACGTCGTAGACCGGCTTCGTCGTGCCGCGGTCCATGACGACCGTGAAAATTCCGGCGTTGTGGGCCTTCTCGACTTCCGAGGTAATCGATGCGTCCTGGGGGAAGACCACGAGCGCGTTAATGCCCTTCGTGATCAGGTCGTCGATGTCGTTGGCCTGCTTCGCGACGGTGTCGGCGGTGACGAAGTAGAACGTGATGTTCGGGTCCTTCGCCTTCCAATCCGCCATCGCCCGCTTCGCCCAGTAGATCGCGCGGGCGATGTAGCCGTGGTCGGCGGACGGCATCGAGTAGCCGATCTTCACCGCCTGGGTCATCGGGGCCGCCGATATCGCCGGGCCGCCCTGCGACGAGGCGGAAGCCGCCGCGGCGCCCTTCGGCGCGCAGCTCATGACGGCCGCCGACACCGCGAGAGCGCCGATCAAAACGGTTAGCATCCTTTTCATGCTAATCCTCCTTTGGAAAAGTCAGATGATTCTAATGATCCAAACGGACCATTCTCCGGAGCTCAACATCGAGGCGCGCCGCTAGGCGCGCTGGCGCTGAATGTAGACGGCGCCGATGATCACGAGTCCCTTCACGGTACCCTGCAGATAGGGCGACACGCTGAGCAGGTTCAGCATGTTGTTGATGATCCCGAGCACGATCGCGCCGACGATCGTGCCCCAGATGGAGCCGCGGCCGCCGGTGATCGGCGTACCCCCGATGATGACCGCCGCGATCGAGTCAAGCTCGTAGCCGACGCCGGTGTTCGAGGTGCTCACCGCGTTGAATCGGGTGGCGAGCAGGATCGCGGAGATGCTCACGATGACGCCCGTGATCGTGTAGGCGACGAGCTTGACCCTGTTCACGTTGATGGCGGCGAAGAGCGCGACCCGCGAGTTCGATCCGACCGCCGACAGGTAGCGACCGTAGCGCGTGCGGTTGAGGATGATGTCCATGACGGCCGCGAGCAGGAGCATCACCCAGACCGGCACGGGGAAGATGAGGATGTTGGCGAGCCCTATCGCCGCGAAGGTCTGGCTCTGCGACGTGATCTCGCCCGCGTCGCCGATGAAAAGCGCGAGGGAGCGGAACACCGCCATGGTCCCGAGGGTCACGATGAACGGCGCGAGCTTCCCGCGGGTCACGAGGAATCCGTTGAACAGCCCCGAGACGAAACCGATCGCGAGGGTGGCTCCGATCCCGACGACGAGCGCGAGTCCCTCCCCGCCGTTGCCGCTCATGACGGCGTTGAGGAGGATAAGCCCCACGGTCGAGTTGAACGCGACAAGGGAGCCCACCGAGAGGTCGATGCCCGCGGTGATGATCACGAAAGCCTGGCCGAGGCCGATCATGGCGGTGTAGGAGACCTGGGTCAGGATGTTGACGAGATTCCCCGGCCTGAGAAAGAAGGGGCTCAGCGCGGCCGATATCGCGAACAGCACGATGAGCGCGATGAACGACGAGTATTTCTGGTAGTCGAACCGCTTCAGCAGCGCCGAGACGCCGGTTCCGCCGGCCGTCGCGCCCTCCATCTACCTGACCCCTTCCCCGGCACCGGTCGCGAGAAACATGATCTCCTCCTCGTTGATGCCGGCTCCCTCGAGCGTGCCCATGGCCCTGCCCTCCTTCATGACGATGACGCGGTTGCACATGCCGATGATCTCCTCCTGCTCGGAGGAGATGAGAATACAGGCGAGGCCCTCCCTCGCGAGGGCGCTCAAGAGCCGATAGATCTCCTGCTTCGCCGAGACGTCGACGCCCCTCGTCGGTTCGTCGGCGATGAGGACGCTCGGCCCCGGATCGATCGTCTTCGCGAGGGAGACCTTCTGCTGGTTGCCTCCGCTCAGGAACTCGAGGCGCGTTTCCAAGCTCCGCGCTTTTATGCTGAAGCGCTTCATGTGGCCGAGCGTCGCCTCGCGCTCGGCGCGCCGGTCGATGAGGTCGAGGATCGACCGGCAGTAGGACTCGAGCGACACGAGGGTGGCGTTCTGCACCACCGAAAAGCTCGTGAGGATGCCGGTGCCCTGGCGGTCCTCCGAAAGGTAGTTGATGCTGCTCCTCACCGCGTCGCGCGGATTCGCGATTCTCGCCGGCTTCCCGTGCAGGAGGATCTCTCCGGAGGTGCGCTTGCGGATCCCCATGATGGTCTCGGCGACCTCGGTCCGCCCGGCCCCCACGAGGCCGGCGAGACCGAGGATCTCGCCCCGCCTCACCTGAAAGCTGATGTCCTCGATGAGCCCAGGGACCGTGAGGCCCCTGACCTCGATCACCACCTCCGCCTCGGGCGGGTTCTTTTCGGGGAAGACCTGGCTGAGCTCGCGGCCGACCATCCGCTGCGCCATTTCCGTGATCGTGATGTCGGCGATCGGCCTCGTGTCCACGAGCTCGCCGTCGCGCAGGATCATGACGCGGTCGCAGATGGCCTTCACCTCTTTCAGCTTGTGTGAGATGTAGATGATCGTCGTGCCCGAGGCCTTCAGCCGCCGCATCAACTTGAAGAGGATGTCGATCTCGTAGGGCGTGAGCACCGTGGTCGGCTCGTCCATGATGAGGAGCTTCGCCTCGAGCGAGACGGCCTTGCAGATCTCCACCATCTGCTTCTGCGCCGTGCTGAGATTCTCGATCTTCTCCTCCGGCGGGATCTCGACGCCGAGCTCGGCGAGGAGCTCGGTCGTACGCCGCTTCATGGCGCGGGTGTCGAGGAGCCCGCCGCGGGCGCGCAACTCGGAGCCGAGGAAGACGTTGTCGTAGACGGTGAGCTCCTTGATGAGATTGAACTCCTGGGGAATCAGGCTGATGCCTAGGCGCTTCGCGTCGAGCGGCTCGTTGATGACGACCGGCTTGCCCTCGAAGAAAAGGCTCCCGGAGCTCGGCGTGTAGACCCCGCTCAGGATTTTCATGAGGGTCGACTTGCCCGCGCCGTTCTCGCCGATGATCCCGAGAATCTCCCCGCTCAAGATCTCGATGGTGACGTTCGCGAGGACGGGAACCGAGGAGAACTCCTTCCCGATGCCGACCGTCGACAGGAGGACGCCGCTCATGCGCTCTCCGCCTTCTCCCGTTCCGCGAGAATGCGATCGAGCTTTTGCTTCGACTGGATCATGGCGCGCACGGAGTGGTAGTTGATCTTCCAGGAGTGCGACATGTGCGTCCAAATGGGGACTCCCTCCCGCGTGAGAAGCGGCCAGAGCTCGCCGACCTCGAAATTGATGCCCTTGGTGAACAGGAAGGTGTGGACGGCCTCGTAGGCGTTCAGGTACTTCTCGCCCCGAAAACGGAGATAGGCGTCGAGCAGTCCGATCATCGCCTCGCACTGCTGCCAGAACTCCTTTTCGAGGTCGTGTGCCGGGCCCTCGTGGGGGCCTTCCACATAGAGCCCGCCGTGCCGCGGGTCGATCCCGTAGCGCACGGCATGGTCGATCATCGCGACGATCTTGGGGCGATAGCCCTCCAAATCCGTTCCCAACACGTCGAAGGCGTGCATGAGGAGCCACGCGAGCTCGATGTTATGGCCGTAGCTCGTGTTGTCTTCGGCGTGCGGCTTCAGCCCGTCCTGCTTGAAACGGTCCCAGCCCCAGACGATGTCGAACTTGATCTGCGGCGCCTGCCTCCAATCGGGGGTAACCTGAGGAATACCGGTCGCGAACCGGGGATGAATGAGGCGCGTCATGAGAATCGCGATGTCTTCGAGGAGCTTGCGGCGATGGAGCTCGCTTCGCGTACATTCGAAGAGCGTCGTGAAGGCCTCCATGATGTGCATATGGACGTCGAGCGTTTTTCGATCGCCGCCCCGGCTTCCCGGCCCGCCGAGCTCCCAGGAGCGGTCGAACATCTCGAAGTAGCCGCCGTACAGCGTGTCGGTACAGTGCTTCTGCACGAGGTCGAAGACCTTCTCGGCGTACTCGCGGCTCGCGCCGTCCCCGGTCGCGAGACTGTACTCGCTGAGCGCGTAGATCGCGAAGCACTGCCCGTAGAGGATCTTGTCGGGCTTTGTCACTTCGCCTCTGCGATTGGTCATCCAGAAGAAGCCGCCGTGATGCTTGTCCCACATTCGCTCGACCAGGTAGGCGATCGCGTGGTCGGCGAGCTCCTTCATCACCGAACCGTACCCTGCGCGGAACGCGCTCGAGAAGGTGTAGAGGAGCCGAGCCTGGGCGATGAGGCTCTTCTCGTCCTCGCCCGAGTCCCGGCCGTACCGATCGAAGTGGGTGACGAAGCCCCCGAAGCGCCTGTCCGGGCTTCGCTCGATCCAGAAAGGAAGGAGCTTGCCGGTGAGGAAACTCTCGACCTCATCGCGACAGCGCCGAACGGCGGACTTTTGCACGTTGAGCCCTCGTGTTCGGATTGAGCTCGTGCCAGCACCGGAAACCGACAAAGATTATACCGGCTGGTTCCTGGAATTGTCAAATTTTCCCGCCCGTCGTGTCGTTCCGTCGCGCGAAGCCCCCCCCCCGACGCTCGGGCCGCCGTCCGATCCGAGACGTCCCGACCGGGGTACCCTCCGGCGGACGCGCGATCGCGCGTCGCGGATTAGCTGTTCGCGAGCGGTTTGTCGAACTCGACCCTCGACGGGGAAAAATCGATCTTCCTCACGAAATCGCAGGACTCTTTCGCGCCGAACTCGCGGTCCATGCCGTTGTCCTCCCATTCGACGGAGAGGGGCCCTGAGTAGCCGCTTGCGTTCAGCTCGCGGACGATCTCCTCGAAGTTCACCCCGCCGTGGCCGAGGGAGCGGAAGTTCCAGCCCCGGCGCAGGTCGCCGAAGGGCAGGTGCGAGCCGAGGATCCCCGAGCGGCCGTCGCGAACGACCGCGACGTCCTTCATGTGAACGTGGAAAATCCGGTCCGGGAAATCCCGTATCATGAGCTTGGGATCCATCCCCTGCCAGAGCAGGTGGCTCGGATCGAAGTTGAAGCCGAGGGTCGGCCGGCCTTTGAACTCGCCGAGGAGCCTGCCGGCGGTGTAGAGGTCGAAGGCAATCTCGGTGGGGTGGACCTCGAGAGCGAATTTGACCTTCTGCCGGTCGAATTCGTCGAGAATGGGTCCCCAGAGCTCGACGATGCGCTTGAAGCCGGCGTCCACCATCTCGCCGGTCGTCTGCGGGAAGGAGTACCACATCTTCCAGATCGGGGAGCCCATGAAGCAGGTGACGACGGAGCAGCCCATTCGCGCGGCCGCCTGTGCGGTGTACTTCATCTCCTCAACCGCCCATGCGCGGAGCTCCTCGGGCTTGCCCGCGTACTGCTTCGGCGCGAAACCGTCGAGCCGCGGGTCCCAATCGTCGCCGACGCATTGCCCGACGAGATGGTTGCCGATCGTCCAGCACTGCAGGTTGTATCTCTTGAGAATTTCTTTTTTTCGTTGAACGTAGGAGGGGTCGGTCGCGGCCTTGCGCACGTCGAGATGGTCGCCCCAGCAGGCGATCTCCACGCCGTCGTAGCCCCAGCCTGCGGCCTTGCGGCAGAGCTCCTCGAAGGGAAGGTCGGCCCACTGGCCGGTGAAAAGGGTAACGGGTCTGCTCACTGTGATCCTCCTCCGTCAGTCGACGCCGACCCACGTGCCTCCCTTCCGGGAGCTCTCGACGCACTTCTCGATGAACTTTACGCCCGAGGCTCCGGCGTCGAGCCCGGGAAAGTCCCGCTCTTCGGGGCCGAGCGGCTGTCCCGCCCGCTTCTTCGCGAGCGCGTCGCAAAAGCTTCTATAAACATTCGAAAAGGCCTCGAAATAGCCCTCGGGATGGCCGCCGGGAATGCGCGAGGTACCGGCCGCGTCCGGATAGAGCCGATCCCGGCCGCGCGACAGCTGCTCCACCGGCTTGTCGAGATAGGAAACCTTGAGGTAGTTCGGATCCTGCTGCGCCCACTCGATCGCGCCCTTCGAGCCGAACACCCGAACGCGGAGGTCGTTGTCGTTTCCGATCGCGATCTGCGACACCCAGTAGAGGCCCTTCGCGCCGCTTGCGTAGTTGACCATCACCGTCGCGTTGTCGTCGAGGCGCCGACCCTTCACGAACGTGTCGAGCCGGGCGCAGAGCGAGGCGATCGAGAGGCCGGTGATGTAGGAGACGATGTTCTCGGCGTGAGTTCCGATGTCTCCGACCGAGTTCGCGATGCCGGTCTGCTCCGGATCGGTCCGCCAGGCGGCCTGCTTCTGCCCGGTTGTCTCGAGCGCAGTCGCGAGCCAGTCCTGCGCGTACTCGGCGGTCACGAACCGAATCTCTCCGATGTCGCCGTTCCGCACCATGGCGCGCGCCTGCTTGACCATCGGGTACCCTGTATAGGTATAGGTCACGCAAAAGAGCAGGTTCTTGGCGGCCGCGAGGGCCTTCAGCTCCTCCGCCTGTTTCGAGGTGAGCACCAACGGCTTGTCGCAGACGACGTTGATGCCGTTCTCGAGAAAGACCTTCGCGACCGGAAAATGAAGGTTGTTGGGAGTCACGATGACGACGAAGTCGATCTTATCGTCCCGCCTCGCTTCCGACGCCGCCATCTCGGCGTAGCCGCCGTAGAGCCGATCCGCCGAGAGGCCGAGGCTCCGGCCCGTGGCGAGGCTCTTGCTCGGATCCCGCGAGAAGCTTCCGGCGACGAGCGTCGCCTTCGCGTCGAAGGCGAGCGCCTTGCGATGAACGTCGCCGATGAAAGCGCCCGCCCCGCCGCCGACCATCCCGCAGGTGAGGCGGCTTGAGGCGTCGGAATCCTTGCTGGCCTCTATCATGATCCTCTTCCTCCCTCCCGTAGAACTCCGTGCCGTTTCGCGAATCGAGCGGAACCGAGTGGAGAAGTATATTCCTCCTGATCCCGGACGCGCAAGCGAATTGAAAACGCGGTCTCCTCTCCTGCCCGAACGGCTT
>JASHNV010000134.1 GCA_030041455.1 Spirochaetia bacterium
CGAAGAACAGGTTGTTCGCCAAGGTCGAGAGCGCGAGCGCGAACAGGCCCAGGTGAAGAACCAGGGCGACCGCGATGACCGTCGTGGTCGCCACCGACATCTCGAACCGGATTCTCTGGGTGACGGCTACCTGTTCGCATCCCTCGATGAACGACAGGAGAACGTTTGAGATGCAGTTGGTGGCCGATCCCAAGCTATAGAGAATCCACGGCCAAAACCAATCGACCGAAGCGGGACTGCTTCGAAACAGAAGGACTCCGACGAAGAAAACGACGGGAAAAAAGACGATCGTAACGGTGTTAACCCAGCGAAAGACAAAGCGAAAAAGCGAGGCGAGCCGCTGCCGGTACACGGGATCGCCGGAGAGTCCCGTAGAACGGGAATACGAAAGGTGGGCGAACTCATGCGCCGAGAACTGAAGGACTATCGCGGTGAACCCGAGGTCCGCGAAGACCGAGAGGGCGGCGAGACTCGCGAAAGCGTACCAATATCCCTGGATTTCCGCGCTCAGGAAGAGCGGGATCAGCAGCATCATCAAGGGCCCGGACACGATCTTCCACCCCGTGTTAAGAGCGGTCGACAGAAACGCCCGGGAGACGTCCTTAACCATGGACGCCGTTGCCGGAGAACCAGGGATTTTTCAGGAGGGTCTCCGTGAACAACTCGGCCGTGTACTTCCGCGCCGTGGCCGTTCCCCGGAGACGGATGGCTTCCGATCTTCCGCTCAAGCCCTCGATTGCGTCGACGAGCTTCTCGAAGAGCTCTCCGACGTTCGCGTCCTGAGCGACGTATGCGGTCTCGCCGTCGATCATGAACTCGGAACCGCCTCCGCCGGAGTAACCGACCACGAGACATCCGCACGCCATGGCCTCGAGGGGCGGGAACGGAAAGCCCTCCGGATACCCGAAGGCGAGGAAGATGTTGCTCTTTTGGTACTCCGCGGCGAGTTCCCGTCGCGTCGGAACCCGACCGACTCCGACCACGTCGAAGTCCGGAAACCGCGAGCTCAGCATCTGCGCGACGCGACGAGCATGCTCGACCTCTTTCCGCATGAGAAACATGATGCGTTTCGGCTCGCGCCTGCTCTCCGCGGGAACGAAAAAATCGTCGAGCGGCATGTAGATCCGCGACGACTCGATTCCGAATTCGCTTCGCAGCTTGTCCGACAGGTAGCGGCCGCAGGTCATGAACTTGATGCCCCGGCGGGCTGCGATCGCGCCGGCGTAGTCGAGCGCGCCGTAGTTCTGGCAAAAGACGAATCTGTTGCTGAACTCCTTGAAGTCCTTTGCGTCCTTTACCCAGATGTCGGGAATGACGACCGCGTCTTTGGACTTGTCGCCGTATTTGACCATCTGAGCATAGGAAACCACCATCGCTCGGGACTCAAACCAGGTGCAGCGAAAATACCGACTCGCATGAACCACGAACGCCGGGATCCCGTGAAGCGTGAGCGTCTCGGCGTGCACATAGTAGGTCCTGATTCCTCCCGTCGGCACGTTGGAGCTCGGCGATAGGTAGAACACCTTCGGCGCGCTGGCTCTCAGAAGCCCGGCGATATCCCTCCGGTGCCTGACGGTGCGGGGGAGGTGCCGCAGGATTCCGAGGAAAACGGCGGCCTTCAGCCTGAGCTCATTCCAGATCTGCCGTCCGGCCTTCAGGGCCGAAAATAGCGTCGTGAAGTCGTATTTTACGATGATCTTCAGGTCGGTTGCATTCACACGTTCACGCCTTGTCGATGCGCGGCTCCCAAGGCGCCCGTCACGGATGCTATTGAAGCCAGGGTAAAAGCTCTTCAACGACGAGCTCGCCGATCCTGATCGAAGCGGTGGCAGCCGGAGACGGAGCGTTGAGCACATGGATCATGCGATCCCGGCGAAGAATCCGAAAATCGTCGACCAAGGATCCGTCGGGAGCAAGCGCTTGCGCCCGGACCCCCGCTCCGCCCGGAACGAGATCCTTTTCCGTGATCGAAGGCACGAGACGCTGCAGCGAGCGGACGAAGAGCCTCTTCGAGAAGGACCGAAGGTCCTCTTCCAACCCGGCTCTCCAGTACTTTCGCGCGAGCTTCCAGAAGCCCGGGTACGAAAGCGCGCTCATCGTGTCGCGGAGCGAAAAGCTCGCCTTGGCATACCCCTCGCGCTTGAGGGCGAGCACGGCGTTCGGGCCCGCTTCTACGCTCCCGTCGATCCTCCTCGTGAAGTGCACCCCGAGGAAGGGAAAGCGGGGGTCGGGAACCGGATAGAGCAGGTTGCGCACGAGCCGCTTGCTCTCGCTCCTCAGCCGATAGTATTCGCCTCGGAACGGCACGATCCGAATGCGGGGCTCTACGCCGCACACCCTGGCGATTCGGTCCGACTGCAGCCCGGAGCAGTTTACGAGCTGTCGGCAACGAAGCTCTCCCGCCGTTGTCCGGACCAAGAGCTCGCCGCCGTCCCTCGAGCAGCCGGTCAGCCTCGTGTCGAGCCGGATCTCGCCTCTGCCGGATCGTCGGACGATCTCGGCGATCCGTCCGGCGACGAGCTTGTAATCCACGATCCCCGTCTCGGGAACGAGCAACGCGGCGATGCCGACCGCGGCGGGCTCGAGGTCGCGAATCTCGCTTGA
>JASHNV010000135.1 GCA_030041455.1 Spirochaetia bacterium
CCCGAATATGATCTCTCCGAGGACCGCGGCGAATCCGTTGATCCTCCACAGCTTCGATTCCTGAATGTCCTTCATTGGGCGAACCTCCTCGAGGTCGATATTGATATGATATCACTTCTATATCGTATCGTCAAGCACATGATCAAGATGGACGCCTTTGAAGTCGATGCTCCGGCCCGGGCATGGAGTTCGTCCGAAAGCTCGCGGTATCCTTTACGCAAAAGAGCGGGCTAAGACTCGGCGGGAACCGCGCGTGGATCCACGACGGCCAAATCTCGTCTTGGGAATTCGCTCAGGCTTACGCCGATCTTGCACGATGGTCAGGTTCTCTTTCATGTTTCGTTTCGGTAGGTAGCCCGAGTGAACGAGATTTTCCGTTCTCCGCAGAGGTCAAACGGGTGAGGCATTCCGTCACGAAACGGATGGGGCTTGTGTCCGAGGTGGATCGGGTTTCTTTTCACTCGTTCGTGATGTCGGTTCTCTTCGGGGCAGCCACGTGGAATGGTTCCTGACGACCCGCGTTCGTACCCGTCGGGGTGTATGCCCTCCTACGGATCGATCCGCGGCGGCGATGCGAAGCTTGGCGGCGCCAACGGTATGAGACCAGCGAATGTGGTTGGGCTGGTGCCGTCCGTTTGCGTCGGACGGCCGAGACCTGGTCTTTCCCAGGAAATGTTCCCGGAGTGCTCCGCCGCTTGCGAATATGAATGTCGGCAGCCGAACACGCCAGGCACCTTGGCAGAGGGAACGAACCATACGGTTCGTCAGACCGTATGCATGCGAAGATCCATCCGCCGAACGGAACGCTCGAACCGCGAGGATGTCGGCTGACTTCACAGCGAGACCTCGGGAGCGTTTCCACGTGATGGAGCTCGTCAGTTGCAACGACGAGGATCCGTCAGACTCACGAGTCGTTCGCCATGAGAGTCGACAGCCTGTCCGCCGGTCACCCAGGAGCTTACCGGGTGCTCGCGCAATAGAGAACCGAAGGAACTCCAGGATGATTTCGCTCTCAGTGACGGCCGGGTCGGTTCGTGGAATCCGAGGCCCGCGCGCTCAGCCTCGTCGAGATCGAGCATCGGGATGCCGGGCATGTAGACGCTCCGACGCGAGCTTTTGCCCGACCGGCAGTAGCCAAGCGGTACCACGCCTCGTAAGATGACCGGCATGCACCCGCTGGGCTCTCCGCTGAGACGGCTGCGACGCGCGCGAACGCTCGCTCGCCATCCGATCGAAGAAGCGGCTTGGAACAAGACCCTCGCGGACCATCCGATCCTGCGCGGACTCGAAGAGGGGGAGCGCTCGCGCCTTCGCGATTTCGCGACGGTGTTCCTCCGCGAGAAGCGCTTCGAGCCGCCTCAGGGCTTCGTCCTCGACGATGAAACCAAGCTCAGCATCGCCGTGCAGGCCTGCCTGCCGGTCCTTGGGCTCGGGTTCGACTGGATCGGCGATTGGAGCTCCGTCATCGTCCATCCCGACGAGTTCGTCGAGCGCAGGCACGACCTTGACGAGGCCGGGGTCATGCACGAGTACGACGATCCCTTGACCGGGGAGGCGCATCCGTTCGGCCCGATCGTGCTTTCGATCGCCGACGTGAAGGCGTCGGGGTGGGGCGACGGCTACAACGTGGTGGTCCACGAGGTCGCCCACAAGCTCGACATGCGCGAGGGAGGGGTCGCGAACGGCTGCCCTCCCCTCCACGCCGACATGGATCGATCCGCTTGGCAGGCGGTGTTCGCCCGCGCCTTCGAGGATTTGCGCGGCTCGAGACGGAAGCGGCGCGCGATCGACTCCTACGCTGCGGAGAACCCTTCCGAGTTCTTCGCGGTCATGAGCGAGTATTTTTTTGAGGATCCGCGCGTCATCGTCCGCGACTACCGGGAGGTCTACGGGCTGCTCGAGTCCTTTTACCGGCAGAGCACGCTCGGCCGCCTGTCCGGCCGCCGAGCGCCGTAAGGTCACTCCCACTCGATCGTCGAGGGAGGCTTGCTCGACACGTCGTAGACGACGCGGCCGATGCCCCGCACCGAGTTCGTGATCTTCGCGGAGATCTCAAGGAGATCCCTGGCCTCGAACGGGAAGACGTCGGCGGTCATGCCGTCCTTCGAGGTGATCGCGCGAAGCGCGAGGACCCAGCCGTATTCGCGCAGGTCCCCGGTCACGCCGACGGACTTCACCGGGAGCAGGACGCAGAACGCCTGCCATATCTTGTCGTACAGGCCGCGTTCCTTGAGCTCTCCGATGAAAAGGGCGTCCGCCTCCCTGAGGAGGTCGCAGCGCTCCCGCGTCACCTCGCCGAGAATGCGAACGGCGAGTCCGGGGCCGGGGAAGGGGTGCCTGCGGATCACCGCCTCGGGGATTCCGAGCGAGCGGCCGAGCTCGCGGACTTCGTCCTTATACAGGCGCGCGAGAGGCTCGACGAGCTCGCCCGCCTTGCGCTTCGCCTCGACGAGGGGCGAGCGCACGTTGTGATGCGACTTGATTACCTGGGCGTTGGAGCCGACGCCTCTTCCCGACTCGATCATGTCGGTGTAGAGCGTTCCCTGGGCAAGGAGGTAACCGCCCGGGAGGATGTGCGCGAGCTCCCGCTGCTGGACTTCCATGAAGAGGTCCCCGATGATCCTCCGTTTCGCTTCGGGGTCGCTCACGCCCCGAAGGGCCGAGAGAAAGCCCTCGGAAGCGTCGACGATATGGAGATTGCGGGCTCCGAGCGCCTGAAGCGACGAGGCGACCTCGCGCGACTCGTCCTTCCTCATGAGGCCGGTGTCGACGTACAGGAGATGAACCTGCGACGGATCGAGCGCGCGGAGGAGGAGACCCGCGACGACGGTCGAGTCGACGCCCCCCGAGATCAAGAGCACCACGTTCCGATCGCCCGATAGCCTCCGGACCTCGTCGATCGCGCTCCGCTGGTAGGCCTCCACGTTCCATTCCCGCGCGGCCCCGCAGATCTCGATCGCGAAGTTCGCAAGGATGGTCATGCCGTATTCGCAGTGGCTGACCTCCGGATGGAACTGAATGCCGTAGAGCCCGAGGCTCCGGTTCTCGGCCGCCGCCGGATGGGCTTCGGTCTTTCCGACGAGCGTGAAGCCCGGCGCGAGGGCCTCGATGCTGTCGCCGTGGCTCATCCAGGAAACGAAGCCCGAGGGCACGCCCGCGAAGAGGGCGCTCTCGGAGACGAGCTCGATCGGCCGTCTGCCGAACTCGCGAACGCTCGGAGCGGCGACGCTGCCTCCGAGGTCGTGGGTCATCCGCTGAAAGCCGTAGCAGATCCCGAGCGCGGGCAATCCCGAGGCGTACGCCGTTCGATCGGGGGCGGGCGAGCCGGGCTCATAGCTGCTATACGGGGATCCCGAGAGCACGAGGCCCTTCGCTCCCTCGAGCAGCTCGGGCGTGAGGCTGGCCGTTCCCGGGGCGATCTCGCTGTAGACGCCGAGCTCGCGAAGTCGCCGCGCGATGAGCTGGGTCGTTTGGCCGCCGAAGTCGAGGACTAGGATCTTGTCCATAGATCGCGGCGAACCATCGTCTGCTTCCTGTCGTTGCCGACCGAGACGACATCGACGTTGGTTTCGGTGAACTCCTCGATGAAGCGGATGTAATCCTTCGCCTCGGGCGGAAGATCCTCGTAGCGGCCCGATCCGCCGATCGAGCGATTCCAGCCCTTGAACGTTCGCGTGACGAGGTCGCAGTTGGAAAGGACGTCGATCGAAGCGGGGAAATCCGATCGAGGCTTGCCCCGGTACTCGTAGGCGACGCAGGCCTTGATCTCCTCGAACGAGTCGTAGATGTCCAAGTGCGTGAGAACGAGCGAGTCGATCGAATTCGTGCGGCACGCATAGCGAAGCGCGACCAAGTCGAGGTAGCCGCAGCGGCGCGGCCGGCCGGTCGTCGTCCCGTACTCGTGACCGATCTCGCGGATTTTCGTCGCGAGGTCGCCGTCCCGATCGTCGCGGAACTCGGTCGGGAAAGGACCGTTTCCGACCCGCGTCGTGTACGCCTTGAAGACGCCGAGCACGCGATCGATCGCCCTGGGGCCTATTCCGCCGCCGAGGCTCGCGCCGGCGGCCGCGGAGTACCCCGAGGAGACGTAGGGATAGGTGCCCACGTCGAGGTCGAGGAGGACTCCCTGCGCCCCCTCGTAGAGGATGTGCTTCGTGCGGTTTGCCGCGAGGTAGGGCGCGATGTCGACGACGAGGGGACGGAGCCTCTCGATGTAGGGCTTGAGGAAGTCGCGGTCCTCCTCATCGAGGGTGGCGACCACCGACTCCTCGAGGATGTCGCCGATTCTCACCCCTTCGCGGTGCGCCTTCATGGCGTAGGTGATGCCGATTCCCCGCCCGGTCGTGCCGATCGGATTGCGTCTCCTGCCTTCCGCCTCCGTATCGAGGCGCTTGTAGCGCTGGAGCACCACGTGCGCTCGGTCGGAGATCAGCACCCGTCCGGTCCAGTCGATTCCGCGCCCGCGCAGCATGTCGAGCTCGTCGAAGAGCGCCTTCGGGTCGACGACCATGCCGGTGCCGAGGATCACCGTCTTCCCCGGGTAGATGACCCCCGACGGAACGAGGTGAAGCTTGTAGACCTCCTCGCCCGTGACGATGGTGTGACCTGCGTTCGCGCCTCCGGAGAAGCGCACGATGATATCCGACTCGGCGGCGAGATAATCGACGATCTTCCCCTTGCCCTCATCGCCCCACTGCGCACCGATCACGACAATGTTCATTCTTTCTCCTCACTGGGAGGTTCTAGAATAGTTCGGCGCCTCCTGAGTGATCGTCACGTCGTGGATGTGGCTTTCCTTCAGGCCCGCCTGGGAGATCTTAACAAATTTCTTGTACCTTCTCAATTCTTCGATCGTCTTGCACCCGCAATACCCCATGCCTTTTCGCAGGCCCGTCACGATCTGATGGAGGTAGGGCTTGAGCTCCCCTTTATAGGGCACGCGTCCCTCGATGCCCTCGGGGACGGGATCTTCGTTCTCGCGAATCTGGTAGCGGTCTCCCCCGCCCTGCTTGATCGCCCCGATCGACCCCATGCCTCGGTATTCCTTGAACATGCGCCCGTCGTAGATGATCTCCTTTCCGGGCGCTTCCTTCAGGCCGGCGAACAGGTTGCCGACCATCACGGAGGCCGCGCCTGCGCCGATCGCCTTGGTGATGTCGCCCGAGAACTTCACGCCGCCGTCGGCGATGAGCGGGATGCCGCTCCCCTGCGCCTCCTCGGCGCACCACAGCACCGCCGAGAACTGCGGAACGCCGATCCCCGCGACGACGCGGGTGGTACAGATCGAGCCCGGTCCGACGCCGACCTTCACCGCGTCGGCTCCCGCGTCGATCATTCTTCGCGTCCCCTCCCGCGTCGCGACGTTTCCTCCCACGACGAGGACGCCGTAGACCCGCTTGATCTCTCGAACGGCGGCGAGGACTCCCTTCGTGTCGCCGTGAGCCGTGTCCATGACCACGAAGTCCACGCGGTTCTCCATGAGGAGCGGCAGGCGCTTCTCGTAGTCGTTCGGCGAGACCGCGGCTCCGACGATGAGGCGGCCGTGCGCGTCGAGCGCGGCGTCGGGGAAGTTTTGATGCTTCTCCATGTCCTTGACCGTGATGAGGCCCGCGATTTTGCCTTCGGAGTCCACGACCGGAAGCTTCTCGATCTTGTAGCGGTTGAACTTCTCCTGGGCGCTCTCGATGGTCGGCCTCCCCTGCTCGACGACGACGTTTTTCGTCATGACGTCCTTCACCTGCAGGCCGTCGTCCCTGCAGAAGCGCAGGTCCCGCCCCGTGATGATCCCGCAGACCTTTCCGTTCTCGTCGATCACCGGGAGCCCGGAGACGTGCGAGGCGGCGGTGAGGCGCCTCACGTCGGCGATCGTGTGGTTGCGCTCGACGGTGATCGGCGACTCGATGACCCAGTTCAGGTAGCGCTTCACCTTGCCGACCTGGTCGGCCTGCTGCTTCGGCGAGAGGTTCCGATGGATGACCCCCGCGCCGCCTTCGAGGGCGAGCGCGATCGCCATCTTGTCCTCGGTCACCGTGTCCATCGCCGCCGACAGGATGGGGACGTTCAGGAACAGGTCGCCCGCGAGGCGCGTGCGAACCGCCGTCTCGCCGGGCATGACCTCCGAGTAGCCGGGCAGGAGAAGAACGTCGTCGTAGCTCAACGTGGATTCGATTTCGGTCATAGCGCCTCCCGAATCTCGCCGACGACCTTCGAGTAGCGATCGGCGAGGCTCCGCGCCTTTTCCGCCGCTTTGCCGCGGTAGAGCGCGGGATTTGAGAAAAACTCCTCGGGATCGATCCCGAGGGTTCGCTCGAGCTGCGCCGAGATCTGGCGCCAGACCGCCGCGTCTGCGCGCAGCTCCTCGACGAGACGGCTTCCCTTCCTTTCGCAGGCGAGCGTCGCCGTGCGGACGAGCTCGTGCGCGTCGCCTTCGCCTGCGGTCGAGAGCAGGATGTACGCCGCCTCGGCGAGGACGAGATCCCCTGAAAGATCGAGGTTCCGTCTCATGTGGTTCTCGTCGACGACGAGCGAGTGGAGTACGCTTTTCATCCTGCCGAGCGCCGCGGCAAACCCCGCCACGTAATCGGCGACGAAGCGCGAGGAGGCGGAGTTCGTGAGATCCCGCTGGTGGTCGGAGATCTGGTCCATGAAGAAGGTCATGACCCGCGGCGCGAAGGCCTTCCAGAGGCTCTTCACGTGCTCGCTGTTCCAGGGGTTGCGCTTCTGCGGCATCGTCGAGGAGCCCACCTGCGCGGCGGAGAACTCCTCGCGGACCTCCGCGATTTCCGAGCGCTGCAGATTGCGCAGGTCGTCGGCGAGATTCGCGACGATCCCGAAGGCGACGTTCATCTCGAGAAGCAGCCGCAAGGCGTACTCGGGCTCGACGAGCTGGGTCGAGTGCTCGGAGGGAGCGAGGTCGAGCTCCTCGAGGAAAGCGGCCTCGAGGCCCTCAGGGTCGCGCGTGATGATGCTCGTCGCGTTGTAGGCTCCGACCGCTCCCGCGAGCTTTCCCTTAAGCTCGCGGGAGCGGCGCTCGATCTCCTGGATCGATTTACCGAGGCGCGCCACGTACTCCGCGAGGGCGAAGCCGAACGTGATCGGGACGGCGTGCTGGCCGTGGGTCCTTCCGACCTGGGGGACGGTCGCGTTGTCCCGGCACAGGGCGATCAGCCGCTCCTCGACCGAGAGCAGGAGCGGAAGAATCACCGCGCGGAGCGCCCCGCGAAGGCGCAGCGACGCGGCGGTATCGAGAATGTCCGCCGAGGTCGCTCCAAGGTGCACGTAGGGCCTCAAATCGGACGGCACCTTGCGCTTGATCACGTTCACGAGCGCCCTGATGTTGTGGTGCGTCCGCTCCTCCTCGCGGTAGACCTCCTCCGCGCTCACCGAGGCGCTCATGGCGTCGACGGCCTCGAGGTGGCGGGCCGAAGCGCCGAGTGAGTCCTTGACGTGGGTTCGGAGGAGCGCGGCCTCGACGGTGACGCAGTAGCGGATGACGGCCTCTTCGCTCAGGTAGCCCTGGAGCTTCTCGAAGGTCTCGCGGTTGGACAGGAAGTACCGATGGTCGAGCGGGGAAAGGTTCTCGAAGAGGCTTCGCGCTTCCATACCGAATAGTGCACTATCCGGCCGGTTTTAGTAAAGACCGGAGGCCTTCGGCGAAAAGGGCGGCCCTTGAGCATGCGCTTGAAATGAGGTCTAATACGAAGCGCTACCATGCAAGCGGAATACGCGGCGATGTTCGCGGAGGCGCTCAAGGCGGGCGGGGAGCGCGACTACCAACGCTCCGCCGAGCTGCTCGGCAGAATCACGAGCGAGACCGACGGCGTGCCGAAGGCCTACCTCTACCTTGGTCGAAGCTATCACGCCCTCGGCCGCTACGATCTCGCGATTCCCCCGCTCAAATATTTCATCGAGCTTCGGCCGGCCTCTAGCGCGGGTCATCTCTTCCTCGGCCGCGCCTATCTTGCCCTCGGCGCCCCCGCGCTCGCCGTGCGGAGCCTCAAGCGCGCCCTCGCGCTCAAGCCGGGCTCCGCGACCGCGCTCGCGCTCATCGGACTCGCCTACCTGAAGGCGCGTCGGCCGGAGATCGCGGCGGACTACCTCGGACGGGCCGTCGCGCTTGCGCCGGGCAACGCGAAGCTCTACACCGGCTACCTGAACACGCTGCTCGTGCAGGCGATCAGGGTATTTCGCCGCGGCGAGCTCGATCTCTCCCGCCAGATGCTCGAGTTCATCCAGGGCAAGCGCGGCGACGGAATCCTGGTCGATCTCCACCTCGCCGTCATCTACCGCGAGCAAGGAAAGCTCCGCGAGGCGCTCGAGCGCTACGACTCGGCGATCCTCCAAGCGCCCCAAGATCCGTCGATCCGCTTCCAGCGCGCGACCGTCCTTCACCTCCTCGGCGAGCGCGCCGCGGCGGCGGAGGAGCTCCGAGGGCTCAATATCCTCTCGAAGCCCGAGCAATTCTCGTGGGATCCGGAGAGCACGAACCGGGTGTCCGCGACGCAGTACTTCCGGAAGGCCCAGTACCGGGAGGCGATTCGGAGCGCCGAGCAGGTTCTCCACGCCTCGCCGAAGGACGTCGACATGCACCTCCTCGTCGGGGAGGCTCATCGGATCCTGAAGAACTTCGAGCGGGCGTCGAACCATTTCGCCCGCGTACTCGACGTGAAGCCCCGCCTTCTCGAGCCTCGCTACGGTCTCGCGATGATCCATTGGGAAAACGAACGTTGGAGCGAGATGCGCCGCGAGCTTGCCAGGATCGAGCGCATCGACCCCGGAAACGACGTGAGCTCCTATTACGCCTGCCTGTGCGCCTGCAAGCTCAAGGAGCCGAGCGAGAAGACCATCCCGGCGCTCCAGGCCGAGATACGAAAATCCGGACCCGACCCTTTTCTTTTCTCCGCGCTCGGAGAGGAGTACATCCGAGGCGGCGCGGCCGGCCTCGCGGAGAAGTGGTTCAAGAAGGCGATCGTCCTCGCCGAGGATCACCGCCCGGCCTACCTCGGGCTCATCGCCGTAAGCGCCCTCTCGGGCGACAAGGGCGAAGCCTCGAGCGCCTACGAAGCCTACCTCGCGAGGTTCCCGGACGACTTCGACGTGCGCAAGGACTTCATCCGCTTCCTCGTCGACGCGAAGGAATACGCGAAAGCGGTCTCTCAGGTCGAGAAGTACGTCCCCTACCGGAAAAAGGACGGCAAGCTCCTCAGGCTCCTTGCGCTCTGCTACCGGAAATCGGGGCGCCTGCGGCAGGCGGCCACGCTCTACCGCCGGTTGCTTCGCGAGGAGCCGAGCAACGAGGAGCTCCTGCGCTCCCTCATTTACTGCATGGAGAAGGTCGGCAACCGGGAGAACGCCCTCGTCCTCCTCGAGAAGGCGGTCGCGTATCTCGACGAAAAGACCTCCCCCACGCTCCTGCTCATGCTTGGTGTGCTATACTACAAATCCGACAGCATGGAGAAGGCGATGAGCGCCTTCAGGAAGGTCACCGAGACGAGCGTCGACGATTGGAGGGCCTACCTCAACATCGGAATGATCTACAAGCGGCAAGGCGCCGCGCCGTTCGCCGACAAGTACTTCGCCAAGGCCGAAGCGCTCAAGCAAAAAGCTGGGAGGCGATAGATGAAGGTTGTGAACTAAGGAGGAATCCCTATGGCGACCAAGGCTCTCGATCTCTTCCAGGCCTACTCGCAGGACAAGCTGCCCAAGGAGGGCGGTTACATCGTTTCGTCGTTCTTCGCCGCGGGATCCAATTACACCCGCTACGAAGTCGTCGCGTACAACAACGTGAAGAGCCTCTACGAGAGCGACGAAGGCCTGACCTTCCAGACCGACGGGAACAAGCTCTTCGTCCTCGTCGAGCCGCCCGGGTACCCGAGGAAATACGAAGAGCCGGTCTCCCGCGATCGAAACGAATCCATCCCCCACCGTTTCTCCGAGCTCGACATCTTCACGGCCAAGAATCAGGCGAAGATCATGGTGAGCAAAGAGCCGATCCTCACCTATTCCTCCTTTACGATCCTCAAGCCGACGGGAATCAACTTCTCGCTCGTGTTCTACAACCTGCCGGACGTTCTCGCGAGCCTTCTCCTGTTCTTCACGGAGACGTTGAACAAGGAGGCGGCGATTCCGAAGATCGACGCGAAGCACGGCGCCGCGCTCGTGATCGAGGGATTGAAGAAGTTCACGATCTGGTGACAGGGTTCACTCGCGGCAGGAGGCCGGGCTCGCGGCCCGGCCTCGTTCGACGGAAGTCTCGGCCCCCTTAGGCGGACGGGCTGCGCTCGATGTTGATCTGCGCGACCGCGAGGGTCGCGAGCGGCACCGAGTAGGGAGAGCAGGAGACGTAGTCGAGCCCGACGTCCATGCAGAATCGGATGTTGTCGGGCATGGCGCCATGCTCGCCGCACAGGCCCTTCACGAGCTGGGGGCGCGTGAGCACGCCGCGGCGGACCGCGGTCGCGATGAGCTCCTTCACGTGCTTGTCGAGGATCTGGAAGGGGTTGCCCTCGATGATGTCGAAGCGGGTGTAATCGGGCATGAACGAGTTGAAGTCGTCGCGCGACAGTCCGATGGTCGTCTGGGTGAGATCGTTCGTTCCGAAGGAGAAGAACTCGGCGTAGCGGGCGATCTCGCCCGCGGCAAGCGCGGCGACGGGTAGCTCGATCATGGTGCCGATCTTGTAGGGAACCGACCTGGCCTTGAGCGACGAGCGGATATCCTTCTCGACCTCGACGAGACCTTTCACCGCGTAGCCCTCGATCTTCTTGCCGTAGACGACCAGCTTGAGCTCGCTCTCGTTCATCACGATGGGAATCATGACCTCCGGGCGAACGTCGATCTTCTCTTTCTTCAGCTGGTAGACCGCCTCGAAGATCGCCTGCACCTGCATCTCGTAAATCTCGGGATAGGACACGGCGATGCGGACTCCGCGATGGCCGAGCATGGGGTTGAACTCCACGTGCGCGTCGCATCCGGCCTGGACTTCCGCGGCGGTGATCCGCTCCTTGCCCTTCTGCTTGCGCAGGTAGGCGAGGAACGCCTTCATCTCGGCCGCGTTGTGAGGGAGGAACTCGTGGAGCGGCGCGTCGAGGAGGCGGATCGTGACTTCCTTTCCGTGCATGATCTTGAACAGGTCGTAGAAGTCCTTCTTCTGCATGACCTTCAGCTGTCTGAGCGCCTTCTTGCGGTCTTCCGGCGTATTGGAGATGATCATCTCGCGAAAGACGTTGATGCGCTTCTCGTCGAAGAACATGTGCTCGGTGCGCGTGAGGCCGATGCCTTCCGCTCCGAACTTGAGCGCGAGCGCCGCGTCGCGCGGCTTGTCGGCGTTGACCCGGACGTGGAAGCCGCTGACGAACTTTTTGACGATTGCGATGAAGTCGAGGAGGCCCGACTCCTTCGGATCAGGCTCGATGAGATCGGCCTTGCCGAGATAGATCTGCGGCGCCCCGTAGAACGGCACGTTGAGGGTGACGTAGTCTCCCTCGGTCAGGGTCACGTTCCCGATCGTGGCTTTGTTGCCTTTGAACTTCATCTCGGTCTTGACGAGGGAAACTTTCCCGTACTGGCGGGCGACGACCGACGCGTGCGCGGAGTAGCCGCCCTCCGAAGAGAGGACTCCGGTCGCGACCTCGATCGCCTTGACGTCCTCGGCGAAGGTGGCGGGCATGCAGAGGATGAAGCGGGTGTCCTCGCCCTTCAGCGCCGCCTGCTTGTGCGCCTCGAGCAGGCCGTCGGTCGTGAAGCAGAGCCGTCCGATCGCGGCCCCGGACGCTCCGGTGATGCCGCCGTCGATGCGTTTCAAGCCCTTCACGCTGCTCAAGTTCACGATCGGGTGGAGAATCTCGTTGAGCTGCACCGGCTTGATCGCGAGCACGACCTCCTTGTCGGATACGATCTTGCGGCGGTTCAGGTCGAGGAGCGTTCGAATGTCGGCCTGGGTGGACTTCGTCGCGACGGGCCGCTGGTCGATGAGCCACACCTTGCCTTTCTCGATCGTGAAGCGAATGGAGCGAATCTCCTTGTAGTAGTCCTCGACCTTCCTCCCGATCTTCTCGAGGTCGGCGAGGAACTGGCGACCGATCTGGTTGATGTCCTTGCCCTCGGCGCCGAGCTCGTTGAACTTCTCCTGGAAGAACTGACCGTCGAGCTTCACGTCGCCGGTGACCGCGTTTCGCGTGTAGAACGAGCCGCTTGCCGAGTTTTTGCCGTAATTGCCGTAGACCATCGGCTGCACGAGGAGCGCCGTGTCGTTGTCGTTGAGCTCGTCGAGGGAGAGCATATGGCTGATCCGCTTCAGCGCGATATGGAGCTGACTCGCCGAGTCCTCGAAGAAGCCGGGCTGGAAGTAGCCCTTGTACTCGTCGAGGGCCTTCTGGAAATCGGGATTCTTGACCTCGCGATCGAGAAGCTTGCGGACCTCGTCGATCCGCTTTTTGATTTTCGTGTGCTCCGCGGTCCTGCCCTCGAGCTCGGCGATGCGCGCCTCGATCTCGAGGTTTCCGCTCACGAGAAAGAGGATCTCGTGGTAGCCGAAGGCGGCGCCGACGTTCCTTTCGAACCCGGGGAAGGTCCGGCTCGTGAGGCCGTAGTTGTGGAGCGTCGGATAGTGCACGATCGCGAGGTTGGGGCTCACGACGATCTTCACCAAGAGGGGATTATCCTGATCGCCGAGCACTTTCCCCGTGATGGACTCGAGCTTTTTCACGTACGGCTTGAGCGCGGCGTCGAGGTTCTCGTCGACGAGGTGGGAGGCCACCTCGGAGTCGATGATGAAGCCCGGAAGGATCGGAAGATTGAGCGCCGCGAACTCCATTGCCTGCTGCCCGCGAATCCCGATCTTCGCCATGACCTCCGAGTCCTTCGTGAACTCCTTCGAGCTGAAAAAATGGATATTCTTGTTCATGCTCATTTCTTGCTTCCTTAGCGCCTAGAACAGCTTGAGAACCGTGTTGACGGGGAACCGAAGGAAATCCTCGAATCGCGGGCTCGCTCCCTGGCGCAGGTAGCGCTGGAGCTTCGCCACGTCCTGAATGTTCTCTCCGGCGACCGCGAAGAGAATCGTGCTTCCATGCTTGACCTTGCCCCACTTGAAAAGCGCGTGGATGTCGTGGATGCGCTCGCCGTCGTAGAACACGTACACTTCGCAGCCCGGGTATTTCGTCTGGTAGCTTTGGATGATCTTCTTCCACGCCTCCACGTTGCCGTTGTGGAAGAGCTCGTTCGTGACCGGCACGGAGTAGAACGGGGTCATCCGCTTCGAGCCGGTGTCCTCCGGAGCGGCGGCCGCGGCGACGGGCGCAGGCGCCTGGGGGGCGGCCGAGGGGGCCGCGCGCACGGCCGAAGGCGCGGCGGTGACGCCCCTCGTCGGCTGGACCGCGCTCGCTCGGCGCGCCGGTCTTCCCGCTCGAGCCCGCGGAGGCCGGCCGGCCGTGGCGCTTCTCGCCGCGGCGCGCTTCTCGGGCTTCGCCTTCGGCTCCCGGTATGCGAGGCCGCCCGATTTCAGAGAGGCCGGAGCCGGGGTCCTCTTCCCGTCGAGGTATTCGAGGATCTTCGCGATCGCGAGGGAGAAAACCTGCGGATTCTTCTGCGCGAGCGTCTTTCCGAACGCGCCCGCGAAGACCGTCACGACCTCGTTCTTCCGCATCGTGTTCACGGTGGCCCACTGGCGCGAGTTTTTCGGGTTGATCACGAGCAGGCCGAGCTCCGGGTGGAAGTAGGTCACGACGAGGTCGACCGCGTTCCACTTCTTGGTCTCTTGGGCGATGAACGTGAAGTCCGTGAGCGACTCCTGGAGGTTGTAGGAGCGGCTCGCGTAGCCGTATTTGTCGGCGAGCAGCGCGTAGACGATCGCGCCGATCTGATTTTGCTCGATCGCTTTTTCCGCGAGGAGATCGTTGAGCGTGTCGGCGAGGTTCGCGCCGCGCTCGAAGTCCGACAAAAGCGACGAAACCGTCTTGAAGTGCGAGAGCGACCGATTGAATCCCTCGCGCGAGGAGAACCGTTCAAATTCGTAGGTCATGTCACCCATAATCGGATCCTCTTTTTCACCACGTGAACTTGCAGGATGCAAGCGGCTTTCCGTTCATCGACCGCCGCGCATATTCTAGAATCGGAAGTTAGGTTGGATAAGCACGAAACGCGGGAGTACCCCCTTTCGCGGGGGGTACTCTCCGTTGTATCTGACATCGTGACTTAGAGCGACTTCAGTCCGCCGTCCTCGGACTTCCTCGGCCGCCCCCGTCCCTTCGTTGCCCGTCCGGTCGAGGCGCGCCGACCTGCGGTCCGCCCTCGAGGCCGCGCCGCGCGGGATGCCGGCTTGCTCACCACCGTCTGGGCCGGCGCCGCGCTTGCCGCCGGCGCGGATTCGTTGAGCATGTCGAGATAGCCCGGAGCGCCCGAAGCCGGCGCGCCCGGCTTTGCGCCTTCTTCCTCTTCGAGTCCGGCGGCGAAGGTCTGCGCAAGGTCCTCGCGCACGGTGGAGCGCCTTCTGGAGAAGGAGGCGAACGCCGCGTCCTGGAAGCCCTTGGACACCCCGTGGAGGAACTCGTTCAACACGCCCGCCATTCCGTCGAGCGTCGCCTTCTTTCTCTTGATCGACGTGATGTCGACGTCGAGCAGCAGCCCGGGCTGGATATGGTAGGGATTGATCATGTAGTCGAAGCGGTTGAACTCGGACTCAAGGTAGCGGAGCCGCTCCTCCATGACGCGCCGCTGGATCGGGTAGCGGTAGGCGTACATGTGCTGAAGCTTGTCCCGCATGAGGATGATCCGGCGCTTGATCTTGTCCTTCTCGTAGAGGTAGGTCCGGTTCAGCTGCTCCACCTCGGTCTCCGCCGAGCGTACGAAGGAGATCTCGTCCCAGCTCTTATCGATGTCCTCGTAGAGCGGATCGCCGGTTCGCGCCTTGATTTTCCGCCGGATCTTGTTGCGGTACCTGCGCGAGAGATCCTTGAAGTCGACGACGCCCTTCAGGAACTTGCTGTCTTCGTAGACCATCTCGAGGACGTCCCAGAGGTGATGCACCTCGACCTCGAAGGACTTGATCTGCACGTCGTACGCCTTCTGCTCCTCGATCATCTGCGCGTTGTCGTAGAACTTCAGCCTGATTTGATAGCGCTCGTCGGGAAGCCGGCCCTGGTCGGTGTCCTCGTACTCGCGAATGACGAGCTCGCGGCCGTTCTTCAGGTTCTCGATGTACTGGTAGCCCATCTTCGAGGTGTCGAGGATCGAGGTGATCGAGTTGATCGCCGTGTTGTAACCGCGGTTGCGGATATTCTCGATGTCGATGATTTTCTTTAAGTTCTCGCGGATGTTCAGCTGGTCGAAGACCGCCGGGTCGATTTCTGCGCGCAACCCCTCCACCTTGTCCATGAGGCTCTTCGCGAAGTGCCGGTAGCGGACCGATTTCGGATTCTCCTTGTCGTCGTCGGTGTGGTCCTCGACCCGCTTCATCTTCTCGAAAATGATCTCGCTGTCGGCGAGCTCTTCCTTGCCCTGGTCGATGCGCTCTTCCTTGACCCGCTCGATGTCCTTGTCGATCTCGTCCATGATGAACTTCGCGATGAGGTCCTTGATGAGGTACTCGACCGTCGACTGGTAGTGGAAGATCGGGCTGATGAGCTCGGACTCGAGGATGTTCACCGAAAGCTTCACGTCGGAGACCGTCTTCGGCTTGTACAAGTTGTCCTTGAACGAGCACTTGACGACGGAGTAGGCATTCTCGCCGCGGATGAACGCGCCGACGTCGGTCTTCTGCCTGAGGAGGGCGTTCGTGAGGTTCTCGAGGTCGTTCACGCCTCGCTGAATGTGGCCTTGGAGGTGACCGTACATGTTGACGATCGACTTCTCGATCTCCCCCGTATTGAAGCGGTCGATACCGCCGACCTCGTCGAGCAGCGACGCGATCTCCTTGGGCGTGTACCGGGTGAGGACCTTCATTTCCTCGCGGTCGATGAAATTGCGGACTTTCTTGATCATTTCATCTTCCGTCGTCACGATGTAGCGGTTGAACATGTTCTGATAGTTCTGGTTAAAGTAGTTGTAGACCTTTTCCTTCAGGCCGCCCATTACGTCCAATCTCTCAAGGACCTCCTTCGGGAGCTTGCTCGTAATGTGGTTCATAACCTTGTCGACTTCTTCTTCGAGGAGTCTATCAACTTCGCCCTGCTGGTCTCGGGGATCCTGCGCGAGAGAGTTCCGGGAACCGACTGCGCTCCGCTTCTCCGGGTGAAAGACCATCGGGCTCTTCGGTAGATCTAGACTTGCCATCGCACTCTCCTTACGTGAGCTTTCGGAGATAGCTTATCAAGAATCGACCGTGAATGTAAAGCATCTTTTTTTTTTTCGAAATTTAGAGTTTTTGGGAGGGAAAGGCGTGGTATGATGGGCGCATGAGAAACGCGCACCCCACCCCGCGATGCCGAGCGGCGGCCGTTGCCGGCCTGCTGGCGCTCCTCGCCGCGGCGGCTTACGCCGACAACCGGACCGAAAACCTCGACGTTTTCCTCGTCCTGGACAAAAGTCTCTCGATGGAAAGCAAGATCGCGGCCGTGCGGGACTACGTCGATACGTCGATTATAGAAGATATGCTCATTCCCGGCGATTACCTGTGCGTCATCGATTTCTACGGGAAAGCCGAGGTGCTTCTCTCGACCGTGGTCGGGAGCGACAAGTCGTCCATCGAGGCGAAGATCAACACGCTGCGCGCCGACGGACGGTACACGGACATCGGAGGAGCTCTGGACAAGCTCAAGGAGGTCGTGGCGGCGGGGGATTACCCCGATCACCGGAAGGTGTTCATGCTCATGACCGACGGGATCCAGGAGGCGCCGCCGACGAGTCCCTACTACTCGCCGAGCGGCAAGTTCAACCACGCCTTCCTCGACAACGCAAAAACGATCCAGGAGCAAGGCTGGAAGATCGAGATTCTCGGGATCGGAAGCGACACCTCAGCCGAGGAGCTGTCGAAGAGCGTCTCGGGAGGCTTCGCGCAGGTGAGCGAGAAGCCGACCGCCGCCGAGATCGCCGGGAAGGAGGGCAACCTGGCGGGGCTTCTCCAGGCGACCGACCTGTCGCTCGCGCAGGCGGGAAGCGGGGGAACGGGCCTCCTCACCTTCAAGCTCGCAAGCTCAGGCTACGCTCGAGCGCAGACGGTTCTCATCGACGCGGTGAGCCTCGACGTGAGCGGACTGCCGACCATGCAGATCGCGCACGGGCAGCGGCTCGTCGTGCCCCCCGGCTCCTCGGTCACCGCGAAAATCCCCGTGTCGCTCGCAGGCCTCGCTCCGGGCTCCTACGAGGGAACGATCACCTTCACGTTCACGGGCGTGACCACCTTCACGCCCGCCGTGGCGACGGCCGCCTTCCGAGTCGGCGGATCGCTCCTGTCCGATCCGTGGTACCTCGGCGGCGGCGGGCTCCTCGTCGTCGTGCTCGTGCTCCTCGCCGTGCTCCTCGTCCGGCGAAGCGCCAAGGGAAGCAGGATCGCCTTCGAGCTCACGATCGAGGCGGACATGAAGCAGACCTACCGCTTCACGCTGAGGGCGAGGCAGGAGATCCTCATCCAAGAGACTCCCTTCGGGTACCGGGCGGTCGAGCGCAAGGTTCCCATGCCCGTCGCGCGAGTCGTCTACGGTCCCGCGGGACTTCAGCTCGAGATCCTCAGGAAGGACCGGCTGAAGGCCGTGACGATGCCGTCGAGCGCGCTCGGCGAGCGCATCAAGACGCTCACGAGCGCGGGCAAGACCGTCTATTTCCAGTTTCGAAAGGCGTAGCCGTAAACGGCAGGAGCGTGCGGCAGGGGTGGTGAGCGACTTTTCAGCGCTCGTTTCTTTTCTCGAAAGGAACGATCGGCTCATTTTGACCACGCACGAGTCGCCGGACGGCGACGGAATCGGCGCCGAGCTCGCGCTGTGCCGCGCGTTGCGCTCGCTCGGAAAGCGCGTCGTGGTGCTCAATTCCGACTCGACTCCCGATCGCTTCCGGTTCCTCGACCCCGAGCGGACGGCGGAGACGATCGACGAGAGCGCCCCGCTCCTCGACGACCTCGGCGGGTGGGCGCTCCTCATCCTCGATACGAACGACGAGCGCGGCCTCGGTCTGGTCACCGAGCGCGTGCTCCCGAGAGTTCGCGAGCGCTTCGTCGTCGACCATCACGAAG
>JASHNV010000136.1 GCA_030041455.1 Spirochaetia bacterium
ATGGCGAGCGGACGGCCGCTCGCCGAGCCTGAGGCGGGGTGGAAGGAGACCGTGGGCCGGCTCGCCGAGAAGGCGCTCGCCTCCTACCGAGAGCTCGTCGAGGCGCCGGGTTTCCTCGTCTATTTCGGCCAGGCGACGCCGATCGAAGAGATCGAGTCGCTCCCGATCGCCTCGAGGCCCGCCCGCAGGCACGGCGAGCGGCGCCTCGAGGACCTCCGCGCGATACCCTGGGTCTTCGCGTGGACGCAGAGCCGCCATCTCCTTCCCGCCTGGTACGGGATCGGGACGGCGTTCGAGGCGGTCGCCTCCGCGTCGGCGGGCGGCTGGAGCACCCTCCGGAGCATGTACGACGGCTGGGCGTTCTTCCGTGCGCTCGTGGACAACGCGGTCCTCGCCCTCGCGAAGACCGACGTCAACATCTCGTGGCACTACGCCGCGCTCGTCGACGACGGGGAGATCCGCGATCGGATATGGAAGATGATCGCGCGGGAATACGAGCTGAGCCGCGCGGGGGTCCTCAAGGTCACCGGCCAGTCGGAGCTGCTCGCCGAGAGCTCGTGGCTCCAGCGCTCGATCCAGGTGCGGAACCCGAACACCGATCCGCTCAATTTCATTCAGATCGAATGGCTGCGCCGCCTGCGCGCGACCGAGCAGTCGGCAAGCGACGAGGAGCTCGAGGAGCTTCACGACCTCCTGCGGCTCTCGATCCAAGGCCTCGCCGCCGGCATGCGAACGACGGGGTAGCCATCCGCTCGCCCGGGCCACGGGGCGATTCGCCGCGCGGAGCGCCCGAGCCTTGGCGGAAGGCCCCGGCTCACCTCCGCGAGGAAACGAGCCGCGAGAAGCCCGCGACGTCGGCGTGGATCGAGCCGAAGGCGAGGCGACCGGGGATCGCGCCCGCGGCACGGCCGGCGCAGCGACGCCTGCAGCCCCGTCGCCCTTGAGACCCGCGAGGCGGTCGCGCGGAAGCCGGGCTCCTTCGCCCTTGCTCCTCCGGGCCCGGGAAGCTACACTCCCTTCGCGCGCCCGGAACACAACCCGTAGGAAGATCGAACCATGCACGACGCCAGGAAGGACTCGCCGGTACCCCTGCATACGCCCCACGGTCACGCTCGGTGCGAGGCGCTCGTCGAGGCCGCGATCCAGGCGATCGCCGACGGTGGGTTCGAGAAGCTCACCACGCGCAACGTGGCGGCGAGGACCGGCATGAACATCGCCACCCTGCACTATTACTTCGCCACCAAGGAGGACCTGATCGAAGCGACGCTTCGGCGCGTCGTTCGGGAGCTCGAGACCCCCTTCCTGCCCGGGGCGGGCGGCAATCCGTTGATCGAGCTCCGCGACGAGTTCGCCGCGACGTTCGAGCGGCTGAAGAGGCGTCCGGAGATCTACCGGCTCCTCGTCGAGCTCCACGCGCGATCGAGCCACGATCCGTCGAGCCGCAGGCTCCTCGCCGCCATGACCGGTTCCTGGAACCGGAACATCGCCGCCTACCTCTCCGAAGGCATCAAGCGGGGAGTCTTCAGGGCCGACCTCGACGTCGAGGCCGCCGCGCTCGGCATCATGGCGAGCGTGAAAGGCATCGTGATGGAGTGTCAGAACGACGCGAGCCGGATTCCGGTCGCCGAGCGGTTCGCCGCCGAGATCGAGCGCTCGATCGTCGCCTCCCCGCCGCCTTCCGGCTGAGGCCGCTTGAGAGGGCGATCGCGGATGGAAGGGTGTTTATCAATCGATCGATCGATGATAGGGTCACGCCATGAAAAACTCGACGAACGGACACGCGAGGGAGCGATCGGCCGCCGGCCTCCGCTCGCGAAGGACTCCCCTCGCGTCGGCGCGCTCCCTCGAGGCTAGACGATGATCGTCATCCTCACCGCGCTGGTCCAGTGGGTGCACGTCGCGGCCGCGATGCTCTGGGTGGGCGGCGGCGTCCTGCTCGATGTGGTCCTGATCGGGCCGCTCGGCCGGGCGCCGATCGAGCGCAGGCGGCTCATCGGGGACTTCCTCGCCCCGATCGCGACCCGCTTCTTCGCCGTCACGGGCGGTTTGACGATCCTCTTCGGCCTCGTGCGGGGGACGGTGCTCGGGCCCGTCACGACCCTCGATGCCCTCGACTCAGGCTACGGCGTCGTCTGGCTCGCGTCGCTCCTCCTCACGATCGCGATCGCGATCTTGGGCGGCCGGTTTCTCGGCCCGGCTTTCCGGCGCATGCAGAGCGACGCCGCGCTCTGGAAAAGCGGCCCGGACGGAGGCCCGACCGGAGAGCTCGAGGCCGCTCTCCGGAAGATCCGCCGCTTCGCGCGCGCGCAGAGCGTGGGATTCGCGCTCGTACTCGCCGGCATGGTGATGATGGGGCTCGGCGTCGTCTGAAGAAAAGGCGGCCTCGTGCGGCAACCGCCTTCAGGAGCAGCCGGTCGTGGTGCCGCACACCTCGCACTTCATGCAGGTCCCGCTTCGAACGAGGGTGAAGTTCCCGCAGGCGGGGCAGGGATCGCCCTCGTATCCTTGGATTCGCGCGACTCGCACCGCCTCAAGCGCCGCCTCGCCGTTCTGCGCGACCCCGGTCGGCTCGCCGGCTCGGGAGGCCGTTCCGCCTTCCCGAGTCGCTTCGCCCGGCGAGGCGATCCGATCGCCGACCCGGTCCGCCTCGGCGGTGGTGGTGGCCATGAGGTCCTCGGTCTGCACCTGGGCGAGATCGGCGCGCTTCAGGTAGGTGAGCGCGAGATCGCGGAAGATGAAGTCGATGACCGAGGTGCTCATCTTGATCTTGTCGTGCCCGCGCACGACTCCGTTCGGCTCGAAGCGCGTGAAGGTGAACGCGTCGACGAACTCGTCGAGCGGCACGCCGTACTGAAGCCCGAGGGAGACCGAGATGGCGAAGCTGTTGAGAAGCGACCGGAAGGCGGCTCCCTCCTTGTGCATGTCGAGGAAAATCTCTCCGAGATGCCCGTCCTGGTACTCCCCGGTGCGCAGAAAGAGACTGTGGCCGCCGATTTTCGCCTTTTGGGTATAGCCCTCCCGGCGGTTGGGAAGCGGCCGGCGCCCGGCGCGAGCGCCTTCGGCGCCGCGGGCCGCCTCGCGGGCGGCAGGCGCCGCCTTGGACCCCGCCCCGGAGGCGCTCAGCTGGAGGAGCGCGTCGGCGAGAGGATCCTCCCCCGGCGTGAGGGAGGCGAGCGGCTGGCTCAGCTTGGAGCCGTCGCGGTAGAGCGCGATCGACTTGAGCATCTTGTTCCAGGCGAGCGTATGGGCGCCCTCCACGTCCTGGATGGTCGCCGACGCCGGCATGTTGATCGTCTTGGAGATCGCGCCTGAAACGAAGGGCTGCACCGCGGCCATCATCTCGACGTGGGCCCGCCAGGGAATGGAGCGCTTGCCGTTTCGGCCGGAAGGCGTCGCGGTGTCGAAAACCGCGAGGTGCTCGGCCGAAAGGTGCGGCGATCCCTCGAGGGTCATCGCGCCGCAAGCGTAGAGGTCCGCGGCCGCGATGTCCTGGGCGCCGTAGCCGAGGTGCCTGAGGAGGCTGAAGCCGGGGAGCTTGGAGGTGACCTCCGGGATTCCGAGGACGTCGGAGACGAACTCGCCGCCGAGGGCGAAGGGGCTCATCGCGAGCTCGACGGAGACGCTGTTCGCGAGCGCGGCGTCGATCCGCTCGAGGATCTCCGGGGTAAAGCCCCGCTCGGCGAGGCTCGCGGCGGACACCCCGGGGGAGCCCTGGAGCGTTCCGTGACCGACGCAGTAGGCGACGATCTCCTCGATCTGCTTCGCGCCGTAGCCCAGCCTCTTCAGGGCGGGAGGTATCGAGCGGTTGATGATCTTGAAGAATCCGCCGCCCGCGAGCTTCTTGAACTTCACGAGCGCGAAATCCGGCTCGATCCCGGTCGTGTCGCAATCCATGACGAGGCCGATCGTCCCGGTCGGCGCGATCGCGCTCACCTGCGCGTTACGAAAGCCGTGGCGCTCGCCGAGATCGAGCGCGCGGTCCCACGCCCCCCGCGCCGCCTGGAGGAGATAGCCGGGGCAGCAGTCCTCGCGGATCCCCTCCGGATAGATCGAGAGCCCCTCGTACTCGTCCTTCGGGTGGTTCCATGCCGCGCGGCGGTGGTTTCGAATGACGCGAAGCATCGTCTGGCCGTTCGCCTCGTAGCGGGGAAAGGGCCCGACCTGGGAGGCGATGCGCGCCGACTGGGCGTAGGCCTCCCCCGAGAGAACGGCGGTGAGCGCCGCGCTGATCGCCCTGCCCTCGTCGCTGTCGTACGCGACGCCCATCACCATGAGGAGCGCGCCGAGGTTCGCGTAGCCGAGGCCGAGCGTGCGGTAGTCGTAGCTTCGCCGCGCGATCGCTTCGCTCGGGAACTGCGCCATCACGACGGAAATCTCGAGCGCGAGGGTCCACAGGCGAATGGCGTGCTCGTAGTCGGCGACGTTGAGCTCGCCGGTCGTCTCGTCGTAGAACTTCAGGAGGTTCAGGGACGCGAGGTTACAGGCCGTGTCGTCGAGGAACATGTACTCGCTGCACGGGTTCGAGCCGCGGATGTCGCCGTCGGCGGGGCAGGTATGCCATTCGTTGATCGTCGTATGGAACTGGATTCCGGGGTCGGCGCACTTCCAGGCCGCGCGCGCCACCGCGCTCCACAGCCGGCGCGCCCTCACGGAGGCTCGCTCCTTGCGCTCGACGCGCCCGACGAGCGGCCAATCGCGGTCGTCCCTCACCGCGCGCATGAACTCGTCGGTGACGCGCACCGAGTTGTTGGACGACTGCCCGCTCACCGTCGCGTAGGCCTCCTCCTGCCAGTCGGCGGTGAACTCCTTCACCGGCCCGAGCTCCGCGCCCTCGCGAAGCATCCTCAAGACCTGGAGAATCCACTGCGGCGGCGCCCCGTCCCTCGCGGCCTTCGCGACGACCTCGCCGAGCGCTTTGTTCGCGAGCGGATCGGTCTTCGCCTCGCGCTCGCCGGGGAAGGCGGACACCGCCTCGCTCATCGCGAGGGCGGCGCGGGCGAGCAGCCTGCTTCCCGCGACCATCGACGCGACCTTGTATTCCTCGCCCTCCTTCCAGTCGATGAACCGCTCGATATCGGGATGGTCGGCGTCGAGGATGACCATCTTCGCCGCGCGGCGGGTGGTTCCTCCGCTCTTGATCGCGGCGGCCGAGCGGTCGGCGATCTTCAGGAAGGAGAGCAGGCCCGACGACACCCCGCCTCCGCTCAGGCGCTCGCCCTCGGCGCGCAGGCGCGAGAAGTTCGAGCCCGTGCCCGAGCCGTATTTGAACAGGCGCGCCTCCCGCGTGACGAGGCTCATGATGCCGTCGTCGTTGACGAGGTTGTCCTCGATGTTGAGGATGAAGCAGGCGTGGGGCTGCGGCCGCTCGTAGGCGCTCCGCGCCTTCTGCAGCTTCCCGGTCTCGTGGTCGACGTAGTAGTGGCCTTGAGCGGGCCCTTTGAGGCCGTAGACCTCGTAGAGGCCCGTGTTGAACCACTGAGGCGAGTTCGGCGCGCCGATCTGGCGGGCGAGCATCGCGCACATCTCGTCGTAGAACGCGTCGGCGTCCTCTTCGGCGTCGAAATACCCGGCGCGCTTGCCCCACTCGCGCCAGGTATGCGCGAGGCGGTGAAACACCTGGCGCGAGTCGCGCTCCCCGCCGCTTGAGCCGTCGGCGAGCGGCACCCCCGCCTTCCTGAAATACTTGTGGGCGATGATGTCGGTCGCGATCTGCGACCAGCCCTCGGGGACTACGACCTCTTCCTGCGAGAAGATCACCCTGCCGTCGGGATCTCGAATCTCGGACTTCCTCGTCTCCCAGGCGATCCCCTTGTACGGCCCCTCTCCCTTTTTTGTAAACCTCCGCTCGATCTTCATGTTGCTTCTCCTCGCGCCTCACCGGCGCGGGCTCGCAGACCGCGTCACCGCTTGAGCCGACCGTCGTTATACACCTCCGGCAGAGCGCGCGCAAGAGGCCCGGCGATTTTCGCGCGCGATCAGGGCAGGGTCGGGACGAGGCTCACGAGCTTTCCGGCCTCGACCCCGGCGGCGCGGCGGACCGCCTCCTCGACGCGCTCGGCGCTGTCGTGGAAGGTATTCGGATAGGCGCGCCTGAGCCGATCGAGGAGCGGCGCCTCGCCCGGGAACGCCCGTTCGAGGGAGGCGACGACCGGGCCGTTGTAGCGGGAGCTCACCGTGTCGAGCGTCTGCTGCATGAGGTAGGCCTGGAACTCGTTCACGACGAGGTAGGGGTTCGCGCTGTCGTAGTCGCGCGAGCTTAGGAAAAGCCTCCAGAAGGACTGCTCCGTCGGGCTGAGGCTGTCCCAGATCTTGAAGCAGTCCGCGCGGTACTCGGGGCTCGTGAAGAAGACGCCGTGGAAGCCCTCGTGCGTGAGGAGGAGATAGCGCAGGAAGTACGGGGAGCTCTGGGAGATGCCGATGATGGCGCCGTGTCCGGGCACCCAGCGCTCGCCGAGCCTCCCGATGATGCCGTTCGCGACGAGAATGTCGCGCAGGCGGTACTCCTCCGGGTTGAGCACGAAGCGCTCGTCGTCGGCCTTCTGATAGAACGCGGCGAGATCCTCCGGGCGATAGTCGTGGGCGTTCCATCCGTGGTATTCGAGGAGCTCTCCGTTCGCGAGCAGGCGTCCGGCGTAGCCGCGCTTCTCGATGAAGAAGGCGAAGCGGCTCATGAAGCGGGCCTGCACGAGGTAATCCCGGAAATCGAAGACGAGCACCCCCGGAATGAGGTTCCAGGAGAAGAGCTCGAAGTCCCGCTGCCGCCACCAGCGTGGATCATAGAGGAGGATCGAGCCGAAATCCGCCGGGATGGGGGCATTCTCCGCGAGCGCCTCGGCGGGGAACGGGCGCACGTCGAGCCGTCTCAGGCTGAAGCCCGGATCGCTCGAGGCGACCCGAAGCCCCTGCGGGCTGAAGCCGATGTCGGCGGTGTAGAGGTCGACCGAGTGGGAGCCCGGGATCGGCGCGAGACGGAACGCCTTCCGCTCCTCAGGCCCGGTGACCGTGACGATCACGGGTTCCGGGGGCCGAGCCAAGCCGGGGTCGTAGGCGTAGGAGAGCGTGAGCCTGACCTGACCCGCGTCGCGGGCGTACGCCGCCCCGAGGCGCCCGAAACGGAAGCTCTGCGTCGCGCTCCGGCCGGGCTCGTCCAGGGCGGCGTAGTCGATTCCCGCCTCGATCGTGAGGAGACCGGGCGAGATCACGACCGAGGCGGCGGGGACCTCGAGGCCGGCGCCGCGGATGTCGACCGGAGCCTGGTCCCGCCCGCCTGAGAGCTGGAAACCGGTCACCACGGTCCCTTCCCGAAGCGGCAGGGTCACCTCCGTGTCGGTCTCGTCGCCCGGGGCGCCTTCCCGAGGCTCGAGGCTCGTCTCGGGAAGGCGAACCCGAATCGTCCCGGCCGCGTCGGCGGACGGGAAGTCCTCCGCCTGCTCCCCGGCCGAGAGCGCGCGCTCGGAATCCGGGACCTGCCTCGTACGGACGACGAGGTCGGCTCCGCTCGCCTCTCCGGCGTAGCGGAGGAAGAACGCCGTCCCGGGCCGCGCGACCAGGCTGGGCGTTTGAAGGGTGAAAAAAGCGGTCTCGTCGCGACCCGGGATGAGCTCTCCCTCCTCCCCTGCGGGGCGGGCGGGAGACTCGTAGAGCGAGACCCGGCGGTCGCCGGCCGTGAAGGCGAACGAGGAGACCGTTTGGCGGCATCCGGAGAGGAGCGGGACCGCGGCGAGAGCCGCCGCGGCGAGAACGGTCACGCCATGTGAAGCACGCTGCGGGCGAGTAATTCTGCCACCTCTCGTTTCCGTTGCGGCGGGAACTCCGCGTCGTCCCCGAGGAAGCTCTCGAAGCGCGCCGCGAAGCCCTCCGGAAGCCGCGGGAGCCCGAGGATCCGCTCGGCGAGCACCCGGCCCGACGGTTCGAAGCGGCGATTGACGGCGAAGAGCGCGCCGCACAGGCTCTTCACGAAGCCGGCCGCCGAGACGAGGAAGAAATAGGCGTCGTCGCGGGCGACCGCCGCAGCGAGATCGCTCAGCGAGTGCTCCATAGCCGCCTCGGAGGCGCTCGTGATGAGGGCCCAGAACCGCTCGGGGAGGGCGTTGAGGTTGGAGCGGACCTCGTCGATCCAGGGGCCGTTCTTGACGAGCACCTCGGCGCTCGCAATCCGATTGAGCATGTAGGTCCCCGTCTGCCGGAAGACTCCGAGGTTTCCCTCGAAGTCGCCGAGGATCTCGTCGATTCGCGCGACGCTTTTGTACTCGATCCGGACCGGGAGCCCTTCGAGAAAAAAGCGGTCCTTGTCCGCGACGCTCGACGACTCGAAGGCGCCCGAGTCGTCGAACAGCGCCTCCCGCTCGGCAGGCTTCGGCAGCCCCGCGCGGTAGTAGACGTCGAGGCTGAAGAGGAAGTAGGGGTCGCTCACCTCCTCGCCGAAGGTCTCGGCGAGCGCGATCGCCTCGATGCCGCGGAGCGCCGCGAGCCGCTTCGCGATCTCCTCCGAGATGGTTTGAACTTTATGCTTCATCGAGCTGCTTCCGGTCCGCCGGCGATTCCCCTCTCCGGCGACCCGGGATATAGTACCACACGTGGATACCGACGATAAGTGGGTCGCTCCGGTCCATGAGCTTTTTCTCGTCGCGATCGAGCCGCCGAGCAGCGTCGAGCGCGCGATTCTCGACTTCGAGCGGGAGATCGCGCGCGAGCTCGATCTCGCTTCTCCCCTCGCGCTCGGAGCCCTGATACCGCTCGGATGGAGCGCGTGCGAGCCGGCGAAGCCGCTCGGCCGCATCGAGGGCGGGCCGTTCGTCTCAGGCGGGCTCGAAGTCGCCGCGGACTCGCTCTTCCTCGCCGTGTCCGGTCCGGACATCCGCGCGCCGGCGGGCGCCGACGCCGATCCCGGGCTCTTCGCGCCGCGCCGGGGCGTGTTCCTCGCCGCTCTCGGCGAGCTTCCCCCGGAGCCTGGCGCGCCTGAGCGCGCGCTCCGCCTCGCGCCGCCGCGCCTTTCCTGGAGCGCGTCGAGTCTCGTCTGCCGATCGGTCCGCTACGCCGAGAAGGAGCGCTGGTGGCG
>JASHNV010000020.1 GCA_030041455.1 Spirochaetia bacterium
GGAAAGATGTAGTTGTTGGGGTAGAAAAACTGCTGGCCGGGCTCGAAGAAGTCGCTTCGATACTCAGGCGGGACGTAGTTCGGCAGGGTCGGATCGAGCCCCGGCACTCCGGCACCCTGCACCCCGCCCGCGCCCACGTACTGCGTATTCCAGTACATCGCGAAGTCGGCGCTCGTCACCGAGGCGGTGGTGACGTAGGGCTTCAACGGGCCGGGATCCACGTTGAGCTGTCCGTGGACGGTCCATGTGAGCGTGCTCAGGAGGAGGCTCGCGGGATCGGTGGTCTCGCCCGAGGGCTCCACGCTTTCGTTCTGGTTTACCCCGAGGAGGCTCGACCAGTCGACGCTCTCTTCGCGCCGGCCGAAGTCGCGCACGAAGTAGGGGTCGGAGTAGTAGGGGATCGACGCGGTGACGAGCGCGACCGAGTTTCCGGCGTTCAGCTTGAAGTTCATGCCGTAGCGGAGGGGGAGCGTCGAACCGAAGAGATCGGACTCGTTCCAGTCGCTCGCGTAGCTGCCGTCGGGCTGCTCCCAAAACTGGCTGTAGGCGCCCGTTATCGGATCGATGTAGATGTCGCGGCTTCGGGCGGCGTCGATCTCGAAATCGAGCTGCTTCACGAGGCCCCAATCGTCCATCTCGCCCGCGATGCCGCCGAAGACCCCGAGGCGGGAGTAGATATCGGCCATGATCTTTATGTAGCTCGTTTCGGCGTTGTAGGGCGTCGGCGTCGGCTTCGTCTCCGAGCCGGTTTCCTTGTGGAGGAAAAGCCCCCGCACCTCCTCGTTGTAGGTCTCGTCCGAGTCCTCGGCGACTTGAAGGAAGGAGAGCGAGCCTCCGCTCTCCTTCTTCTTTCCGATCAGGTAGGTCGTCGTCTGGAGGAAGTACCCCTCCTCCGGCCGGTAGCCGAAGCTCGGATTGAACACGAGATTGTCTCCGGGATAGAAGAAGAACGGGAGGTAGAGGAGCGGCACCCGGCCGACGTAGAGCACCGCGTTTTTCAGCGCCCACTCCCCGGGCGCGAGAACCCAGATTCTCGTCGCGGTTACCTTGAAGTCCGGCTCGAGCGAGTCGCTCGACGTGATCGTGCCCGAGCTCAGCGTCACGACGTCCTTCGCCGAGCGCCGGATCGTCGTGCCGGAGTAAAAATAGGTCACCTTGTTGCCGTTGACGGTCTTCTGCGATTCCGAGATGCCGTTGAAGAAGATGCCCGCCCAGCTGTCGACGTTGAAGGTGAGACTCTCGCCGCGAAAAACCTCGGTCTTGCCCTTGCCCGTGAGATCGTACTCGAGGTGGCCAGTCGCGGTGATGGTCTTCTCGCTCTGGTTGAACAGGATGGTGTCCGCCGTGATTGTGTGGGTCGAGTTCGTCGCCGGATCGTACATCTTCAAGGTGACCCCTCCGCTCAGGCGGATGTACTTCTGGCCGATCTTCTCGATCGTGAAATACTCGGTCGTGTCCGCGGATCGTATCGTGATGACTCTCGTCTTCGGTTTGGCGCCCGCCGAGCTCTTCTCGGCGGGGAGCTTGTAGAAGGCTCGAAGGCGACGCTGGAGGTCGGTCTTGCTTCCGGTGTCGGGCAGCCCGACACGTCTGCACCACGCGAGCAGCTCGTAGTAGCTCGCCGTGTCGATGTCAAGCGACATGGTCTCGCTCAGGAGCTTGGCGGCCGACGGCTCGCTCTGCGCGCTCGTCGCGGTCTGGGTCGCCGGGGTCCCGACGCTCGGAGCCTGCGGAGACGCGCGCTGCGTGCTCTGCGCGAAGGCCGCAATCGGCACGACCGCGAACAGAACCAAAACGGTCGCGCGGGGTTTCACCGGTCAGCCTTTGAGGACGCCTTTTAGATACAGGCCGGTATAGGACGTCGGGCAGGCGGCCACCTCTTCGGGGGTCCCCGCCGCCACGACCTCGCCGCCCCGCATGCCGCCCTCCGGTCCGAGATCGATCAAGTAGTCGGACTGCTTGATGACGTCGAGATTGTGCTCGATGAGCGTCACGGTATTTCCCTTGTCGACGAGAAGCTGAAGCACTTCCATGAGCTTTTTGACGTCTGCGAAATGGAGTCCTGTCGTCGGTTCGTCGAGCATGTAGAAGGTTCGCCCGGTGCCCCGCCGGGAGAGCTCCAGGGCGAGCTTCACGCGCTGCGCCTCGCCTCCGGACAGGGTGAGCGCCGACTGGCCGAGGCGGACGTAACCGAGCCCGACCGAAAGAAGCGTCTCGAGTTTTCTCGCGATGGCGGGTATTTTCGAAAAAAAATCGCACGCCTCCTCCACGGTCATGTCGAGGACATCGCAGACGTTCTTGCCCCGATAGCGGATTTCGAGGGTCTCGCGGTTGAAGCGCCTGCCTTTGCACACGTCGCAGGTGACGTAGACGTCCGGGAGAAAGTGCATCTCGATCTTGATCGTCCCGGCGCCTTCGCAGTTCTCGCAGCGGCCGCCCTTGACGTTGAACGAGAAGCGACCGGAGCGGTATCCCCGCGCCTTGGACTCCGGAAGCGTCGCGAAGAGCTCCCGGATGGCGGCGAAGATTCCGACGTAGGTGGCGGGATTCGACCGCGGGGAGCGGCCGATCGCGCTCTGGTCGATGTTGACGACCTTGTCGATCCGCTCGACGCCTTCTATCGACTCGAAGCGTCCCTCGGGAAGCCTGCTCTTCGAGACGCGGTTCGAAAGGATGGGGAAGAGAAGATCGTTCAAGAGCGTCGACTTTCCCGACCCCGAAACGCCCGTGATCGTGATGAGCCTGCCGAGGGGGAAAGCCGCGTCGATGCCCTTGAGATTGTGCTCGCGCGCGCCGCGGATGACGATCCGCGGCTCCCCGCCTCCCCGCCGCTCCTTTCGGACGGAGGGCTCGGCGTCGCCGCGCAGGAACCGGCCGGTGAGGCTCTTCGGGTTTCGGAGAATCTCCTCAGGAGTCCCCGCCGCGACGACCTCTCCCCCGTGGACTCCGGCTCCCGGCCCCATGTCGATGATGTAGTCGGCGATCCGCAGCGTCTGCTCATCGTGCTCGACGACGATGAGGGTGTTCCCGAGGTCGCGAAGGCGCTTCAACGTGTCGAGGAGGCGCTGGTTGTCGCGCTGATGGAGGCCGATGGTCGGCTCGTCGAGAATATAGAGGACGCCGACGAGGGAGGAGCCGATCTGCGTCGCGAGCCTGATCCGCTGCGCCTCGCCGCCTGAGAGGCTTGAGGCCTGCCGCTCGAGGGTGAGGTAGTCGAGCCCGACGTTCCTCATGAAGGTCAGCCGCGCGTCGATTTCCTTGATGATGAGCTTCGCGATCTGCTTGTCGGTGTCGGAAAGCTCCATGGTCCGGAAGAAGTCGAGCGCCTCCTGGACCGTGAGGAGGGCGAGCTCGTGGATGTTTCTGCCGTGCACCGTGACGGCGAGCGCCTCGTCGCGCAAGCGCTTGCCCCGGCACTTCGGGCACTGCTTCTGGCTCATGAACCCCTCGAGCCATTCCTTGATCGACTCGGAATTGGTGTCAAGGTAGCGCCGCTTGAGCTGGTTCAGGATGCCGGGGACCTCGCTCTGATATTCGATGCGTCCGGTCTCCTTGCGGTTGACGTAGGTGACCTTGATCGAGTCGCCGGAGCCGTACAGAATCGCGTCCGTGATCTCCTTCGAGAGCTCGCTGAACGGACTGTCGAGCGAGAAGCGATAGTGCTTGGCGAGCGCCTCGAACCAGCTGCGGCTCCAGGCGGCCTGGGGATTGGCGGTCGCGATCGCGCCTTCGTTGAACGAGAGGCTCGGGTCGGGAATGACGAGGTTCGGGTCGAACTCGAGGGTGATGCCGAGTCCCAGGCACTGCGGGCAGGCGCCGTAGGGGTTGTTGAAGGAGAACAGACGCGGCTGAAGCTCCGGGATGCTGATGCCGCAGGAGGGGCAGGAGCTCCGCTGCGAGAAAAACTCCTCGGTCTCCTCCTGACCCGCTCCGCGAAGCGCGATCACCTGACCGTCGGAGATCTCGAGGGCGGTCTCCACCGACTCGCTCAGGCGCTTTCGTCCGCCCGATTCGATGGCGAGGCGGTCGACGACGATCTCGATGGTGTGCTTGCGCTTCGGATCGAGCGGCGCCAATCCGTCGAGCGGAACGATCTTACCGTCGACGCGCGCGCGAACGAATCCCGCCTTCAGCGCGTCGCGAAGGATCCTCTGGTGCTCGCCCTTCTTGTCGCGGACGACCGGCGCAAGGAGCCAGGTTCTGCTTCCTTCGGGGTACGACATGAGCGTATCGACGATCTGATCGACCGACTGCTCTTGGATTACCCGCCCGCAGCTCGGGCAGTGCGCGACGCCGATGCGCGCGAAGAGCAGCCTGAGGTAGTCGTAGATCTCGGTGACGGTTCCGACGGTCGAGCGCGGATTGCGGTGGCCGGTCTTCTGCTCGATGGAGATCGCCGGCGACAGCCCCTCGATGTAATCGACGTCCGGCTTGTCCATCCGGCCGAGGAACTGCCGCGCGTAGGCCGAAAGGGACTCGACGTAGCGGCGTTGGCCCTCGGCGTAGATCGTATCGAAGGCAAGGGAGCTCTTGCCGGAGCCGCTCAGACCTGAAATGACGACGAGTCGATCGCGGGGGATCTCCACGTCGATGTTTTTCAGGTTGTGCTCTCGCGCGCCCTTGATGATGATCTTGTCCATGGAGTCATCGCTTCCGCAGAAAGGTACGACATTCCCGGAGCTTCATCAACTCAGGCGGGTGCTCTACTCCTCGATGTCGAGAAGGGGTTCGACGAAGGGCTTTCGCTCCTGAAGAGCGGAGCGCTCGCGCCAAGCGCTCCGCTCGGGGGCGTAGTCGACGACGAGCCTCCAGATCGAGCGCGCCCGCTCCAGGTCGCCGTCGGGGACGAGCGCCGCCGCTACGTAGTAGAGATCCCGATAGAGGCCGGTCTCGTCGATGTAGCCCGCGATCGTCGGACTTCCCTGCGCGCGGGCGAGCAGGTCCTCCATGGTCGAGAACTGGTAGCTCGGATCGTCTTGCTCGACGTGCCGGATGACGACCGAGAGAATGGTGATCGTCGCGAAGGACAGATTGAGGAGGGCGTCCTGGTACGTACCGGTCCGGTAGTCGAATATGCCGAGATCGGAGTGGGCCGCGAGGGTGCGCTGGTCGTAGAAGCGGTAGAGCGACATGAGGCGGTCGTAGCCGTTCATCGTCAGGATTGTGAGCATCGCCTTGCGCATTTGGTACCTGCCGGGGTCCGAGAAAACTTTGTCCTCGCGCACGATCGTGCGGAGGGCGACCACGTATTTCCGGTACTGGTCGGTGTTGAAGCACAGCCTCGCGATGTCGTACTCGACGGCGAGCGCCTCGTCGGGGACCGTGAATTGCTTCCTCAGCCTGAGCGCGCGGTCGTACTGGTCGATCGCGAGCGTGACCTCGCCTTCCTCCTCGAAGACCTTTCCGATCCACATCTCTGCTTCCGGCGTGTCGCCCCCCGCGGCGATCGAGCCGCGGAAGAGCGCGAGCGCGGTGCCGAAGTCCCGATCGTCGTAGGCGCGCTTGCCCTGCTCGAGGAGGAGCCATGCCGGGGCGCCGTGATCGCTCTCCTGCGCGAATAATCCCCCCGTGACGAGAAAAAGGGCGGATACCGCGAGAGGTATCAGCCGCGCGAAGCGCGGTCCCGGACTCATAGGCTCTCAGTCCGATTCTCGGCCATCAGCACGGCGGGGCTTACCCATTTCGGCGACCCGGGCCCGTCTAGGCGAGGAGGACGACGGTTCTCCCGTAGCCTCCCTCCTCGGGGCGCGAAAAGCGGAAGTCCACGACCCTGGGAGACTCCCTGAGGAAAGCGTGGACGCCCTGCTGCAGAACTCCTTCGCCGAGGCCGTGGACGACCGAAAACTCGCCGAGCCCGGCGAGGACGGCTCGGTCGATCTGAAGCTCGAGGGAGCGCAGCGCCTCGGCGAGACGCATCCCGCGAAGATCGAGCTGGATCTCCGGGCGGTTGTCGGCGGCGACGTCGCCGACTGAAAGCGTCACGGCGGCGGTCTGGTCCTCGGAGGCGACGACGACGAGATCGCTTTCCCGGACGGTCATGCGAAGCGTCTTGCACGCGACGAGCCAGCGGTCGCCCCGCTGCCGTCGAAGCACGGTGCCGCGCCGTCGCTCGGCTCCCACGAGGACTTCGGCGCCGGGGGCGAGCGCGCGCGGCCGTGCAGGGACCGGCGCGCTCGACCGCTCTTCGAAGAGGTCCCCGGCAGCTTGAAGACGCTCTTCCTCCTCCTCGGCTCGCCGATCGAGCTCCGCGATGAACCCCTTCACCTTCACGGTCTGCTCCCGGCCGATCTCCGACGAGCGAAGCTCCCGCACGAGGTTCTCGAGCCTCCTGCGGCTCTCGCGGAGGAAATCGGCGAGCTCGCGGACGTCGCCCGCTCTCAGCGCCGTCTCCCGGGACCGGACCGCGCGCTCCCTCTCCTCGAGCGCGCCCTCTTTCTTCCTCAGCGCCTCCTCCGTCCTTTCGCAGGCGGAGGCCCGCTCGGCGAGCTCCAGGCCCCTGCGCTCCACGTCGCGAAGCGCGCGCGACAGATCCCCGCCCGTCACGTCGAGGTACTCTCGCGCTCGCGCGACGATCGCCCGGTTGAGGCCGTTTCGCTCGGCAATGTCGATCGCCCGGCTCTCGCCTGCCGCTCCCATCACGATCCTGAAGGTCGGCGAAAGGGAGGCGGCGTCGAAGGCCACGCTCGCGTTCATGATCCCCTCGCGCGAGACTCCGAGCCCTTTGATCGCGCCGTTGTGGGTCGTGACCACGGTGAGCGCGCAGGTCTCGCGCAGGCGCTCGAGGAGAGCCACGGCGATCGCGGTGCCTTCCTCCGGATCGGTTCCGGATCCGACCTCGTCGAGGAGAACGAGGGAGCGCGCCGTGGCGCTCTCGAGAATGGCGCTCAAGTTCCGCATGTGCGCCGAGAACGTCGAAAGAGAGCCCGCGACCGACTGCTCGTCGCCGATGTCCAGGTAGATCGCGTCGAAGAGCGGAAGGGCGCTCCCCTCCGCGGCGGGAATCTCCATCGCGAACTGGTTCATCGCGGAGAGAAGGCCGACGGTCTTCAGCGCGACGGTCTTGCCGCCGGTGTTGGGTCCGGTGACGACGAGAACCTTCGTGTCTTCGTCGACCTCGACGTCGATCGGAACCGCCTTGGCGCCGAGAGGCGGATGGCGGGCGGACCTCAGGAGGAGCCCGTGCTCACTCGCGCGGGCCCGCGTGCACGAATGGAGCTTCGCGTAGCGCGCCCGCGCGCGAAGGGAGTCGAGGAAGGCGACGCGCTCGACGAGCGCTTCGAGCGGAGCGAGGGAGGCGCGCACCCTCTCGCTTAAGAGCCTGAGAATCCGCGCGACCTCCTGGCGGTAGCGGTTGTGCGCCTCGACAAGGCCGTTGTTTCGCTCGACGATGTCGAACGGCTCGACGTACAGGGTCGCGCCGCTTGCCGACACCTCGTGAACGATCCCCTCGACGCGTCCGCGGTAGTCCGCCTTCAGCGGCAGGACGGTTCTCCCGTCGCGGTCGGTCGGTACGTCGGTCTGCCACATCGAGCGGTTGCCGCTTAGGTGCCTGCGGGCGAGCTCGTCGATCTCGCCGTGGAGGCGGACGATCCGGTGCCTGATGGTCCTGAGCTCCGGCACGCGCTCGTCGCGAAGCGCTCCGTCGGGCCCGATGACCGAGCGGATCTCGGCCGAAAGGTCCGGGAGCTCCGGAAGCTCCGCGGCGCGGCGCTGCAGGGCGCTTTCCGTCCCGCGGGGACGGTCGGGTGCGGATCGAGAAAGGTAGCCTTTCAGCTTGAGCCCGGAAAGGACGAAGATCGCGATCGCCGCGAGGTCGGCTCCGTCGGCTACCGCCCCCTCTTTCGCGAGGCGGCGGAGGCGCTCGGCGATCGGGGGAAACTCGAATGCGGGCTCGGGGCCCGCGAGCGTCATCCGCATTTTCCAGTCGCCGACCGCGTCGAGGAGCTCCTCGATCCGCTCGCGCTCGGTGAGGACCGCCTGTTCGGCGATGAGCGCCCTGCCGTCGTCGCTCAGCGCGAGGTCGAGGAGCTCGCGTCGCACGCTCTCGAAATCGAGGAGATCGAGCACGCGCGGCGCGAACGACGAACCGCTCACGCCGCCCTCCCCCGGTAGTCAAGGCCGTACAGGGCGGCAAACCTCCGATAGCGCTCCACCGCGTCGCCGGTGAGGTAGAGGCTGTCGCGCTCTTTGGATCCCGCGGGCCCGGGATCGAGGAGGCGACCGACCTGGCGGGCCACGCCGTCGCGCGAGTCGATGATCGCCACCGAAGCGCCCATCGCCTTGCCGATCGCCCCTTCGAGATGCGTGAAGTGCGTGCAGCCGAGGACGACCGCGTCGACCCTGCTCTCCTTCAGCTCGCGGACGAGCGGCCGCAGCGCGGCCTCCGCCGCCTCCTCGGCTCCAGGCAGGTAGTCGTACTCGACGAACCGGACGAGATCCCCCGCGGCAAGTCGCACGACCTCGCAGTCGGCGGCGAAGGATTCGATGAGCCCCTCAAGGTAGCGGTCGTCGACGGTTCGGCTCGTGGCGAGGAGCCCGATCCGTCGCCGCTCGGAGCGCTCCGCCGCCGGCTTGACGGCGGGAACGACGCCCACGAAGGGAATCCTGAACTTCCGCCTGAGCTCGTCGAGCGCGACGACCGAAGCGGTGTTGCAGGCGACGACTACGAGCTTCGGATCGGCGACGGCGCACAGCAGGCCGATGCCGGCGAGCACGCGGCTGCGAACCTCATCGGCGCTCTTTTCGCCGTACGGGAAATGGGCGGAGTCGGCGAGGTAGGCGAAGGACTCCTCGGGAAGGCGCTCCTTCACCCGGGCGAGGTACGGCAGGCCTCCGAGTCCCGAGTCGAAGAACCCGATAGGCCGGCTATCCATTTCCAAAAAGGGTGTCGAACTGTGTTCTCGCCTTATCGGCCGCCTCGCGGCTCACCGGGGTCCTGCGGTGGCGCGAGAGCGCGAAATAGTCGCAGAAGTTCGCCCGATCCTTCTCGGCGACCGGCTCGGGGATCGTCTCCCGGCATTCCCAGTGGGCCTCCGGCGCGTAGAAGCCGCAGTTCAGGCAGATCTTGACGTCCTTTCCGCAGGAGGGGCAGGAGGTGGACCGCCGCACCTCGAGGGACTCGGGCAGATCGTGTCCGCAGAAATAGCAGGAGCCCATGACCAACTATACTACACTCGGCCGGATCCGGCAATCTACGGCGGCGTCGTGGAAATGGCACGCCGTTCGGCCTCCGTGCGCGCCGATAAGTCGCGAGTGGAGCCCGCATTTCGATGCGTTCGCCCCGTTCCGCTCAGAGCTCGCGGCGCGAGCGGCGAGGCTCGCCGGGTATGGATTCCCGGGCGATGCCTCGCCTTCGCGGGCCAATCGTTCGAGTTCATCCCCGTCCCGTCCGTTTCCTCCCTTGCTCAAGGTACCCGGCAGCATCGTCGAAGTATCCCGGCTCAAAGGAGCGCGCCCGCACGATCGCTGTCCGCGGGCCTTCTTGCCGACGCTTTCCGGGAGCTCCCGAGGGCGCGAGCCGTGCATCGTCGTGGCGACGAGCGAAGAGGCGTGTCGCGCCGTGGGCTCGGCGCGGAAACGGATAGGTTCGGTGAAGTCCTTCGTGGTTGATCGCGCCGCGGCGAAAGCGGAAACGGCCGGATTCCCGGATGTCTGCTTTCGTTTCCGTACGACGTGCTCGCCCATGACCTCAAGAAAAGGGCTTGAAGACCATATCCCAAACGGCCACGACGAGCAGGAGAAGGACGACCCCGTAGCCGACCAACCATCGCCCGATGAGGCTGGTCACGGCGCTCGCGTCGCCGGCCGGCCCCGAAACCGCGCGTTCGACAGCGATGCCGGCCCGACTCATGTAGACGGCGCCGATCAGAAAAGCGAGGAGGAAGAGCGCGATCCCGATGAGAATCCAGGGCTGCGAAAATCTCCCTCCCGAGCCGTCGAGCGCCATCACGAGGCCGGTCGCGAGGACCACGAGCAGCGCCGGCGTGAAAAGCGGCAAGCCGACCCGACGAAGCGTCTTCGAGAACTCCGCGGCGACGCTTAAGTCCCCGCTCGATCGCGCGCGCCATCCGACGAGACTCAGCGTGAGCCCGCCGCCGATCCACACGATCGCGCCGAGGACGTGCAGGAAAAGCAGCCAATGCTCCAACCCCATGACAGCCTCCTTCTCGGGCCAAGCGTCTCGACCCGATCGGTTACGTAGCTCCGATCGCTACACCATCGCCGCGCCGCCGGTCACGTCGAGAATGACGCCGGTGATCCAGCTCGAAGCGTCCGAGGCGAGAAAAAGAGCCGCCTCGGCGACGTCCCGCGGGGTGCCGAGCCGGCGGAGCGGATGCGCCCCGGCGAGGGTCTGCTGCTGTTGGCGAGGGATCCGCTCCGTGTTCCGCTCGGTGAGGATCAATTCGGGCGCGACGCAGTTGACTCGAATCCCCGACGACCCGACCTCCGCGGCGAGCTGTTGCGTGAGGATCTGGACACCGGCTTTCGCGGCGGAGTAGGCGGCGAGCGCACGAGCGATCGAACGCCTGCCCGCGGTGGACGAAAGGGTGATGATGTTCCCAGCCCCCTGCTCCTTCATCGACGGCAGAAAGCTCTTGATGGTGAGGAAGGTCGCCGTGAGGTTTCCCTCGATTGTCGCGCGCCACCCATCCTCGGGAATTTGTTCAAACGGGGCGGGAGGGGTGGTGCCTCCGCCGGCATTCGCGACGAGGACGTCGACCCTCCCCCACGCCGACTCGATTCGTCGGCGCATCGCCTCGATCTCGTCGAACCGAGTGAGCTCGGCTGCCACGCGAATCGCCGAGCCGCCGTCGCCGGTAATCTCGTCTTCGACTTTTCTGAGCGCGTTCTCGTCCCGTCCGTGGATCACGACCTTCGCGCCCTCGCGAGCGAAGAGCTTCGCGATCTCCGCTCCGATACCGCGGGAGCTTCCGGTGATCAAAGCGATCTTTCCGTCCAACACCATGT
>JASHNV010000137.1 GCA_030041455.1 Spirochaetia bacterium
TCACGAGGATGACAATTCCTACTTACGAGGATATTTTTGACACATGTTCATTGCTCGGGGGATCGAGTCCAAAGCCCGCGCGCTCGCGGCGGCGTTTCCTTCGGTGATCATCACGGGCGGACGTCAAGCGGGCAAGACTACCCTCGCGCGAAAAATCTTCCCCGCGTACGCCTACGTGAGCCTCGATTTGCCGAGCCTGGCGGAACGAGCCGAACGCGACCCCGAACGGTTCTTCGCCGACACTCCTCCCCCCGTCGTCGTCGACGAAGTTCAGCACGCACCGGGGCTGTTTCGGCACATCAAGCGGCTCGTCGACGAAAGACGGAACGAGAAAGGCTTGGTCGTCCTGATCGGGAGCCAGAAGTTCGTCGTCATGAAACAGGTTAGCGACAGCCTCGCCGGACGCGCCGTGCCGCTCGACCTGGAGAATCTCTCTTTCGAGGACGTGCGCGCGGCCGGCTGCGTGGGTGCCGGCCGCGCGCCGCTTCTCGACGCGATCGCTCGAGGCTTCTATCCGGAACTCTGGAAAGAACCGGACCTTCCCTCGGAGGACTTTTACCCGGGTTATCTCGCCACCTACCTCGAGCGGGACGTTCGGCAAATTCTCGACGTGACGAATCTCAGGGATTTCGAGCGATTCTTGCGTTTGTTGGCGGTCCGAAGCGCGACCCAACTGAACAAGACCGAGATCGTGGGAGATGTCGGGGTGAGCCCGAAAACCATTGGGGAATGGTTGAGCGTCCTCGAGGCGTCCGGCGTGGTGAGTTTTCTCGAGCCATGGTTCGCGAGCTTCGGCAAACGGATCGTAAAGACTCCAAAAGTCTACTTCAATGACACGGGTCTCCTCTGCTACCTTCTCGCGCTGAGAGGAAGCGAGATCGAGCGTTCGGCCTTTACCGGCCGAATTTGGGAAACTTTTGTCTTCTCTGAGATCAGAAAACGAAACCAGCTGAGAACACCTTCGCTGAACCTCTGGTACTACCGCGATCAGCGGGCGCGAGAGGTCGATTTTCTGTTCGAGTCGGGCGGACAAATCGACTGCTTGGAGTGCACGTGGTCGGAAAATCCCCGGAGCGAGGACGCACGCACGATGAAAATCGTGCTTGAGGAGCTCGCGGCCTCGAGTGCTCCCTGGAGGAGCGGCCGCGCGGGCATCGTATGTCCCGCCGTCGCTCCTCATCGTCTGAGCGACGGTACGACGGTGATCTCACCGGAAGGAATCCTCGCTCAGTACCCGTGAAAGGGCGCGTTGTATCCGGTCTTCGATTACACGCGGACCTCTTCCCGACCGGGAATCGTCACCAGTCTCTTGCGAAGCCGCTTCCGAGAAGGGGGGCGCTGTAAGCGCCCGCGCTCCTATACCCGGCACTGCCGCACCCTATTCGGCGAATATCCAGGGATCGTGTACTTCTCCCGCAGTTGGCGAGCATTCCTCTTCCGCCCCTTGCCTCATTCGTCCGTGTCAACCGAACTCAGTATACTCCACGGCTTACCGGCAGGGGCGGTAAATAATGCTTGACAGGATAAGATTCCGATCGTAATCTATTCCCCATGCGATACCCCATTGAGCAAAAAGCCGAAACACACGCAAAAATCATCGACACTGCTGCGCGCTCGTTCCGCGAACATGGTGCCGAAAGCAACGGCATCGGTTCGGTGATGAAGGAACTCGGACTAACCAAGGGTGGCTTCTATCGGCATTTCGATAGTAAGGATGACCTTTTTGCTGAATCCGTGAGCTATGCCTTCGAGAACAGGGGAGCATGCATGGCGGCTGCGGCGGAGGCCGCACCTAAGGGGCAAGGTTTGCGCGCCATCATCGAAGGATATCTGACCAGCGAGCACCTGAGCACTCCGGGCAGTGGATGTGTTTTTTTCACTTTGGGACCCGAACTGTCCCGCCAGCCCAAGGCCGTACGCAAGCGTATTAATCAGGCAATGTTGGCCTACCGCGATCGCCTTCTCCCGTTCGTACCGGGGAAGACACACAATGAGAAGCTAAAGAATTTCGGGATTTTGTTCCCGAGCATGGCAGGAGTGATGACGGCTGCGCGAGCCATCGACGATGTCGAAACGCGAAAGCGAATGCTGGCCGCAGCGAGGGAGTTTTTTATCAGCAGTTTCGCCGGTAGCGCCAGATCGTAACGTAGGCAATCAAGCGTGATCGTCCGTAGGTATCACCGAGAGCAGCGATATCGGAATCCACAACAGTGAAACAAAAGATGAAAACGGAGACGATGCAATGGAATCAGGAAACTCCGCGAATGGTCCAATGAACACACGCGTGCTGGTGACAGCCGCGGCCGGGCACACGGGCCGACCCACCGTAGCACGGCTTTTGGAGAAAAGCTTCGAGGTTCGCGCCCTTGTCCGGAAGGACGATGCGCGAGCGCAAAACCTGCGTCAACTCGGTGCTGAGGTTTGTCTCGGCGATATGTCGAACCTGCGTGACGTTCGCCGTGCATTGAACGGTGTGAATCGTGCCTACTTTTGTTCCGCAATCGGGACGGGGACGGTCGAAAACGCGGCGATCTTTGCCCAGGTGGCGGAGGAGCAGGACGTTGAACTCATTGTAGATATGTCGCATAAGCAAGCACGCCCCGAGGCACGCAGTAAGGTGACCCAGGATCATTGGCTCTCGGAACAGATCTTCGATCGTTCGGGTGTTCCTTCTGTTCACCTTCGCCCGACCTTTTTTGCAGAGTGGCTTCTGTACATCTCACACATCATCGGACGTGGCCGGTACATCATGCCCTTCAACAAAGAAAGCCGGTTCGCACCGATAGCAGCTGCGGACATTGCGAAGATCATCACGGGCATTATGAAAAACCCTGAGCCCTACGTGGGCAAGGCCTTACAGTTGCATGGCCCTATTGAATACAGTCATGAAGAACTGGCTGCTGAGGTCAGCCGTGTGCTGAACAAGAGATTGGTTTTTGAACAGGTGACACCATCGGTCTTCCTTGAGACTCTCGGCATGCCGGAGGCCACCGTTCTGCGTAAGCACCTCGAAGCGCTGTTGATCGACCAGCAAGAGGGGTTGATCGCCGGCACCGATACGCTCGGTCAAGAGATTATCGGCGGTCCACTCATGACGGTTGAAGCCTTTGTCAATGCCAATCGCACGGCATTTGAACTTCAACATCCTGCAGCGTAAGCCTGCGTTTCTCGGTGGCGGTAATGGCGCGGAAACTGAAGCACTTCGTTGCGTCCTCTTCTTCCTTACCCAAGGCACAGCCTTGATAACGCGAATCAACGAAAGATAGGAGGATTTCATGGACCTTGGTATCCGAGGGAAAAAGGCAATCGTGGCGGGTGGCAGCGCTGGCATGGGCAAGTCTGCGGCTGTTGCCTTGGCCCGCGAAGGTGCGGAGCTCACAATCATGGCACGAGGCGAAGAGCGCCTCGTCGCAGCGGCCCACGAGATCGCCGCAGAAACCGGGGCGAACGTGACGCCCGTGGTCGGAGATCAGAACACGGTCGCAGGGCGCGAAGCCCTTCTAAAGACCTGTCCCGATCCCGACATCCTCGTCATTTCCGGTGGAGTGCCCCGCATGCTGTCGGGATATGAAGAAGTGACCGAAAAGGATTGGCTGGAAAGTTTTCATACGGAACTAATCGGTTCGGTTGAATTGATCAAAGCGACTGTTGGAGGCATGGCCGCGAGAGGATTCGGGCGCGTGGTCAACATAGCCAGCCTCGCCGCGAAGACGCCCGTGGAGGCCCGGCTGCTTTCGGGGTCGATGCGCTCGGCGCTGATTAACTATTCCGGTGTCGTCGCGAGAAAGCTTGCCTCGAAGAACGTGACCATCAACAACATCTTGCCGGGTTGGTTCCATACCGCCGGCAGCCGGGGACTTTTCGAGTCGAAAGCCGCCGCGAACGGCACGACCTACGAAGTGGAAGCCCAGCGATGGGCCGAAACCATCGGCATACCATCAGCGAAGATCGGTGACCCCGAGGACGTGGGCGCTTTTTGCGCGCTGCTCAGCAGTAAATACGCGAGCTACGTCGTCGGGCAGTCAATCGCCATGGATGGTGGATTGTTGCGAATCGTCTTTTGATGTGCAACGTCGGAAACCCGAGGATGCCGTTCGGTCGCGTTTCCCGCCGTAATACAATCAACCGTGCCCATGCCTTGGCGCTCAACCGAACAAAGGAGCAAGTCATGCAACATTTGGTCCAGATGAAGATCACTCCGCAAGCCAGGCCCGCAAATGACGAAGAGGGATTGAACTTCGTCAACAATCTTATCTATCCGACCCTGAAACGGTGCCAGCAACTACAGCAGGAAGGCAAAATCGTGGCGGGCGGTCCTATCAGTGGCACCACCGGTTTTGCGCTCGTGGTAGAGACCGACACGTTACAAGAGCTCGATCAGCTTCTCACAAGCCTCCGCGCGTGGCCGCGGATGGAAACAACCGTCACTCCGCTGACCACGTTTGCTGATCGTGCCTCCGCCGTTGAGGCTGGCTTGAAGCGTCTTCAGGAGCATACGGCACTCACCCCTGATTCTCAAAGCTAACCGGCCTGTACTGTCAATAGTGGACACGAACCTTTTTTAGGCGGACTGGAGTATACTGAGTTCGGTAGACACCGACAGGGTACACGAAATCGGGGAAAGGCCAGTACGAGGCGGTAAGGGGAACGATGCAGAGAGAGAACGTGCGGCGCCGAGGCGGGCGGGCGGGCCGCCTGAGAAGCTCGATCACACAAGGAACTCGCCGAAGCGAGCGAAGATAACCGCGTGACGTTGTCATTCGGTAGGCGTCCCTTTCATTCCTTGACGGCAAATGCATCTCCGGTCATTGACGATACGGTTCTCCGGAAGAGGCAGAGCCCCGGATCGCGTCGCTTCCGAGGCATTCCGTGGAGCTTCGGGGAAAGGGAAGCCGTGCCCGACGCGCCGTCACGAACGCGAGGTTCTCCCGCCAGGGGCATAGCCTCCCGAACGCACCTGAGGGGCTCCATGCGGACATCGGAGCTCGAAAACGCGACGGCAGGCCGCGTCCAGCCTCCCCGTCTTATCCGACGAATTGTAGCGCGATCGCCATCGCGAGGATGCCCGCCATCACGACCAAGGTGATCGCGGAGACGATTCTGCTCTTCCTCCGCACGAGGCGCAGCTCCTCGACCTTCCCTTCCCGCGCGAGCGCGGCTATGCGGCGGCTGAAGTGGATGTCGTGCAGGAACATGAAGACCATCAAGAGCGCGACGAGAATCACCTTCACGAGAAGCACGAGGCCTCTCGGCGAGGCGAAAAGCTCTCCGAAGCTCGAGAGGTACCAGGTCGCGCTGTAGACACCCGAAGCGACGAGGAGCAGGAAGTCCCACGTCACGAGCCGGCCGAAGCGGCGGGCGACGGTCCCGACGAGCTCGGTGCGGCGAGCCTCGTCGCTCCCGAGACGATAGGAGGCGGGGATGAGGACGAGCCAAACGAAGAGCGAGCCGCCGACAAAGAAGGAGGCGGTGACGAGATGTAGGTAAAGGACCACGGCCTGAACGGTTTCAGCCATGGACAAGCGTTCTGCGGTTCATCCCCGCCCCCTTCGCAACAAGATCATCCTAACGGCTCGCTCTTCAATGCGCGCGGCGTCCCTTCCTAGCGGGACGCCGCGGCAAAGCGCGGGAAGAGCACGTTGTTCTCTTCGTGGACGTGCTCGTGGACATCCACCTCGAGCTCGCGAAGGCCGTCGTAAAACGCTCGGAAGGTGTTGCACGCCCAGCTCGGCGGGCGGTAACCGTCGGATAGCTCGCGCATGCGCCTGAGGGCGTCTCCCGTGCCGTCATGCTCGAGCTCGAGCTCTTCGATGAGCGCGGCGAGCCGCTCATTCCCGACCGCGGAGGCGCCGAGCAAGGGGAAGACCTCGCGCTCTTCGCGCTCGAGATGCGCGAGGAGATCGCGCCTGAGGGCCTCGACTTCACCGTAAATCACCCCGAGGCGCGGCTCCCTCTCGCCGTGCGCCTTGAGGACCTTCATCGAAAGCGCGGCGAGCCGAGGAAACTCGCGGCGAAGGTAGCCGTGATGTCGCTCCACGATGTGGGCGACGAGCTCTTCGGTGGTGAGGCTCTTCAGGTCGATTTCCCCCGAAAGAACCGAGGATGACTCCTCGAACGCGCCGAGCGCTTCGAGCACGCTTCGGGCATCAAGCCCCTTCTCGGCGCACGCTTCGCCGATCGGCCGGTTGCCCCCGCAGCAGTAGTCCAGCCCGAGACCTTCGAAGAAGCGGGAGCGGCCCGGACGATCGGTGACGATCTTCGCGACGGTCGTCGTGGAATCATAGGTTTGCATATCGATCCTCCAAAATCGCATATTCTCATGTTATTATGATATTCAAAATCAAGAACGTCAAGCCCCTCCGAGCTTTCGCGATCGGCTTTGCGGTCGAGTCGGCCGCAGGCTCCTCGGGATCGCCCGTCGGGCGCCGCGCGGAAGGTCCGTCCCGGCGGTTCCTCGGACGGAGCGGTTCTCGGCTCGGAGCGCGAGGCGCGGGATCGGCGAACCCTTGACGAAGTCACGGCGCGCCCTATACTAGGAAGGCGAGCTGGACAAACGAGCCCGCCTAGCGGCGGCGCGGATCCGCTCTCATCCCGAGCGGCTCGCTTGTCCTCAAGGTAGCGAAGAATGGCAGACAATCAAGGTTCAAACAATGGGGTGTTCTCCGGCGAGATCGATCCCGAGATAGCCGAGCTCATCGGAGTCGAGTCGGAAGAGGGAGGCGATTCCAACCCCGCGTTCTCGTCGCTGTTCATCGACGGGTCGACGGCGGTGGCGCCGGCGGCGGAAGGCGAGGAAACGAGCGAGACCTTCACCGTTCCTACCGAGCTTCTCGAGAAGAGCCCGAAGCCCTTTTTTGCCGACAAGGACTACTACAAGACCGCGCTGTCCGGCGAGGGCGAAGCGGCCCAGCGGACCCATAAGCTGCTGTCCGAGTTCCTCGCCTGCCAGGATCCGAAGGAAAAGCCCATCATTCGCGGCAAGCTCGTCTCAGCCTACTGGAGCCTCGGCGAGAGCATCGCGAGCAAAATCTACACGGATCTGCCGATTCCGAAGATCCTCCTCATCCGTTACGGCGTGATCCTTCAAACGCTTCTCTCCGACGAGCAGCGCGGGCTCCTTGCCCGGATCATCTTCGACAACAAGACCGGCGAGACCATCTACTACTTCGACGAATGGCTGCGAAAGGTGGCGGCCGGGCAGGTGAGCCCTTCGTCGACCGACGAGGCGAAGCCGTCTCAACGCACGCAGCCCCAGCGCACGATGCAGCTTGTGGACAAGGCGAAGGGACAGCGGGACGTCCAGCTCGGCCTCGCGAAGGCGAAGCTGAGCGAGATCGAGTCGGCGGAATCGATGCTCAAGGACAAGGTCTCGATGCTGCTCGCCCACGATATGCGTCAGGATCTCGACGGCATGAAGGCCGAGTACAACGCGGCGCAGCGCCTTCTCACCGGAGAGATCGGCAACATCGCCCGCTCGCTCTCCGTGCTCGACCGCGATCTGTCGCGCCTCTACAACGAGCTCGCGGCGGCGACCAAGCAGCTCGCGGACTTGAGGACGAAGGCCGATGAGGCCGGCGAGCGTTCGTCGGTCGATGTCCGAACCGTGACGAACGAGTTCAACACGGTCCGGCAGATGATCAAGATGTGCGTGGGCAGGCAGGGCAATCATTTCCCCATCCTCATGAAGCAGTACCTGCGGGCCAATATCAAAGACATCGGCACTCGGGAGACCGTCATCGCGCAAATGGCGGAAATCGAGGTCATCGATCCGGGTCTCTTCAAGCGGACCTTCAAGGGCCAGACCAAGCGCATCGTTCCCTACATCATTTTGGTGCCCTGCTACGGCGACCAGGGGATGTGCTGGGAGCCCTTCGAGCGCTTCAACCGGGCCACGAGCCGCGGCCGGATCGCCATTCCGATGTTCCCCACCAAGGATCTCAAGACCGCCGTCATCACCGCGCTCGCCGATCTGCGATGGCAGGTCGAAAAGGAGAAGGCGCAGCACTACTGGATGGAAGAGGGGCTGACCGGGAACTACTATCAATGGTTCAGCACGCAGAAGCTCAAGGGGGACGTTCGCGAGTACTTCATCCAGGATTACGTCACGTGGGTGACGAAAGAGAGCGAGGGCATGCAGAAGCTCGACCGCGAGGTACGGAGCGTCTTCTGGCGTTACCTCGCGTTCCCGGACGACATCAAGGAAAAGCTCAAAACGCGAGGCTTCGTCTACGGGGAGCTTGCGAAGAAAGACCGCAACCGCGCGATGTCCGACGGCTATTGAGGCGATTGCCGGGGGGCTACCGCCTGCGCTGCCGGAAGATCGGGTGGAAGTACCGTTCCATGTCGACCCGTTTCGAGATGAGCTTCACGATTCTATTGTAGATGAAAAAAGAGCCTCCGATCGCGGCGAGGAACACGAGGAGAAAGAGAATCGAGGCGAGCTGGGGGCTCGCGGTGTGCGGAAGCACCAGCGAGATGACGGCGAATCCTACGACGATGAGCACGATCATGATGAGGATGTTCGCGACCGTCGCCCCGAGAATGAAGAGCGCGGTGTTAGCCTTTTTGTTCATGCCGGCTCCCCCCGTCGAAAAGGAACGTGACGAGCAGCAGAATCCCGCAGACCACGACGCTTGAGTCGGCCACATTGAAGGTCGGCCAGCGCTCGAGCCCGAAAATTCCGTAGAACTTCACGTCGAGGAAGTCGACGACGCCTCCGGGCCGAAAGACGCGGTCGATGAGGTTGCCCACCCCTCCCCCCACGATCCCCGCGATTGCCCAGCGCTGAAGGGGCGAAAGGTCGCGTGACCGGAAGTAGTACCCGACGAGAAGCGCGAGCACCACGATGGGAAGGAGCGCGAAGAAAACCGTTCTGAAGTCTCCAGGAAGCTGTCCGCCCATGCTGAACGCGATGCCGTGGTTGCGCTCGTGAATGATGCGGAAAAAATCGCCGCCGAGCGACACGGCGACGGTGTTGAGCGGGACGAGCCTCACGACGAGCGCCTTCGTGATCTGGTCCGCCGCGATGATGCCCAGGGTGAGCGCGAAGGGGATCACCTTGGCCGCGAGAGGGGTGCTCGTGGACGCTCCCTGGCTCGCGGCGGGCCGCGACGCATGGTTGTTTTTCACGTGTGCTTCCTCGATCATAGACCGGTCGGGACGTCGACGAAGAAGGTCCGCAGACCGAGATCCTGGGCGAGCCGCCGCGCGAGCAGCCGCACCCCCCACACTTCCGTCTGGTAGTGCCCGCCTGAGATCATGTTGATCTTCTCCTCCATGCAGGTGTGGTAGACCTGGTGGCTGGCGTCGCCGGTGATGTAGAGATCCAATCCCTCGCGAATCGCCTGCTCCACCTCGCTCGTGCCTCCTCCCGACACGATCCCGACGCTGCGGATTTCTTCGGGCCCGAAAGGAAGCACCGCCATACAGCTCCGCCGATCCGTCCCCATGGCGAGAAGCACCTCATCGAGGCTCGACGGCCGGGGCAGCCTTCCCTTGCAGCCGATCTTGAGCCCACGATAATACCCGAACGGCTCGATCGCCTCAAGCTTGAGCGCGGCGGCGATTCCCGCGTTGTTGCCGAGCTGCGGATGAAGATCGAGCGGGAGGTGGGCCGCGAGGAGCGCGAGGTCGTGGGAAAGGAGGAACTTCATGCGCTCGTACTGCGAGCCCCTCACGGCGAGCGGCTTGCCCCAAAAAAGACCGTGATGCACGAAGAGGGCGTCGGCCGCCCCCTCGGCCGCCCGCTCGAAGGTCGCCATGCAGGCGTCGACCGCGAACGCGACCGTCGAGAGCTCCTTGTCGGAGCACGCGACCTGCACCCCGTTGAGCGACTGGTCGACCTGCGCGACCTCCTTCAGGGGAAGAAGATCCTCGAGATAGTCCTCCAGCTCGCGCAAGCGCATGCCCGATTATAGCCCGATTCGGCTTCGGGTCGGAAGACCCGCGCGTTCCACGCCTCAATGCGGAGGGCAAAGCTCGTATTTGCCTTGACACCCGGAGTGCCCGGACTATAATTGTCTGGACGCTCGGGTTCTCGCGGGCGTTCCTGACCGAGGAAAGGCGGTGTGTCATGGCTCCGAAAGTAGACCTTGCGCAAATCAAGAAAGCGGCGCAAAACTCTCTTCCCCTCTCCTTCAAGACGTTCACCCTTCCCCACGAGACCGAGGTCTACATGGAGGATGTCCTCGCCGCGTTCCTGAAGGAGTTCGGGCAGGAGCAGCTGAAGGACCGCCTTGCGTACTGCATGAGGGAAATCGCGGTCAACGCCAAGAAAGCGAACACGAAGCGCGTCTACTTTCTCGACAAGCAGCTCGACATCAATAAGCCAGATGACTACGAAAAGGGGATGCAGAACTTCAAGCAGGAGACGCTCGATCACATCGACGACTACCTGAAAAAACAAAAGGAGCAGGGACTCTACATCAAGATCGTCTTCCACGCCACGGGCAAGACGCTGAAGATCTCGGTCCACAACAACGTGGAGATCTCCCGCAAGGAGCAGATGCGCGTTTACGATCGAATCGCCCGCTCGAGGGCGTACGCTTCCATGGAGGAGGCGCTCTCGTCGGTCCTCGACGACTCCGAAGGCGCGGGGCTCGGAATCGTGATCCTCGTCTTGATGCTGAAGAAGATGGGCCTCACGGAGGACGCCTTCGATATCGACATCGAGGGCGGCGAGACGATCTCGAGCATCACGGTCCCCTTCTCCGAGGTCCACGTGGAGAATCTGTCGCTTCTCTCGAAGGCGATCGTCGCGGAGATCGACGTGCTCCCGCAGTTTCCCGACAACCTCGTGTTCCTCCAGAAGCTCATCGCGGATCCCGAGTCCGACATCTCGGACATCGCGCGGCAGATCAGCATGGATCCCTCGCTCACCGCCGACGTCCTGAAGCTCGTCAACTCGGCGCAGTTCATGCTTCCGAAAAAGGTCGACAACATCGCGGAGGCCGTCAAGCTGGTCGGCATGCGGAGCCTCGGGAAGCTTCTCTACTCGTACGGGACGCAGAAGCTCCTCGACCGCGGCCAGAAGTGGCTCTGGGACCATTCCTACAAGTCGGCCTATTACGCGTACAATCTGGCGAAGCGCTTCAAGAAGAAGGACATCCTCGACGACGCCTACGTCGGCGGCATCCTCCATGACATGGGGAAGATCATCTTCTCCGACGTTCACCCCGATCTCCTGCAGAAGATCACGAGCTTCTGCAAGGACCGCGGAATGGGAAGGAGCCTCGTCGAGGACCTCTCGGCGGGCCTGAATCACGCCCAGATCGGCGCGATGATCGCCCAGAAGTGGAATTTTCCGCAGGGCCTCGTCGAGGCCATCAAGTACCACCACCTACCGACCGAGTCCGATCCCGAGTACGCCGACGTCGTCTATACGGTGTACCTTGCCAACGCGATGAATGAAGTAGAAGACAACGAGCTGCTTTTCGACCAGATCGATCGGACGGTGCTCGAGGATTTCGGAATCCAGACCCGCGACGAGTTCGAGCTCCTCAGGCAGGGGCTCGCGAGCGAGTTCGAGAAAGAAAAGCAGAAGAGCTCATAGAAGGCGGGCGGAGCGTCTCCGCAGGCGACTCTCAGCGGGGCTCGGCAACTTCTTCCCCGAAGCCGCCCTCCTCCCGCGCGTCGAGCAGGCGGTCTCCGCCCGAGGCGAGGCGGTTTCGCAGAAAGAGGCGCACCTCGTCGGCCTGCTCGAGGCTGAGCCCGCAGCGCTCGGCGAGCTGCTCGACGTCGGCCTTCGCGAGCTCGTCGATCGAGCCGAACTCGTCGAGGAGCAGGCGGCTCCGCTTGGCGCCGATCCCGGGAATCCGTTCGAGGAGCGAAAACGAAAGGTCCTTCTCGCGCAGACGCTTGTTGAGCGTCGTCGCGAAGCGGTGCGCCTCGTCCCGGACCGATTGAAGGATCTTGAGCGCCGAGGACGTCTCCGGGAGCTTCACGGGCTTCCCGACGCCCGGCAGGTGGATCTCCTCGAACTTTTTCGCGAGGCCCGCAAGGGGGATGTCCTTCAGGCCGAGCGCGTCGAGAATCGAGCGGGCGGCGCTCACCTGGCCCTTCCCGCCGTCGACGAGGATAAAGTCCGGTTTATCGAGCCCTTCGTTGATCACCCGGGTGTACCGTCGCGCGATCACCTCCCTCATCGACTCGAAATCGTCGATCGCTCCGTCCAGGCTCTTGATGCGGAAGTGCCGGTAATGCCGCTTGTCAGGATAGCCGTTCCAGAAGGAGACGAGAGCGGAAACCGTGTGCTTGCCGCTTAGGTGCGCGATGTCGAAGCCCTCGATGCGACGCGGCAGCCTCGGGAGGCCGAGCGCGGATTTGAGCTCCTCGAGGGCGGGGATATTGGCCGCCTGGTGCCGCCGGTTCTCGACGTCCTGAAGGCCGTTTTCGAGCGCCATGCGTATGACCGACGAGCTCTTTCCCTCCGTCGGGAAGCTGATCTCGACCTCCTTGCCCTTCTCGTTGCGAAAGAACTCGCGCAGGAGCTCGGCGTCGATCGGCTGAGAGACGAAGATCTGCGCGGGGGGCGTGTGCACCGAGCCGTAGTACTGGAGAATGAACTGGACGAGAGCCTCCTCCTCGCTCGCGAAGAGCTCGCTTCGGAAAAGATCCCGTCCCTGAAGCCGTCCGCCTCTCATCTGGAACACGATGAAGGTCGCAAGCTCCTCGCGGTGCGCAAGGGCGACGTAGTCGCGCACCTCCGGATCGAAGTCCACGACCTCCTGCTCCTTGCCGAGGGTCTCGATCGCCTTGATCGCGTCGCGAAGCTGCGCCGCGCGCTCGAACTTGAGCCCGGCGACCGCCTCATCCATCTCCTTCGCGAGACCCGCGACGAGCTCTTCCGATCGCCCGGAGAGCAGCTCCTTCACCTTGTCGACGGTCTTCGCGTACTCTTCCTTCGTGATCTTGCCGATGCACGGCCCCGCGCAGCGGCCGATGTGGTAGTAGAAGCACGGCGCGGTCCGCTTCGAAAGGTCGCCGGGGTATTTTCGCAGCGGAAACAACCGCTCGATGAGGTCGAGGTAGACGTCGACCATGCCGGCGTTCGGGAAGGGGCCATAATAGAGCGAGCCGTCCTGCACGATTCTGCGGGTGCGAAAGACGCGCGGGAAGTCTTCGTTCGTGACGCGGATCACCGGATAGGTCTTGCCGTCCTTCAGGTTGATGTTGTAGCGGGGTCTCCACTTCTTGATGAGGTTGTTCTCGAGCAGCAGCGCCTCGTACTCGTTTCGCGTCGCGATGTGGTCGATCGTGACGATCCGGGACGCAAGCGCGCGGGTCTTGACGTCCTTCGACCCGGTGAAGTAGGAGACCACCCGCTTTCTCAGGCTCTTCGCCTTGCCGACGTAGATTACCTCTCCCTGCCCGTCCTTCATCAGGTAAACCCCGGCGTCGAGCGGGAGGCGGCGGGCCTGCTCCTTCAGTTCCTCATACATGGCAGGAATTCAATGTACACACGGCGGCGAAAAGCTGCAACCGCCCGGGCCCGGCTCTGTCGTGTATTGCGTCGACCGGATCGGCGAAACGCGCCGAAGAGGTGTCTTGTGTCGTTAGCGACGTTGTGGCAGGATGAGGGTGTTCCGCGGCCGCCCGGAACGCACGGGGTCGGGGTCAAGAACACGCACGGAAACCGCGCCGAAGGCGCACCCAGGAGGGCTCCCGGGCATGAGCACCGCCGCCCAGGTTCTGATCGCCGCGCTTCCGCTTGTAGCGGTCGCGCTCCTCGCCATTCTCACCTTCTTCTTCATGCTGTGGGACTACCGCAAGAGCAGGATCATCCTCGAGCGGGGCGAAAAGCCGGTGCCGAGGAACGTCGACGACAAGATTCTCCTGCTCGGCATCGTGGCGCTTTTCGTCGGAGTCGGCCTGCTCGTCTTCTTCGTCGTGCGCGATCCGGCGAGCAACGCGCTCCTCGGCGGTATTATCCCGGCGATGACCGGCCTCGGCGTCGTAACCCACTACGCCTTCGCGCACAGGAACAAAACCAGGTAACGTGGAAAACGATGACGCAGCGCTCGTTCGCCGAGTCCTCGCGGGCGAGACCGAAGCCTATCGGACGCTCGTCAAGCGCCATCAAGAACGGATTTTCTATGTGGGACTCAAGTTCTTTCGCCGATTCGAGGACGCCGAGGACTTCGCGCAGGAGGTATTCCTTCGCGCCTTCGAGCGCCTCGCGAGCTTCGCGGGCCAGGGCAGCTTCGCGGGTTGGCTCTACCGGGTCGCCTTCAATCTCGCGGTCAACAGCTACCGACGCGCGCGCTCGAAGCTCGTCGACGAGCTCAGGCAGGAGGCGCTCGCCGACGCGGACCCGGCATCCGACGTGGAGGGGAGCGTGGTCTCGGCGGAATCCGCCGGGCGCATCAACGAAGCGCTCGAGCGGCTTCCGAACCGCTATGCGCTCATCGTCAAGATGCATTTTTTCGACGGGCTCAGCTATCCCGAAATCGCGGACATCCTCGATATGCCCGTGAACACGGTGAAGTCCCACGTGTTCCGCGCGAAGGGACTGATACGCTCGCTCCTCGCGGAGTATATGGAGGATTGAGGTGACCGACGATACGGAAAGGGGGGACACCCTCGACGCCCTGCTGACCAGGATCGAGTTTCCCGGCGAAGACCGGCAGGCGCTTCGAACCTATCTCGAGCACGGCGGGTTTGTCGACCGCGTCATGGAACGGATCTTGGCCGAGCAAGACCGCTCGCGCAAGGCGGTGCTGTGGGCGGGCTTCGCGGCGGTGAACCTCTTTCTCCTCGTCCTCTTGGGCGCGAACAGCCATTTGAACGCCGGCTACTTCGCGGTCCAGCAGACCCTGTCGCAATTCTTCTATCTCTTCCTCGGACTCTCCGCGATCGGCGGAATTTTCGGCCTCATCCTTTCGATCGACACCGAATGGTTCACCCGCTGGACGCGAAGACGGATGTAGCGCTACCGCCTGAGCGCCATCAGATCGGTCTGATGGACGTTCAGCGCGAGGCGCCCGGAGCGCACGGTCTCGACACGGGACTCCTTCCACGCGCCGAGCGCTCCTGCGGCGATCTCGCCGTGCTTCAGGCCTTCGTCGTAGATCGTCTCGACGAGAGCCCGCAGAAAGACCTCCTCGTCGCGGGTGTAGCGCCCGTCCCAGGGAAAGACTGACCAGTCGGAGCTACCGAATCCCGCGATCGCGAAACCCTGCCGAACCGCCTCGTCGTAGAGGGTCGTCCCGGTCCGGCTCCCGCCGGTCGGCAGGGAGCCCACCCTCCGGTCGTCCATCGAGCGATTGTAGACGGCAAGGAGGAGGCGCTCGAAGGAGCGGTCCGCGAAGGACGGCAGAAGCTCGGTCGTGCCGTCGTAGTTGATCGTGGCGTACAGCGCGGCGCCCTTACGCATCAAGCGCTTGAACGCCGCGAGCGTCTCGGCGAGGGGGACGACGTCCATGAAGGCGTGGGCGGTCACGGCGGAGAACGGAATGCCCGACAGGGAGGGAAGGAGCTGGCCGTCGAGAATGTCGCCGCGGAGCAGACGAACCTCGACGCCGCTCTCGCCGCGGGCGGCCGAGATGAAGCCGGCCCGGGAGCTCACCGAGTAGCCGAGCTCTCGAAAGAGCTCGCCGAGCGCCCTCTCGGCCTCCCGGAGAAGGGGCTCGCTCTCGTCGACTCCGTAGAAGCTCAGCTTGGCGGCGGGAGAGGACTTCACGATCCGGCGGATCATGGCGCCGGTTCCGGTGCCGACATCGAGAATGATCGGAACGCCGCTCTTCTTCAAATGGTCCGTAAAGCGCTGAAAGGTCTTCTTGTGGAGGCTCTCGTCGTCGACGGACCTCTTCGCCTCGAGGTAATCGCAGAATCGAGCCGTGTCGGCTGCAGTCATGTCGAACACGATTCCATTCCGCGAGGGCTTTGGTCAAGGGCGTTCGTTGGCGCCGCGCGCTCGCGCGTGGTATGATCGCCCGGTGATGAAGGGACGATGGGCTCGACCGGCCTCCTGAAGCGGGAGTCCGCGGCGGCACTGGCGGCTCTCGGCGCCTTGACGGCTTGCCTCGCGCTCGTCGCCGGTCTCGGGCTTCCTGGGCTCCTCGGCGCGCTCTTCGTGGAGGCGGTCGAGGGCGCGCTCCTCTGGCGGAATCTCGCGCAGAACCGCGACTCGAGCGGGAAGGCTTTCCGGTCGCTCGGCGCGGCGAACCTCCTCACGCTCCTTCGAGGGGGCTTGATCGCGACGCTCGCCGGAGAGCTCCTCGCCCCCGGGGCCCGGGCGCTCGACGGGTGGCTTCCCGCCGTCCTCTATACCGCGTCCCTCCTCTTCGACTACGCGGACGGATGGGCGGCAAGGGCCGGCGGCCACCTCTCCCGGCTCGGCGAGATCCTCGAGAACGACTTCGACGGGCTCGGGGTTCTCGCGGCAAGCGCGCTCCTCGCCGTCTCGGGGAAGGTCCCCTTCTGGATCGTCTCGGCGGGGCTCCTCCGCTACCTCTTTCTCGCGGGAATCTGGCTCCGCGGACGCCGCGGCAAGGAGAGCAGGCCGCTTGAGCACAGCTCTTCGGGCAAGGTCATCGCCGGGCTCATGATGGGCTACCTGAGCGCGGCGCTTTGGCCGATCGTGGCGCCGCGCTTCGCGACGATCTCGGGCGCCCTTTTTCTCGCTCCCTTCCTGGGCGGCTTCGTGAGGGACTGGCTCGCGGTGACCGGCGTCCTCGACCGGACATCGCCGGGCTACCGCCGCGCCGAGCGCCTCTTCTCGCTCGCCGCGCTTGAGGCGCTGCCCCTCGCGCTCAGGGCCGCCATCGTGGCGTCGACCGCCCTCGTGCTCCCCGCCGCCTCGCCCCTCGCCCGGTGGCTCCTCGGTCTCTCGGCGCTTGCCGCGGCGTGCGGGCTCTTCGGACGGCTGTTCGCTCTCGCGCTCGCCGCCTGCGCGCTCTTCGCTCTGCCGTGGGAAACCGCGAGGGAGGGGGCGTGGCCTCTGTTCGTGTCCGCGATTCTCATGGTCCTCTGCGGCACCGGTCCGCTTTCGCTGTGGAAACCCGAGACGCTCCTTTTCGCGAGGAAGGCGGCGTGACGCGCCGGACGCGCGGCGTGCAGCCCGAGCCGGCGCGCACGGCGGAGGACGTCCGCGCTTTTTTCGACCGCATCGCCTCCGAGTACGCCGACAGCCACGGCGATCCCGGGAGGCTGCTTCGCTACCGCGCTCGGCTGCTTCGACGCTGGGCTCGCCTCGACGGCGACGAGCTCGTCGTCGAGATCGGCTGCGGCACCGGCGATCATATTCTCTCCCTCGCGAAGCGATGCGCTTCGGGGGTCGGCGTCGACTTCTCGAGCGCGATGATCCGGCGCGCGCGGGAGCGGGCCCCGGACGGAAAGGTCTCCTTCCGAGTCGACGACGCCACGCGGCTTGAAACCTTCGGCCGCGCGGAAGCCGACGTGGTCGTGTGCGTCGGCTCTCTCGAGCATGTGCCGGACAAGCGGGCCGTTTTCGCCGCGGTCAGGCGGATCCTCAAGCCCGGGGGCCGGTTCGTCTGTCTCACGGTGAACGGCGGCTACCTCTGGCACCGGACGGTAGCGCCGCTCCTCGGGTTCGGTACCCGCCATATCGCGACCGACCGCTTCCTCAGCCAGGCTCAGGCCGCCGCGCTCGCCTCCTCCGCCGGCTTCAAGACCGTCGCGACCCGCTTCTGGAGCTTCGTCCCCCGCGGGGACGTGCCGCCCGGGATCTCCGGGCTTCTCGAGGCGATCGACGTCATGGGGCGGCTCCTCGGCGTCGGGGCCTTCCGAGGCGGCCTGCTGATCCTGGCCGAGGCGGCCCGAGCGTGAGCAGGTCGGGATCGGCCGGACGACCCATCCGCTCCGCGCGAGGACCCTGCTGTTTTCGTCCGCCTACGGGCATCGCGCGCGCGGCGCCTTAGGCTCTTCGAGGACCGATCGAGCCGCCGGGGATCCAGGGGGTCGTAGGCCGCCACGCACGGGCGTCCGGGGTACGCGAGCGCGACTGCGACTCGTCCGTCCGGCAAGCGGCTTCACAGCTCTTCGCCGGGACGAGGCCTCGGGCGGCGGCCGAGAAGGGCACGCGGAACGTCACGGGCCCCTTGCCGGCACGAGGGTCTACCCGATATGCTGACTCTCGGTCAGGGAAAGAGACCGGCGGGCGCCGAGCCGCGCCGAGAAAGCGGGAGCCCAACCTTATGGCAGTCGAAGGCGCCAAGCCGGAAAGAAGAATCTTCAAGCCCTATGCAAAAATCTCGGACCACTCGTCGGCGGAGGAGCTCCTCTCTTTCGAGGAGACGAGAAGCGAGCGGCTCCGCACAAGGGCGGTCCTTGTCATCTTCGTGGGACTCACCCTCATCGCGTGCGTCTGCGCGGTTTCCGGGATCGCCACGAATCCCGTGGCCGTTCGCATTCTCGGCGGCAGCTTTCCGATCGGACCCATCACGATCGTCACGGGGGCGATGACTCTCTATGAGCTCTTTGCCTACCGGCTCCTGTCGGTTTTCGTCGCGCGGCGCGTGAGGGTCGCGCCGGGGCCCCGGATCGTGAACATTCTCGGCGAAATTGCGTTCGTAACGGCCGTGCTCTGGATCCTCGCGAGACGGCTCTCCCCGGAGGTCGCGCTCGACTCTCCGGCTACCTTCATCTATTTCCCGTTCATTGTCCTTTCGGTTCTCCGCATGAGGTTCGCCTTCCCGCTTGCAACCGGCATTCTCGGCGCGGCGTCGCTCGCCGGGCTCGGCATGGGGTTCTTCCCTCCGGGGCGAGCGGACGTCGATTTCTTCACCGCCCTCATGCCGATCGTCGGGAAGGCCGCGCTGATTCTGCTCACCGGCGCGGTGGCCGGCTTCGTCGCCGACCAACTCCGCAAGCGTATCGAGAACGTGCTGAAGCTCACCGACGAGCGCGAGCGGGTCGTCTCGATCTTCGGCCAGTACATCTCGAGCTCGGTGGTCGACAAGCTCCTTTCGCAGCGCACCGAGTTCGAGGGCGAGACGAGAGAGGTCGCGCTCATGTTCCTCGACATTCGCGGCTTCACCAAGTTCTCCGGCAATCGCGACCCGCGCGAGGTGGTCGAGTTCCTCAACATCTTCTTCGGCGAGATCATTCCGATCGTGAACGACCGCCACGGTATCGTGAACAAGTTTCTCGGCGACGGCTTCATGGCGGTCTTCGGCGCGCCGCTCTCGGACGGAAGCGACGCGCACAACGCGGTTCTCGCCGGACTGGACATCTGCGGAGCGGTCGATCGCCTGAACGCGGAGGGCAGGATCGAGGCCGTCCGCATCGGGATCGGTCTCCACTGGGGACAGGCAGTCACCGGAACGGTCGGCTCGATGGACCGCAAGGAGTACACGATCATCGGCGACACGGTCAACCTCGCATCGAGGATCGAGTCCCTGAACAAGGAGTTCGGCTCGACCTTCCTCATCTCCTCGGCGGTCGAGAGCGTCGTGCGCGGCACGGTGAGCGCCGAGCCGATGCCCCCGGTCTTGGTGAAGGGGAAGGACGAGCCGGTGCACGTCTTCAAGGTCCTGTGAGCCCGGCCCCTGTGCGAGGGCGCTCCGTCAGCCCGGGCGGGCACGAGCGTCGCATTGCAGCGCGGCGTAGAAATCGCGCGCGGCCGCTTTCCATGAGCGGCCGCGGCGCGGCCCGTCCGCCGGAGCGAGGCGCTCGATCTCGCCGCTCCCCGAAAGAAGTCGCCTGAGCGCCGTCACCCATTCGGCGAGATTACCGGGCTCGCAGAGGACTCCGCGCGATCCGACGGCCTCGGGGACCCCTCCGACCCGGTTGCCGAGCGCCGGCAGGCCGGCGGCCCGCGCCTCGGCGAACGCCATTCCGTAGGACTCGGAGGACGACGCGAGAACGAAAAGATCGCAGGTGCGCATGAGCCGCGCCGTCGCGCGGCGGGTGGTCGGCCCGTGAAAACGGAGCCGGGCGGAGACGCCGCTCGACGATGCGCGGTCGAAGAACGACCGCGCGTGCTCAGGATCGTCGCTCGCGCTTCCCGCGACGTTCCATGTCCAGGACAGGTCGAGGAGGCGCTCAAGCGTTTCGAGGAGAAAAAGATAGCCCTTCCCGGGGGTCAGATTGGCGACGGTGAGGAGGCGCTTCGGCCGAGTCCGCTCGGCCTTCCGCTTCGATTTCCCTCGAAAGTAGGAGTCGACCCCCGGCTCGCAGATCGAGACCCGGTCCGCCGGAAAGCCGCCGCGGATCGCCTCGGCGGCCAAGAACCGGCTCGGCGCGAGGAGGCGATCGAGGATATCGAGCCACGCCGCCTCCTCAGGCGCGCGATCGAGGGACGGGAGCGCGTGGAGCATCATCGCGAGGCGCGCCGGAGCGCTTCGCGGCGCGGGGCCGAGGAGATAGAGGCTGTCGAGGACGAAGCGGTCGCCCTCGCGGCGCCGCTCGAGGCGCGCCGCGAGGGCGTCGGGCTCGACGTACTCGAGGCGGAGCCTGCCGGGGAGCCTCCGCGCGACGCTCGCGTTGAAGATATAGCCGCCGGTCAGAGCGTTCTTCGGCGGGGGCGCGAGAAGGTAGATCACGGTTCGTGATTCTACGGGGACCCGCCGGGGCTGTCAAAGCGTTCTTGAGCGCCGTTGGCGGCACCGAAGGGGTGCGGTATACTCTTGTCGAGCATGTATCCGACAATCACGGTGAGCTTTGCACAGAGCATCGACGGGAGGATCGCGACCGCCGGCGGGGACTCCCAGTGGATATCGGGTCCGGATTCCCTTCACCTCGCCCAAGGTCTCAGGCGCGACAACGAGACGATCCTCGTCGGAATCAATACGGTGCTGCGCGACGATCCCCTCCTCACCTGCCGCATCGAAGGGTCCCGCTCTCCCGCGAGAATCGTGCTCGACTCGCGTCTGAGGCTCCCCGTCGACTCGAAGATCGCGAGGACTTCGGCAACCTACCGGAGCGTCGTCATGACGAGCGAGCCGGTCGACTCGCGGCGCGCCCGCGCGCTTGAGTCCCTCGGATTGGAGGTGGCCGTGCTTCCCCGCGCGGGCGAGGGGATCTCCGTTCGCGCCGCGGCGGCGTGGATCGGGGAGCGGGGATACCGGTCGCTGTTCGTCGAGGGCGGCGGCGCCGTCATCACCGCGTTTCTGCGCGAGCGTCTCGTGGACAGGATGACGATCGTCGTGGCGCCCATCATCGTCGGCAAGGGAATCGAGGCGATCGGGGATCTTGCGATCGGGGGACTCGACGCCGCGCTCAGGCCCTCCTCGATCGGCACGCGCAGGCTCGGCGACGACCTCGTCTGGGAGCTCTCCTTCGACCGCTCCGCTCCGGCAGGAAAGGACGATGGCGTCGCGTAGTCGGAGCCTCGCGAGGGCGCTGTACTTCGTCGCGCCCGGCGAAGTCGAGCTTCGCGACGAACGGATTTCCCCCGGCGAAGGCTCGCTCCTCGTGGAGTCGAGCTTGATCGGGATCAGCCACGGGACCGAGATGCTCCTCTACCGCGGCGAGCAGCCGAGGTATTTCGCCGCCGACCAGGCCATCGCCGCGCTCCAGGGAACCCTCGAATACCCCCTGAAGTACGGCTACATCAACGCCGGGCTCACCCGGGAGCGGGGGCGGGTCTTTGCCTTCTATCCCCATCAGGACCGCTTCTACGCGCCGCGCGAGGAGCTCATCGAGCTTCCCTCCGACCTCGACGACCGCGACGCCCTCTTCCTTCCGAGCATGGAGACCGCCCTCGCGATCTGCCACGACTGCGCCGCAGTCCCGGGGGAATGCGTTCTCGTCGTGGGCCAGGGCGTCGTGGGCCTCCTCGTCGCGGAGATCCTGCTCAGGCAGCGCCTCGGCCCGGTCATCACGGTCGATTCCTACGAGCTTCGCCGCGAGGCGTCGCGGGCGATCGGCTGCGAGGCGCTCCTCGCCCAAGATCCGGAGGCGAGGAAGCGCATCTTCGAGATCACGAAGGGACGGGGCGTCGACCACGCGGTCAACGTGAGCGGCAGCGCGGACGGGCTGCAGCTCGCGATCGACGCGCTTGCCTTCGGAGCCTCGGCGATCGAAGCGTCGTGGTACGGCTCGCGCGGCGTGACGCTCTCCCTCGGGGAGGACTTTCACCGCAAGCGCCTGTCGATCCGAAGCTGCCAGGTCTCGACGATCGCGCCCGGCCTCTCCGGCAGGTGGAGCAAGGAGCGGCGGCTCGCGGCGGCGCTCGACCTCGTCGACGCCGTCCGGCCGGCTCGCTACATCACCCATACGATTCCCCTCGATCGCGCCTCCGACGCGTTCGACCTGATCGCTTTCCATCCCGAGAAAACAATCCAAGTGGCCCTCGAGCCGTAGCGCTCTCGGGCAAAGGAGGACCAATGTACCGGATCGGCGTGCGAAAAAGCCTTCAGGCGATGCATTTTCTTCAGGGGGACTTCGGAGAGGAGAGCAGGCCCCACGCCCATCCCTATACCGTCGAGTGGAGCTGCGAAGTTGACGGTCTCGACGCGGACGGATTCGCGCTCGACATCGCGCTTGCCGGGAAGCTCCTCGAGGAGGTCGCGGCAACGGCGGAGGGGAGACTCCTCAACGATCTGCCGTTCTTCGAAGACCGACAAACGAGCCTCGAGAACCTTGCGAGCTACTTCCACGACGAGATGTGGCGCAGGCTCGAGGAGGAGGCCGGCGACGTCTCCCGGGTCCTCGGCTCCGAGGTCCGGGTCTGGGAATCGCAGGGCGCATGGGCCTCCTTTGCTTCGAGGGCCCCCGTCGCGCGGGAAGCCCCGAAGCGCGCGAAGGCGCCCGAGAGGCGGAGCCCTTTGGGCCCGAGCCGGGGACGACGATCCTGAACGCGCGGAGGATTCGCGCGCGCCGAGCGCGATCGTGGAAGGCTCGGACTGTCTTCCGCTTCAAATTCGGCCGATAATGGTGTACAACGGAGCGCACCGTGATGAGTCGCATCGCGCTTTCCGCCATCATGACGTTTCTCGTCGTTTGTCCCCTTCCCGCGATCGACAAGACCCTCTATCTCGGCGGAAGCAAGCTCTGGGGCGGCATCGCGACGTGGAACGGCGTCGAGTCGAGGCCCGGCTACGGCGGCTTTCGCGACATCGTCCTGAAGGATTCCCAGTACGAGCCCGATGAAAACACCGATCTCCTGCTCCATTTGGACTCCAACCCTCCCGCGGATGCGACCGGAAGCTATGCGGTGACCTCCTCCTCGATCGGGATCTCGGACCGCTACGCGGCGATCGGCCGCGGCTCGGGGGTATTCCAGGGCCAGGCCGAAGGCCTCGTGGTCGAGCCTCTCCTGCCCTCGGCGCTCTTCGCTCCCGGAAACCAGTGGCACGACTTCACGATCGAGTTCTGGATGTACCCCGCAGGCGGCGACGACGCGACGGTGCTCCTGTGGCGGAACTTCCGCCGACTCGGATCCGGCCTCCTCCCCCAGGAGCTCCGCTGCGGCATCAGCGGCGGACGGTTCGTCTGGAGCTTCACCAACCTCTTTGCGCCGCCGGATCTCGGTCCGTTCAGCGCGGTTCTTCAAGGAAGCGGGCCGGTCATTCCGCGGCAGTGGCACCACTACATGCTGCGCTTCTCGGCGGAGACCGGGCTCATCGAGAGCAGCGTCGACGGAAGCCCGGACGCGATCACCTACGCGAACCCGACCGGAAGCGAGAACGGCGTCGTCTATCTCCCGATCACCGGCGGCGCGCAGTCGAGTCGCCTCGTCGTGGGAGCGGGCTTCACCGGCTTCCTCGACGAGCTCCGGGTGTCGCGGTCGTTCGTCTCCGACCCCGTGGTCAGGCGTTTCGGTCTCGAGCCGGGGAGCGCGATCACGCGCATTTTCGATCTCGGCTACCCGGACACCCAGCTGAGCTCCGTCGAGTCCCGGAGCGAGACTCCGGGGAACACCGGCGTTTTCTACTACCTCAAGATGGCGAACATCAAGACGAGCGAAATCGATCTTCCCGGCGACTGGATTCAGTTTGCGCCCGGCCGCTCCCTGCCCGACGCAAAGGGCCGTTACCTTCAAATCAAGATCGAGCTCCTGCCCGACGGCGCGGGGAGGCGCTCGCCGGCGGTCTCCTCGGTTTCGGTGAGCTACGCTCCCCATCTTCCGCCTGAGGCGCCCGCGCTTCTCACGGCTCGGCCGGGGGACGGCTCGATCACGCTTTCGTGGCGGAAAGTCATAGATCCGGATCTCGCGGGCTACCGGGTCTACTACGGCGACCGGCCCTCGCAGTACTTCGGCGCCGACGCGAGCGCCGGACCCTCGCCGATCGACGTCGGAAACGCGACCACCGTCACGGTAAGCGGCCTCTCGAACGGGAAGCTCTACTATTTCGCGGTCGTCGCGTACAACACGACGAATCCCGTTCAACTGAGCGATTTCTCCAATGAAGTGGCGGCGAGACCGTCGAAGCTTCTCGAGACGCCGCCGTGAAGGACGAGGAGCTCTTCGTCCGCGCGCGCAACGCGCTCGCGATCCGCGACCTTCCCCTCGCGGAGAAGCTCGCCGCCCAGCTCCAGAGGCAACGGCCGGACGATCCTCAAGTCCACAACCTGCTCGGCAACATCTACGTGAAGGACCGCCAGCTCAACAAAGCCATCCGGGCCTTTCAGCGCGCGATCGAGATCGACCCGCGCAACGCCGAGGCGTACAACAACATCGCGGTGGTCTACAAGCGGGCGGGAAACACGGCCGCGGCGGTGAAGGCCTTCGAGGCAGCCTACGAGCTCGCGCCGGAACGGCCCGATGTCGCCTACAACCTCGGCAACGTCTATAAACAGGCGAAGGACACGGGCAAGGCCGAGCGCTACTACCGGCGCGCGATTGCCGTCGACCCCAAGTTCACTCTCGCCTACAACAACCTCGGCACCCTCTACGAGGAGCGCGGCGACCACCGGGAAGCGGCCGCGCTCTACAAGCTCGGGCTCGCCGCCGACGAGAATAACCCAACGCTGCGGTACAACCTCGGAGTCACGCTCGAGGCCGAGGGCAAGGCGGGGGCGGCGGTCGACGAATACCGGCGCGCGCTGAAGTCCCGCCCGGGCTGGGTGGACGGTCTCAACAACCTCGGAGTCGCGCTCCAGAAATCCGACAGGATCGAGGAGGCAGCGCGCGTTTTCGAGGAGGTTCTCGGCTTCGATCCCGACAACCCCAAGATCAAGAACAACCTCGGCGTAATCCTCGAGCGCAAGGGGGACGCCGTCGGCGCCGAACGGTATTTCGCGGAAGCGCTGAAGGCGGATCCCGGCTACCATACCGCCGCGCTCAACCTCGAGCAGGTCCACGAGAAGAGCGGCTCCTACGATGTCGCGCTCGGAGAGCTCATGCGCATTGCGTCGAGCTCGCCGTACGACATCGACGTCCAGCTTCGCATCGCGAAGGTGCAGATCGAGCTCCGACGCTTCCGCGAGGCTTCCGATCAGCTTCAGTCGATTCTCAAGTCGGAGCCGCGAAACGCGCGCGCCCACGTGCTTCGAGGCGAGCTCTACCGCCGCGTCGGAAAGCGGGAGGAGGCGCTCGCGAGCTACCGTCGTGCGCTCGCGATCGAGCCCGGCAACTCCGAGGCACGCATGAGCTCCGCCTACCTGTACCAGGAGCAGGGAGACTTCGAGAAAGCGGAAGGCGAGCTTAGCCAGGTGCTCGCGGCCGACCCGACGGCCTTCGAGCCGCGCCTTCTCCTCGGCGAGCTCTATCTCCAGCAGAACCTCTACACCGACGCGCTCGCGCTCTTCAAGGCGCTGAGCGACGAGCATCCGGACAACGCGGAAGTCCTCCGGGCGCTCGCGCAGACCTACAAGAAGATGGGGAACCAGAGCGAGGCCGTTCGAACCGCGGGCAACCTCGTGAGCCTCCAGGGCAGCAGGGGGACGGCCGCCGACATGGACAAGTTGTCGTCGAGCCTCGAGCTCTACGAGCAGGCGGTCGACGAGTACGGACAGAGCTACGAGGATCTCTGGCAGCGGAATATCAGGCTTCTCTCGGAAGGCGCGCGGGGCGAGGCGGACAATACCGCGAAGGTCGAGACCGAGAGCCTGCTGTTCGGCGAGCTTTCCGATATCGAGGGAGAATCGGTTCCCATCATCGACTTCGGCGGCATCGAGCCCGTCATCGCGGTGAACGAGCAGGAGGAGACCTACTCGCTCGAGGAGCTCGAGGAGGAGTGGGAGCCCGCACCCGAGGAAGAGAAAGAAGAGGAGCCCGACGAGCGCGTGAGCGTTGTCGCCCAGGGACCCGAAAGGGCGGCGCCGGCCCTCGAGCCCGAGCCGCCCTTTCCCCCGAGCTACCCTCCTCCCTCCGGAAATCGATCGGGGGGAGACGGCGGCGGATCGGACGGCGACCGGTCCTCCGGCGGAGCCGGACAGGCGGGGACCGAGGGCGCGCGGGGAGCGGAGGCTCCAGGCGGAAAGCCTGACGCCGGGAGTTCCCCGGCCGACGCGCCCAAGAAGCGCGGAGGCCCGCAGGACGCTCCCCAGGCGCCGAGCAGTCCGCCGGGACCCGTGGCGTTCTCAGGCTCGATTACCGTACAGATGATGCCGCCTCCGCGCCCGGCGCCGTCCGAGGCGATGTCCCGCCCCTGGGAAGGCGCCGGGGGCGAAGGAGGAAAACAATCGTCGGGCGACGGAGAGCGGGGCGCGGAGAGGGGTCAGGCGCCTCAAGCGGACGCCTGGAGCGACGAGCCGCTCGACCTCCCGGAAGCCGCGCATCCCGGGGCGTTAGCCGAAAGCCTCGATCGAGGCACGAGCGGGGCATCGCCGGGCGGGGGCTCCGAGCCTGACGCAGGGGAAGCGTCGGAAGACGGCGCGCCGTTCGGCAGCGACCTTGGCGAGCCTGAGGCGGGGGACGACGTGCCGCTGGACGACCTCCCGGCTTTCGAAAGCAAGGCTGACGAGGACGAGCCGCTCGACGACATCACGGGCCTCGATTTCGACTCCGCGGAAGATCGCGACGAGCCCGAAGACCTCCCGGCTCTCGATAACGAAGCCGGCGAGGACGAGCCGCTCGACGACATCGCGGACCTCGATTTCGACTCCGCGGAAGATCGCGGCGAGCCCGAAGGCCTCCCGGCTCTCGAAAGCGAAGCCGGCGAGGACGAGCCGCTCGACGACATCACGGGCCTCGATTTCGACTCCGGGGAGGCCGGTAATGAGCTCGACGACTTCGCGGACCTCGATTTCGACTCCGCAGAAGATCGCGGCGAGCCCGCAGACCTCCCGGCTCTCGAAAGCGAAGCCGGCGAGGTCGAGCCGCTCGACGATATCGCAGGCCTTGACCTCGACTCCGAGGAAGAGGAAGCCCGCGACGGGCTCGACGACGTTCCGGCTCTCGACAGCGAGTCGGCCGAGGCGGGGACCGGCCAGGACGAGCCGCTCGACGACATAACGGGCCTTGACTTCGACTCCGGGGAAACTCCCGACGACCTCTCGGCTCTCGGAAGTGAGCCCGCCGAGACGGGGACCGGCCAGGACGAGTCGCTCGACGACATAACGGACCTTGATTCGTCATTCGACGCCGCGGGGGAATCCGAAAAGACGGGTGCTCGGCATGAAGGCGTGCCGGCCGAGGAAAGCAGGCCCTCCGCGTCTCGGGGAGGCGCGGAGGAGCCGCTCGACGGCGGATCGAGCCTCGGGGTCGGCCCGGGAACGGCGCCCGCCGAACCTCCCGAAAGGGCGCCGAGCGGGAGCTCCGGCCCGCGCGCAAGAGGGCCGGAGCGTCGTCGGGCGCTATGGGATCGAAGACGACCGAAGCCGAGCGGCGCCCCGCCTGCGCGCCGCTCGGCGCCGAAAACGGAAAAACCGGCGAGCCTCCTCGACTACCTCGAAGGGCTCACCCGCTTCCTCCCGCCTGAGCAGCGCTCGATCTTCGACGGCAGCGACATGCACCTGCGGATGGAGGCGATCCGCACGCAACTGTCGGGCGGAAAGGGGCTCAAGGAGCGCATCGAGACGGAGCTTCACCCGGAGGCGGCCTCAACCCCGGCGCCGCTCACCAAGGAAAAGGTCGAGAAGGCCTTCACGTTCATAGAGAGCCTTTCAAACTACCACGCGGACCATGATATCGGACTTGCGCTTAAGTACAAAATATCCCATATTCTAAGCAAGTTAAGGAGCTGATTCGATGGAATCGCAGTCCGGGGTCGCAGCAATTCGGTCGTACATCGACAAAATGCCGAGCCTTCCAACGACAGTTT
>JASHNV010000021.1 GCA_030041455.1 Spirochaetia bacterium
GCCGTCGGAGTTCCGGGAGAGCCGCATCCTTCGCGCGACTTCTCGCGAGCGCGGGCCGGAGGGACAGCGGGACAGGGGGCGGACGAACGTGAGAGAGCGGAATGACGCCGGGAAACAGAACGATCGGCGGCAAGGCGACGAACGAAAGAGGGAAGACGATCGCTGACCGTCATGCGCGGCGGCGAGCTTGAAGGGGATGCGGCTCTCTTCGGGCGCGACGGCCCGGGCAGGAGCGTCCTCGGCGGGCGGTCGCGCGAGCGATCGATCTTCGAAGGCCGAGCAGACCACGAGTTGCGGCGGAGACCTCCGGGCCCCGTACGCTCCGCGGAGGCTTGTAGCGGTTCTTCCGCTCGCTCAAAGACGAGTGCGTGTGGCGGCGCCAGTTCAAGAGCTCCACGCAAGCGCGTCGGGAGATTCTCCGCTGGATTGACGGGTATAACGGCGGGCGGCCGCATCGGGCGCTCGGGTACCTCAACGCGCGAGAATAGCGAAGGAAAAAAGTTCACGAAGCGGCTTGACTTCCGGGGTGCAGTACCGAAAGCTGCCGTCAGGAGCGCCCAACCGCATTGGGACACCGTCCGGGCGCAGGCTTTTGTTTCACTGCATCACCATGCGTCACGTTGCCAGATAGCTCGACGGTACGGTATGTTTTTTATTCCGTGAAGCTGCGTATGATCCCGTCAAGAGCCGTGCAAATAAACACCAGCATGGCCTTGATTTCGACGAGGCCCAGACTCTCTGGCGAGATCCAGATCTCATTGAAATACCGGCCCGAACCAGGGAAGAACGACGATTCTTGGTGATTAGCAGGATCCAGGGTACGCACTGGTCGGCAAGTATCACCTACCGTGGGCAGTGTGTCCGAATCATATCAGTACGCCGATCGCGGGAGGAGGAGATAGAGATCTATGAACGCTGAAGAGTTCGACAAGAAATTTGATAACGGCGAGGACATCAGAGAATATCTCGACGTGGCCGGCGCGCGTAGGCCTGGCCAGGAAGTGAGGCGGGTTAACGTGGATTTCCCTCTTTGGATGATCGAATCAATGGATAGGGAGGCCCGACGTCTCGGGGTCGCCCGGCAGTCGATCATCAAAGTTTGGGTGGCGGAACGCCTCAGGAAGGCTCAGTAGCAGGGAAGGGAAGGGAGTTCCCCGATTCACGAGACATAAAGGTAAGCACCTGCCACGAACGAAGGGAAGGACAAGGACATGGCAGACAGCTTACCGGCGGCACGGAACGTGCTGAATCGGGACTTTGTGGCACAGGCGCCACACGAGACTGGGGTTATCCTTGAAAAAAGGGTGGTTTTCGTCCGAACCCGATGATATTCTTGAGGCGGGAGGCGCTCCGATGGACGCAAGACCGCTCATCGTGGTCGGTCACAAAAATCCCGACACTGACTCGATCTGCTCGGCGATCGCCTACGCGCGCTTCAAGACCCTCACGGGCACTCCGGCCTTCCCCTATCGGGCGGGGAACCTCAACGCGCAGACGAGGTTCGTGCTCGATCGCTTCGAGGTGCCGGCGCCGCCGCTCCTTCCGGACGTCCATCTCCGTCTCGCGGACATCATGATCAGCGGGCCGGAGGTGATTACGGTCAAGCCCGACGACGCGGTGGGTCGGGCTCGCGACGTCATGCTCCGCCGAAGATTTTCGTTCCTTCCGGTCACCGACGACGCGGGGCATTGTCTCGGAATGCTCACGATCCTCAAGCTCGCGGAAGCTCCCGAGGAGGTCCGGCGGATGGGAGACGGCTATCGGATCACCTTCAATCCGGAAGAGTTCGTTGCCCGCACGGGCGGCTGGACCGCGCCAGGCCGAACCCTCCCTGCCCGACAGTCGGCGACTCTGCGCATTCCCGATCTCGCGGCATCGTCCATCGACGGCGGGCGAGCCGTCGCGTCGGTTCCTTCGGACGCTCCCCGACTCGTCATCGTCCCGGCGCATTCGCTCGCCCCGCGCGAGCGCGCGAAGCTTGCAGGCGGGAAGGAGGACCTGTTCGTCGTCTACGGTGCCGAGCGCTCGGGGGAGCACCCGATCCCCTCCGCGGGCCTCGTCGTGTTCGTCCCCGGCAACCTTCTCGACGTCCTCGTCGCCCTCTACGAGTCGAGCCCGATCGGGAGTCACGTCGACTCCCCCGAGCTGCTCCTTCGAAGCGGCGACCTCGTGAAGCGGGTGGAGCGCGAGATCAATCGATACAACGCGGGCGGATTCATCGTGACCGACGAAGCCGGAATCATGCAGGGCGTCGTCACTCGCGTGAACTTTCTCAACCTGACGCAGTTCCGACTCGTGCTCGTCGACCACAACGAGCTCTCCCAAGCGGTGGACGGCGCCGAGCAGGCGGAGATCGTCGAGATCCTCGACCACCACCGCCTCGGCGCGCGAAGCACCGAGATGCCGATCACCTTCATCAACAAGGTCGTCGGATCGACCTGTACGATCGTCGCGGAGATGTACCGCGGCCAAGGGGTCGCCCTCGACCGGCCGAGCGCCGGACTCCTGCTCTCCGCGATTCTCTCCGACACCGTGATTCTGAAGTCTCCGACCACGACGGATCTTGACCGCGAGATCGCTCCCTGGCTTGCCGAGATCGCGGGGGTCAAAATCGAGGTGTACGGCGAGGAGATGTTCGCCGCCGGCAGCGAGCTCGCCGGGCTCACCGCCGAAGCGATCGTCAAGCAGGATCAGAAGATCTACCATGAAGCGGGATTCAATTTCGCGGTGAGCCAGATCGAGATGGTCGGCTTCAAGAGCTTCCACGAGCGATCCAAGGAGCTCACTCTGGCGCTCGAAGCGTCCCGTCAGAAGAGCGGGTTCGACTTCGCCTGCCTCCTCGTCACCGACATCACCCGCGAGACGAGCCTGCTGATGTTCGCGGGCTCTTCGAGGCTCGCCGAGGCGATTCGCTACCCGCGGATGCGAAACGGTCTCTATGAGATGCACGGGATGCTGTCGCGAAAGAAGCAGCTCATACCCTATCTCCTGGATCTGCTCAAGAATCTCTAGCCTCTCCCACGCCCCCGGCTCGGGAGAACGGACTCCGCGCCCGAACGGGCGGGAGCCCGCGCAAGGAGGTCAATCGTGCCGCTCGCCCTGTCCGGAAAGAAGATCGCGATTCTCGTCGCCGAAGGCGTCGAGGACCTTGAGTTCTACGTCACCTCCATGAGACTTCAGGAGGAGGGCGCCGAGGCGATCGCCGCAGGCCTCGCGATCGAGCCCGTCCGCGGGAAGAACGGCCTTGAGATTATACCTTCCTCCTTCATAGGATCGCTTGAAGCGCGCGCGTTGGACGGCTTGGTGCTGCCGGGAGGTTGGGCGCCGGACAAGCTGCGCCGCAGCGCCACGGTCACCGAGCTGGTCCGCGACATGGACAGGCTCGGCAAGGTCATCGGCATCATCTGCCACGGCGGTCTCATCGCCATCTCGGCGGGGATCGTGAAGGGTCGGCGCTCAACCGGTTCGCTCGGCATCCGGGACGACTTGACGAACGCGGGCTCCACGTGGATCGACGAGCCCGCGTTTCGCGAGGGCAATCTCGTGTGGGGGAGGGTGGTCGCCGACATTCCCGCCTTCTGTCGAGAGCTTGTCGCCGCGCTCGCCGACGGACCGACGTGAGGGTGATCGGGCTCTCTGGAGGGGACTCGATTCCGGGGCGGAGCGCGCCGCCGCGGCGTCTCCCTGAGTCATTCGCTCGATGAGCATGCCGATCTCCTGCCTCACCGTCGCCTGGATCCCTTTTTTCCGGCCCGTTTCGGGGCCGTCCTGTTCATCCGAACCGCTTGCGAACGGCGCATCGCAGATCCGCGTGCGGGTCTGTTGCAACTCGTGGGTAATCTCCTGGAATCGACGGGAGGCGTCCAGTTGGGCCTGAACCGTTTCGAGGTCCTCGAGTGCAATGATCTTCGTGACGGTCTTGCGAGCGACCTTCCAGGTCAGCGCCCAGCTCGGGCCGTGGCTCGGGGAGCCATCGGTAGCGCGATGGCACCGGGACCTGCCGCAGGTGCGATAGCCGCCCAGCAATCCGATCCGGAACTCGGGAAGGTTGGCGAGCTGCCGGGGCACCTCGGAGCGGTGTTCGCGGAGTGCTTTCAGCGGCGGGGGGAAGTCATCGGTATACCTCGTAGTCTGACGGTCTCTCTACTGTCAGATCAGCACATGAAATCCTTTTCCTCGCCAGCTAGAGCATATTCAGGTTGTCGAAAAACCGACCTTCCTCAGTTTGCAAAATTTATAACTCTATGCTCGATGGGCACGTAACTTTCTCGGATTTCGCAAAAGCCGAGTTTTTCGACAGGCTGATTACCCACAGATCTGTCGTACGCCCGATGCGCTTCGTCATTGACAATTCCGGAGAGTGGCAATAAACTTTTAGGCTCGAGCGAATGGGTATCCTAACTGTTAGGAGAAGGGATTAGTTTCGGTCGTTGACGACGGCAGTCTCTTCTGACGCAACGGTGGACAGGGTAAGTCGGCCATGGTCGCTGAGGATCAACAATTCCGACAGCTCA
>JASHNV010000022.1 GCA_030041455.1 Spirochaetia bacterium
TGTACGTAAGCTTGAGGTCGACGCCTGTTTTTTGCTCGACGAGCTCGCGGTCGCGGGTCAGAAGCACGGCGGTAGCGCTCCCGACCGTCCCGCAGCCGACGAGCGCGACGCCGTACGGTGCGCTTCCTTTCATGTGTCGCCATCGTACGCAGCCGCTTGAGAGAGTGTCAAGGCAAGTCGCGGAACCGGGATAGCGCGGAGAGCGCCTTCTCGGTCTCAGGCGGCGCTCCCTCGAAGATCGGCCTGGCGGGACGAAGGAGACCTCGATCGGGCTTCGGTTCCGCAGGATCGCGGATGTCGCGACGCCTTCAGACGGAGGGAACGGCGCTTCCCGGCAAACCCCTCCCGAGAGACTCTCAGGCGGAGCGCGATTTTCGCCTACCGTCTTCCTGGACCCGGTCCGCGAGAAATCGCCCGAGGCCGAGCATCGGGCGCCTTGCGGCGGGGAGCCTGGGCGAGCTCGTTCCGTCCTTGGCGATCACGCGGAGGTGCGCCGGATCCCGATGAAGCGGCGAGCCCCGCCTACCGCACGCAAGCAGGACAGGAGCCCCGGGCGCAGCTTTTCGAGGCCCGTCTCGCGTGACCCCGTCGTCCGATCGTCACGGACGGCCTCTCCGCGCGACGACCCGGGGAGCCGCGCGTTTTTCCCGGGAGGCGCGGCGAACGACCTCACGGCGGTTTCCGAGCGCGCGCACGGGAAGGAAGGGATCTCGAGATTTGATCCACGCCGCCGCCTGCGGCGAGAGGCGCCGGGCGGCTCGGAAGCTTCCTCAGGATGCCGTCGGGAACCGGCGATCCGTCCGGGATCCTCGGATTCCGGGTAGGAACGTCTCGATCGGAGAAGACAGGCGTCCGGCCGAACGTTGCTCCACGGCTCTGCCTGCCTCGTCTGTCCTGGACTCGCGAATCCTCACCACGACGCCAGGAGACGGTCGACGGATCGAAGACGGCTTCAAGCTGATGTCTTGACATCTTCAGTTCGTCATCGGCTTCTTATGCGAACGACACTGACCATCGCGGACGAGATCGATGCTCGGCTGCGGAAAATCGCGCGCGAGCAGCGGCGGTCCTACAAAGAGGTGGTAAGCGAAGCGCTGACGCGCGGGCTCGACCGGATCGAAGCGCATGCGGCGGGGACCGGATACCGCGTTCGGACGAAAGACTTCAAGGTTCGACCCGGAGTCGATCCGCACAAGCTGAACCAACTCTACGACGAGGTCGAGGCTGGCGAGTGATTATTCCCGACATCGACATCTTGATTTGAGCGTACAATTCCTCGGCGCAGCGCCACGAACGGGCTCGGGCTTCGTGGGAGCGAATCATCGCCTGCGCCGAGCCGGTCGGGATGGCATGGATCGTGGTCCTTGGGTTTGTCCTCCTGCCGTCGAATCCCAGGGTCGTAGCCGACCCGAGCGCTCCCGCGGACCTTCTCGCGGTTGTGGCGGAGATTCTCTCTCAACAGGCAGTCCGAGTCGTCGCGCCGGGAGCCCAGCACGCGGAGACCATGGCTCGCCTTTTTCGAGAAAGCGGAGCGACCGCCCGCCTGACAACGGACGTCCATCTCGCCGCGCTTGCGATCGAACTGGGCGCCCGTCTCGCCGCGAACGACGTGGACTTTGCCGGTTTCCCCGGACTCAGGGCGGTCGACCCGCTCGCATGAGTCCCGGAGGCGAGACTCGGTGCACGGGATCGTCGGAATCCTCTTCCGCCCGAGGTGTCCGCCCGAAAGCGGGTCATGATTCTTCGAGCGTGCTCCCAGCCGAGGTCGCACTCGGCTCGGCGCGGCATTCGCCGGGCGAGGACCGGCTTCCGCCCCGCTCGAGCCGCCGGTACAGCTCGCAGATCCGGCGCTCAAGCTCCTCCTTGAGTCTGGCTCGCTCGGCCTTGAAGGAGTTGAGCGGGTTAAAGGGCACGGGGGCGCCGAGGAGCAGGGATTTTGTTCGGCGGTTGACCGCGACGGGAAGAAAGTTGACGATTCTCTTCGTCCGCTCGAAGAAGACCCTCGCGACTCCGGCAAAGCCGGTGTCGAACTCGCAGATGACGTCGTTCAGGAACCGGTTCGGGATCTCGGGGAAGATGAGAAGCCGCTTGCCGAGGGCGAGAAGACGCGAGCTCATGTCGAGCGTCTCGACGATTCGCTTGCTCTCCTTGTACACGGGGATCGCGTGGATGTCCCTCATGATGCCCACGCAGATCCGCCCGATCACCCCGGCGACGAGGGAGCTCAGCGGACGGCGGAGGCCGACCTCCGGGACGACGAAGTCCTTTTCGATGTAGGCCGGACAGGTTTCCGGATCGGTTATCTCGCGAGCGACCCACGGGCAGAGCGGCCGCGGGAGCGTCGACATGGCGCTCAAGGGGCCGAACGAGCGCTCGTGGTTCGCGATGAAGACGACCGGCGTGCCGCGAGGCGGCAGGCCGGTCGCGAAGCCCCTTCGAACGAAGTAGGTTTTGAAGACGCTGTAGAAGACGGAATAGGGCCACTCGCGCACGGAGCTCCCTCCGGAACCCTCACCGCCTCTTCAACCGTCGCCCGGTCCGGACTCCCCAGGGCCCCCTCAGACGGGGATCGTCTGCTCGGTCTCGACGTCGAAGAAGCGCGCGCGATCGAGGATCGGATGGAACACCGCCTCGTCGCCGACCTTGAACTGGATCGTCGGGGGAACCACGGAGATGAGCTGGTGCTTCTTCGTGCTGACGTACACGTGAGTCGACGCGCCGAGGGGCTCGATGACCTCCACGCGGGTTCGGATTCCCCGGCCGCCTTTGTCGTCGTAGATGAGATCTTCGGGGCGTATTCCGAGAACCACGTCCTTCCCCGCGAGATTCTTCACGGCGGCCGCCTGACGCGGAAGGAGCTCGATCTGGGAGTCGCCCTCGTCGGCGATGAGCTTGCCCGCCTCTTCGCGGAGCTTCACGGTGATGAAGTTCATGGGCGGCGAGCCGATGAAGCCCGCGACGAAACGGTTCGCCGGGTTGTTGTAGAGCTCGAGGGGCGTGCCGATCTGCTGGATGACGCCGCTTTTCATGACGACGATCTTGTCGGCCATCGTCATCGCCTCGACTTGGTCGTGGGTGACGTAGATCATCGTGGACTGAAGGCGCGTGTGGAGCGCGGAAATCTCGGCTCTCATCTGGACGCGAAGCTTCGCGTCGAGGTTGGACAGCGGCTCGTCGAACAGGAAGACCTTGGGCTTGCGCACGATGGCGCGCCCGAGCGCCACCCGCTGGCGCTGGCCTCCGGAGAGCGCCTTCGGCTTGCGGTCGAGGAGCTCCTCGATCTCGAGAACCCCCGCCGCCTCCTTCACGCGGCTCTGAATCTCGGCCTTCGGATATTTCCTGATCTTCAATCCGAACGCCATGTTGTCGTAGACCGTCATGTGGGGATAGAGAGCGTAGTTCTGGAACACCATCGCGATGTCGCGATCCTTCGGCGGGACATCGTTCACGAGATTCCCGTCGATATACAGCTCTCCTTCCGTGATGTCCTCGAGACCGGCCACCATCCGAAGCGTGGTCGTCTTGCCGCAGCCGGACGGGCCGACGAAGACGACGAACTCCCGATCGTTGACCGTGATATTGGCGTTGTCGACCGCGCGAACGCCCCCTTCGTACACCTTGCCTATGTTCTTGAGCTCTACCGTTGCCATGGGAAAACCTCCGAGAGTCGCTATTTTATCAACTTTTGATGGTACTACATCCCCCCGCAGCTGTCAACGAAAATGAGCCGGCGCGGAAGCCTCCCGGCTCCCGCGACGCCCGCGAACGAGCGGATGGGATCGATGTTCGCCATGAACCGCGCGGCCCCGGTTCTCGCTTGCGAGGAGGTGCTCCCCTTCCGCAAGGTCCCTCCTACATGAGGGGCTTCTGGAGGCGCCAGGTCTTCAGCTGCGTATCGAGCCGCTGGTCGGTGGTCGGGCGCAGGATCTCCCGCTCCATCCACGGCAGGAGAACCTCGGTCTTGATGGCGCTCCATTCGTTCGGGGGCGCCTTGGGGAAGTCAAGCGAGTCCTGGGCCGGAGTTCGTCCCGAGAGGGCGGGGTAGTACCGCGGGAGCACCCGCTCGTTGACCGGCGCGAGCGAGGAGACTCCGTTCGCGATGCCGAACACCTCGATCCGCTCGGAGGTCGTCAGGCGAAGGAGCTTCGCCTGCGTATCGGTTCGAAAGAGCCACGAGAGAAAGGCGTAGGCGGGATTCCTGTTGCGCGCCCAGCGCGGAACGCCCGCGAAAAGAATGTCCTCCGGAACCTCGATGCGGCCGTCGTCGGCCACCCACGAGAACCTGATCGAGGAGCGCTTTTCCGCCGGAATGTCGAAGTAGCGCTTGAGGGTTGTGTAATAGTAGAGAATCCGTCCGCTCTGGAGCAGGCGATAGACGGGGTCATAGAGGTACTTCTCGCTGAAATCCTGATCGTTGTCCGCTCCGCCGTCCACGGTGGCGATCCAATCTCGCAGGTAATCGACCGACGCGAGCAGCTTCTGGTCGTTCCACGCGAAGTCGCCTCCCGCCGTCCCGTGAAAGTCCGCTCCCATCATTTCGGCGCTCAGGGAGAGGAAATCGGGGTTCCAGCGCGGCGAGAAGGCGAGCACCTTGAAGGTGTCGGAGCTGTTCTTGTTGAAGTCCGCGCTCTGGCGCCGGACTTGGTCGGGAGTCAGCTCGTCGGTCTTACCCTCCTGCGCTGGGTTCTGCGCGCTCGAGAGGAACACCGGAAGGTCGAACGAGACCGGCAGGAGCAACTGCCTGCCGCCGTACCGGCCAGCACGCAGCAAATTGCGGTAGAAATTGGAAGGGTCGACCTGCCCGCGGTTGAGTATCGGATCGAGGGCGCCGAACCGGCGCACGACCGGCATGCTTGAGATTTGGTCCCCGATGACGACGTCCGGAGGCTTGCCGCCTTCGGCAAGGCTCTCCGCGGGCTGCGCCTTGTAGACGACGACGATCTTGTAGCGGTTCTG
>JASHNV010000138.1 GCA_030041455.1 Spirochaetia bacterium
CCACGCCCTTACGGACGCCGAGCGCGGCGGCGGCTCGGGAGCTCCGTCGTCACAAGGTGGTGCCTACCTCGGGTGCCGTCGCGCACGCGCGCGTGCGCATGCCGGAAGCACGCCGTGAAGCCTGTCTGATGTCAGCTCATTTCTCCGTGACACTAGCGAGCCCAGTCCCTCGCCCGCTCGACCGCGCGAAGCCAGCCGCCGTAGAGACGAGCACGCTCCTCGACGCCCATCCTCGGAGCGAACACTCGCTCCCTGGCCCATGCGCCCTCGATCTCGCCGGTGCTTTTCCAGAATCCTACCGAGAGACCCGCGAGGTAGGCGGCTCCGAGGGCGGAGGTCTCGATCACCCGCGGGCGGACGACGCTGACCCCGAGGATGTCGGCCTGAAACTGCATGAGGAAGGCGTTGACCGACGCGCCGCCGTCGACCTTGAGCTCTCGAACGGGGATTCCGGAGTCGTCCTCGATGGCGCGTAAGACGTCGCGCGTCTGGTAGGCGATCGACTCGAGCGTCGCGCGAACGAGGTGGCTTCGGCCCGCGCCGCGCGTGAGGCCGACGATCGTTCCTCGAGCGTACATGTCCCAGTAGGGGGCGCCGAGTCCGACGAAGGCGGGCACGAGATAGACGCCGAGGGAGTCGGAAACCGAGGCGGCGACGGACTCCGTCTCCCGCGCCTCCCGCACGAGGCCGAGCTCGTCTCGCAGCCACTGCACGGCGGCGCCGGCGACGAAGACGCTCCCCTCGAGGGCGTACTCGGTCCGGCCGGGGAGCTGCCACGCGACGGTGGTCAGGAGCCCGCGAGCGGAGGGAACCCTCGACGAGCCGGTGTTCATCATGAGGAAGCAGCCCGTTCCGTAGGTGTTCTTCGCGGCCCCCGGCGCGAAGCAGGCCTGGCCGAACAGCGCCGCGTGCTGGTCGCCCGCGACCCCGGCGATCGGAATCTCCCGGCCGCCGAACAGGCGGGGGTCGGTCGCCCCGTACACGTGGCTCGACGGCAGCACCTCGGGGAGCATCGACCGGGGAATATCGAGATCGGCGAGGAGGCGCTCGTCCCACGACAGGCTGCGGGTGTCGAACAGCATCGTGCGCGAGGCATTCGTCGCGTCGGTCGCGTGGATCGCTCCCGCCGAAAGCCGCCAGAGGAGCCAGGAATCGACGGTTCCGAAGAGGAGCTCCCCGGCGCGCGCCCGCGCGAGGGCGCCGGGCACGTTGTCCAGGATCCACTTGATCTTCGTGGCGGAGAAGTAGGCGTCCACGACGAGCCCGGTGGAGGAGCGCACGCGCTCCTCGAACCCCTCGACGAGCTTCAGCCGCTCGCAGAGCTCGGCGGTGCGGCGGCACTGCCAGACGATCGCCCGGTGGATCGGCTTTCCGCTCGCGCGCTCCCAGACGATCGTCGTCTCCCGCTGATTGGTGATCCCGAGCGCCTCGATGTCGTCCGGATCGGCGCCCGCCGCCTCGATCGCGTCCAGGATCGCGCCGAGCTGGGTGTTCCAGATGTCGTCGGGCTCGTGCTCGACCCAGCCCGGACGCGGGTAGATCTGGGGGAGGTCCCGGTGGCCGAACCCGGCGATCCGGGCCTCGCGGTCGAAGAGGACCGCCCGCGAGCTCGTCGTTCCCTGGTCGAGGGCGAGGATGTATCGTCTCATCTCGAGGGGGAGTATAGCGAGGCGACGCGCCGCGCGTCACCTCAGGCGGACTGGAAGCCTGAAGGCCGCTAGGACACGCGCACCGGGAAGCCGAAGAGCTCGCCGAGCTTCCCCTCGACGCGCGCGCGCTCGGCGTCCGCGAGCCCGGCGAGCTCCCGGATGCGCTCGCTCACCTTCTCGAGCCCGAGCCTTCCCGCGGTCCCCGTGGAGGTGCGCGCGGTCGCGACCGACAGGGGATCCCTCGTCGCGAGACCTTCGAGGCCGCCCGCGATCTGACGGTAGGCGTCGCGGAAGCTCATTCCCTGCCCGACGAGCTCGAAGGCGGCGTCGGTCGCGAAGATCTCCGGGGTAAATCCCCGGAGCAGCCGCTCCGCGTTCACCTCGACGCTGTCCACGGTGATCCGCATGATCCGCACGCAGAGGAGCGACAGCTCGCAGCCGCGCAAAAAGGGCTCCTTCGTCTCCTGAAAATCCCGGTTGTAGCCCGACGGCAGCGACCGGATGACGGACTTGGTCTGCGCGCTGAAGCTCGAGAGCGTCGCCGACTTCGCCCGCATGAGCTCGAGAGCGTCGGGATTCTTTTTTTGGGGCATGATGCTCGAGCCGGTGCACAGCCGGTCGGGAAGCGTGAAGTACCCGAGCTCGGGCAGGCTGAAGAGGATGAGATCCTCGGCGAGCTTGCTCAAGGTGAGGCCGACCTGATCGAGGGCGTCGAGCACGACGGACTCGAACTTGCCTCGAGAGTTGTTCGCGTAGAGAACGTTGTTCTGCACGCGGCTGAAGCCGAGGAGCCTGGCCGTGAGCTCGCGGTCCAGGGGAAGCGGCACCCCGTAGCTTGCCGCGGAGCCGAGGGGACACTGGTCGTTCAGCCGGTAGGCGTTTTCGACGAGCCACGCGTCGTCGGCGAGCTCCTCGGCGAAGGCGCCCGCCCAGAGTCCGACGGTCGACGGCATGGCGATCTGCAGGTGCGTGCGCCCCGGCATGGGGGTCCGAGCGTGCGCCTGAGCGAGGCTCCTCAACGCCTCGCTCAGGCCGAGGAGGCCGTCGAGGCAGTCGAGCAGGAAGGAGCGCGCGAACACCCGGAGCGCGGTGAGCACCTGGTCGTTCCGCGATCGGCCGGTGTGAATCTTCTTCCCGGCCTCTCCGAGGCGGTCGGTCAGGCGGTTCTCGATCGCGGTGTGGCAATCCTCCTCGGAGCGCGTGATGACGAAGCGCCCTTTCGCGTGATCCCGGACGAGGTCGCAGAGAGCGCCCTTCAGCCGCGCGAGCTCGTCGGACGAGAGGATGCCGATCGAGGCGAGCATCTCGGCGTGAGCGAGGCTCCCGGCGCAGTCGGCGGGAACGAGCCTGAGATCGAGCTCGAAGTCCCTCCCGACGGTAAACTCCTCGACGAGGGAATCGAGGTCGTAGTCTTTCTGCCAGAGCTTCGCCACCTGTCCTCCAGCCGGAGCGGACTCGCGGCGGGTCATTCTACGCGCCGTCCGCGGGAGGATCAACCGCTCCTCAGGCCGCCTTTGACTTCGCCTTCGCGAAGACGAGGCCGTCCTTGCCGACGGTCGCCGTCACGGCGCTCCCCTCCCGGATCTCGCCTGAGAGAATGAGCTTGGAGAGAGGATTCTGCAGGAGACTCTGCATCGCGCGCTTGAGGGGACGCGCCCCGAACGCGGGATCGTAGCCCTTTTCCGCGATGTAGGCCCTCGCCTTCGCGTCGACCGAAAGGCTGATCTTCTGCTCCTTCAGCCGCGCATCGAGCTGCTTGAGCTGGATGTCGACGATACTCGCTACGTTCTCCTTCCCGAGCCGGTTGAACGTGATGATCTCGTCGATGCGGTTGAGAAACTCCGGACGGAAGGTCGCCTTCAGGAGCGCGTCGATCTCGCCCGCGACCTCCTCGACCCGTTCGGCTCGGAGGATGAGGTCGCTCCCGAGATTGCTCGTCATGATGATGATCGTGTTCCGGAAGTCCACCGACCGGCCCTGCCCGTCGGTGAGGCGCCCTTCGTCGAGGAGCTGCAGGAGCACGTTGAACACGTCGGGATGCGCCTTCTCGATCTCGTCGAAGAGGACGACCGAGTAGGGCCGGCGCCTCACCGCCTCGGTGAGCTGGCCGCCTTGGTCGTAGCCGACGTAGCCGGGAGGCGCGCCGATGAGCCGGGAGACCGCGTGCCGCTCCATGTACTCGCTCATGTCGATGCGCGTCAAGGCGCGCTCGTCGCTGAACAGGAAGTCCGCGAGCGTCTTCGCGAGCTCGGTCTTTCCGACTCCGGTGGGCCCGACGAACATGAACGTCCCGAGGGGGCGGTTCGCGTCGGAAAGCCCGGTCTTGTTCCTGCGGATCGCGTCCGCGACGGCCGTGATCGCCTCCTGCTGGCCGACCACGCGCTGCGAGAGAATGGTCTCGAGCTTCAGGAGCTTCTGCATCTCCGAGGACAGCATCTTCGAGACCGGAATCCCCGTCCAGGTGGACACGACCTTCGCGATGTCCTCCTCGGAGACCTCCTCGCGCAGAAGCTGCGACTTGCCCTGAAGCGCGTCGAGCTGGCGGCTTCGCTCCTCGATGCGCTGACGGGTGGTCGGAATCTTCCCGTGCTTCACCTCGGCGGCCTTCGCGAGGTCGCCTTCGCGCTCGTAGCGGGACTCCTCGATCTTCAGCTCCTCAAGCTGCGCCTTCAGCTGCCGGATCTCGTCGATGATCTTCTTTTCGTT
>JASHNV010000139.1 GCA_030041455.1 Spirochaetia bacterium
CTTCGAACGGGACCGCTCGCCAGCGCCGCTGCCCGGCAAGCAGCGTCCGGCGCTTGCTCTCGACGCTCTCTAGGTCGTCCTCGACCGCTTCCGCGATGGCTCGGCCGGTCGTTGGGTTGACGATTTTCATAATTGCGGGGGATTCCGCCACGGCGCTTCATTGTAGCGCATTACGGTCGAAAACGGTAGCGAAGGCCCCGCTCCCGTCCGCTCCGTGCGGGAACAGCTTCGACGATCTTTCAGGCGCTTACCCGCGGAGGTGCCGGCGACCTCCTTCCCGCGGGGCTCCTCGAAGAGAGCTCGCGGGCACGACCGGCATCCGAGCCCTCGGATGACGCGCGGTCCAGGACGAAAGAAGGAGCGTCTCGCGCGCGCTTTTTGCGGGAGCGGATCGGAGAGCGCGGGGGCCGTCCCTCGCCCGCGCGCGGTCGATAGGCGGGGGAGGAGCCGACCCTGGAGATACCGCATGGTCCCAGGATCGATTCGCCCTAGTGCCGCCTGAGGGACGGCGTCGACGGGAAAGCCGGCGTGATCCCGGACCACGGCGGCACGGCCAACTTCCCTCAGGCGAGGTTCTCAAGGCGCCTCGCGCCCGAGACGGAGCACGCTCGATGAGGACCGGCGCGCGAAGAGCTTTCGGAACGAAGCGCGGGCGCGCGACCCTGCGGGTGCCAGCCGGGAATCCCGAGCGCCCGCCTATCGCACGCGGAAGCGCTCCACCTGCGAGTGGAGCTCCCCGTTGTTGATTTGATTCGCCGCGCCGAGGTCCTGGATCTCCTGGGTCGCTCGCGAGATCTCGCGCAGTCCGTTCGACATCTCGACGATGCCTTGCTTGTTCTCGAGAGATACGTTCCGCAGGCGGGCGAGCGACTCGTCGATCAGGAGGCTCTTCTCCGTGAGGATCCGGGAGAAGTCGCTGATTCGTCCGGTAAGGCCCGCGACCTCCGCCTGGAACCGCGCGATCTCGTTGCCGCTCCTCGCGAGCTCGCCGATGGCGGTCCGGTTCTTCTGGAAGAAGTCGGCGACGTCCCGGATTTCCGCGACGATCTCCCCGAAAACCCCGCCGGTGAGGTCGGTGCGCTCCTGCGAGAGCCTGATGTCGGAGAGGACCGTGTTGACCGACGCGGCGATGCGCGTGGAGTTTTTCGCGGTTTCTTCGGCGAGCTTCCTGATCTCGTTCGCGACGACTTGGAATCCCCGCCCGGCGTCGCCGGCATGGGCCGCCTCGATCGACGCGTTCATCGACAGGAGCGACGTTTGGCTCGCGATGTCCGCGATGATCTTCGACAGATCGATCACGACCTCCGCCGAGCTCGTGACGCGCTTCATCGCCTCTTGCGTCTCGATCATCCCCGCGAGACCGTTTTTCGAGCTTTCCTCGAGGCGATCGACGACCTGGGTTTGCGCGTGCGTCGTCGTGTTCATCTCGACGATGAACCGCTCGATATCGCTCGCGGCGTCCGCCGACCGGAGCGCCGACTGCGCCTGTTGGGCGATCAGGCGGTCGACCTCGGCGATCTCCTCGTTGACCGCTTTCGAGCTCTCGGCAATGGAGGCGATCTCGCCGTCGAGAACGTTGGACTTGCGGGTCATCGACTCCATGTTCGAGCTGATCTCGTTCACCGCGACCGCGCTTTGGCGGGTGCCGGAAGCCAGATTGGCGCTGAGCTCGACGTTGCGGACCGCGTTCTGCTGAATCTTGTCGATCCGACTCCTGAGATCGTCGATGAACGTATCGATCGCCGAGGAGAGAAATCCGATCTCGTCGGAGCGCCGCAGGTTCAAGGTTCTCGTGAGGTCTCCGTCCCCGCGAGAGACCCGATTGATGAGATTCCCGACGAGCGCGATGGGTCTCATCATGCGGAGGATCACGAAAAATATGAGCGCCGCGAGCACGAGGACTCCCGCAAGGCCCGTGACCAGCATGAACCGGGTGAACGCGACAAGCCGCGCGAAGACCTCGTTTTTCTGCTGTTGAACGACCCCGACCCATCCGTTCGACAGCCTCCTGCTGATGGCGAACCAGCTCACTCCCGCCGCGTCGACGAAGGAGCTCGGTCCGTATGAGCCCTGGAGGGCGCGCTTGATCGGAGGATACTTCGCGAAAGAAACGAGCCGCTTGGACATCGCGATGCGCGGGTCCGAGTCGGCGAGAACGATCCCGTTGGAGTCCACGAGATAGGCGACGCCGGTCGAGCCGATCTTTACCTCTCTACTCAGATTCGCGAGATCGGTGAGGTCCGAAACGAGGTTGAGAACCCCGAGAACCCGAGCGCCTGAGGGGGCGCGAATGGGAATGCCGTAAATCACGCCGGGCTTGCCGGTCGAGATCGAGATGACCGATTCGCGCGACACCGGGACCCCCCGCATCGCCGCCTTGAAGTAGGCCCGGCCCGCCCTCGACTGCCCGTCCTTGCCGCGGGGATGGCCGACTGCGATCTGGTAGCCTCGCGTGTCGAGCACGTTGACCGCGCTCACGTAGTCGTGGTTGACCGAATAGGTCGCGACCAGGACCGGCCGCATGCGTGCCTCGTCGAGCGACTCGACGTCGCCGTCGCTTGCGAGCGTGTTTCCGAGGCGGACGATGGTGTCGTCCCAATCCTCCGTCGAGCGGGCGAGGCTGTCGGCGAGGTTCGCCATGTTGGTCAGGGCCGTGCTCTGCAGGGTAGTCCTCCCGTTCTGAAAGACGACGGCGAGGAGAATCGCGACTGCGAGCAAGATGGCCCCCGATAGAGCCAACGAGATCCGCGTGCTGATTCGCTTGCGGAGCGGAATGGTCACGTCGAGCTCTCCGAGCCGGTCGGAGGCTCGCGAAACGCCCCCGGTCGCGGGGATCCTCGGTCGGAAGTGCCAACACCCATAGTTTCGCCTCTCTTTCCGCCGTCCGCCCCGGAAGGGCGGAGAGACGGGATACTTCGCGCAGAGCGCGCAAATTTCAGACGAAATCCCGGTATTTTATCACTGAAGACCGGGAAAAAGGAAAAATTATCGCACTCGCGGGGCTCTCGAAACGAGGCGCGCCCCTGGATCCCGTGGGACCTTGGCGGGGCGGGAGGAGACCGGCGAGCCCGAAGGACCGATCTCTCCATCCGGAGGGAGGCCCGAGACAGGGCGCCTGAGCGCCGATCGGCGCCGCCTTCCCGCCGCGCGCGGGGGCTAGGTTCCGCCCGGCACGGCTCGAGCGCTCCCGCGAGGAGCGACCCGAGGGCCATGCGTTCCGTTCCGCCTGCTCATCGCGAGGCCGGGGGACGGGGAAACGGGCGCCTTCTCCCGAGCCGCGCACGCGACGGAGGTTGTTTTTCTCGCCCAATGCGGGTAGGATACCGCTTGCTCCGGCGAAGAGGGTGGTTGGAAGAGACATGGCGGTAAAGTTTCAAGATTACTACGAGATTCTCGGCGTTCCGAGGACCGCCTCGCACGATGAGATCCACAAGGCCTATCGAAAGCTCGCGCGCCGGTATCACCCCGACGTCAACAAGACCCGCGAGGCCGAGGAGAAGTTCAAGCAGATCGGCGAGGCCTACGAGGTGCTCGGCGACCAGGAGAAGCGCAAGCGCTACGATACCCTCGGAAGCGACTGGCGCTCCGGCGAGGACTTCACGCCTCCGCCGGGCTGGGAGTCCTTCAGCCGCCAGAACGGCGGCGGGGAGTCCTTCCATTTCGAGAGCTTCGGCTCCCCCTTCGACGGCGGGAGCTTCAGCGATTTCTTCGAGACCCTCTTCGGCGGCGGCTTCGGCGCCACCGCGCGGGAAGACGCGAGGCAGACGCGGCGTCCCTCCGCCCGCGCGGCCGACCAGGAAGCCGACATCACCATTCCTCTCGAGGAGGCCTACGCGGGGGCGAGGAAGCAGCTTGCGCTCCAAATCGAGGAGCGGCTCGCCGACGGGAGAACGCGCCGCTCGACGCGCAATCTCGAGGTCACGATCCCCGAGGGGATCGCGGACGGGAAGAAGCTCCGCCTTTCCGGTCAAGGCCAGCACGGGGGCGACCTCTACCTGCGGGTCCACGTCGAAGCGAAGGCACCCTTTCGCGTCAACGGGGCCGATATCGAGGTCGACGTCCCGGTCTCGCCGTGGGAGGCGGCGCTCGGCGCGAAGATCGACGTGCCGCTTGTCGGCGGCACCGTCGCCTTGACGCTTCCCGCGGGGATCTCGCCGCGGCAGAAGCTCCGACTGAAGGGCAAGGGGCTCGTGAAGCGAGCCGGCGAGCGCGCCGATCTCTACGCGGTGATCGTCGTGACGGTTCCCAAGCACCTGAGCGCCGAGGAGCGAAGGCTCTTCGAGGAGCTTGCGCGCGTGTCGCGCTACCGCCCGCGCGAGCGGTAGCGCGAGCTCCTCGGAACCGTTCGGCCGCGAAGGTAGCCACTGAGGGGCCGAGCTGCTATCCTTATCTCCATGTATAAAAGCGAGAAACTCGACGTCGAAATCCGCATGCTCGGGCGCATCCTCGGCGAAGTCATCAAAGAGCAGACCGGCCTTCCGATGTACAACCTCGAGGAGGAGATACGGCTCACGGCGCGCGCGTGGCGGATGGGAGACGAGGAGGCCGAGAAGCGGCTCCTCGAGCGGATAGCCGCGATGACCTCCGAGGAGGGAAAGGCCGTCGCCCGCGCGTTCACGATCTTCTTCGATCTCGCGAACCTCGCCGAGGATCGGCAGCGGGTGCGCGTCCTTCGGGAGCGGGAGTGGATCCAGGCGCCGAGGCCGAGATCCGAGTCGGTCGAGGAGGCGGTGGCCGTCCTCCGCGAGGGGGGCGCCGGCGCGGAGAGGGTCCAGAAGCTCCTCGACGATCTCCTCATCGACCTCGTGTTCACCGCCCACCCGACCGAGGCGAAACGGAGCTCGGTGCGCGTCAAGGTGCGCCATCTGCGCGAGTACCTCCAGTCGCTCGACCGGGAATCGCTCCTGCCCCGCGAGGAGGAGTACCTCCTCACCCAGATCCGAACCTACCTGACCTGCCTTTGGCAGACCGACCTCCTCCGCGCCCGCAGGCCGACGGTCATTGAGGAGGTCGAGGTCGGCATCTACTTCGCGACGACGCTCTGGTCGGTGGTGCCGCTCCTGTACCGCGACCTGAGGAGGGCGCTCGCGAAGGCCTATCCCGACCACGTCTTCCGGATCGGGCGCTTCCTGCGCGTCGGTTCCTGGATCGGCGGCGACCGCGACGGCAACCCGCACGTGACCGCCGAGGTCACCGCCGGAACCCTCGCGCGCCTCCGCCGCGCGGCGGCCGAAGCCCACCTCCGCCAGTGCGAGAGGGTCTTCGACTCGCTCAGCCCGTCGACCCGGCAAGCCGGCGCGAGCGAGGAGCTGCGATCGGCGCTCGAGGCCGCGCTCGAGCGGTATCCGGCCGTCGTAGCCCTCGTCGAGCCGCTCTCGCCCTACGAGGTGTACTGCCGATTCCTCAAGGTCATCGAGTGGCGCCTGGACCGCACGGCGCGCTCCGCGGAGCAATCCGCGGCCTCCCGGGTCCTCGCCGGCGCCTACCGGAGCGGAACCGAGCTCGTCTCCGACCTCGGGATCATCGCGCGCAGCCTCGCGGCGCACAACGGAACGAGAATCCTCGACGGCGAGCTTCAGGACTGGATCTGGCAAGCGGAGACCTTCGGGCTCAATTTCACCCAGCTCGACATCCGCCAGGAGTCGGAGTGGAACGGCCGGGTGGTGGACGAGGTCCTCCGCGGCCTCGGCCTGTGCGGCAACTACCGGGAGCTCGGCGAGGAGGCGCGTGTCGCCGCCCTCTCGGCCGCCATGGGAAAGGGGGGCGACCTTCCCGAGGCGCGCCTCGGGCCGGAGGCGGCGGAGACGCGACGGCTCCTCGGAGTCATCAGGAGAGCCGTCACGGACTACGGGCCCGAGTCCCTCGGAGGCTACATCATCAGCATGACCCACTCGCTGAGCGACGTCCTCGAGGTGTTGTGGCTCGTCGGGTGGCAGGGCGCTCCCTTGAGGATCGTTCCGCTCTTCGAGACGATCGGGGACCTCAGGCAGGCGCCGCTCACGCTCGCCCGGATGCTCGACCATCCCGCCTACGCGGCCTACCTTCGCGAGCAGGGCGACACCCAGATTATCATGATCGGCTACTCCGACAGCACGAAGGACGGCGGCTACCTCGCCGCGAACTGGGCGCTCTATCGCGCCCAAGAAGCGCTCCACGAGACGGCACGGTCCCATGGCGTGCGGATCATCTTCTTCCACGGACGGGGCGGCTCGCTCGGGAGAGGAGGCGGACCGGCGGCGCGCAGCATCCTGTCGCTTCCGCCTGAGACGATCGGGGCCGGCCTTCGGATGACCGAGCAGGGCGAGGTCCTCGCCGAGCGCTACGACGATCCGCAGGTGGCGTACCGCCACCTCGAGCAGATCATTTGGGCCACCCTTATGGCGAGCGGACGGCCGCTCGCCGAGCCTGAGGCGGGGTGGAAGGAGACCGTGGGCCGGCTCGCCGAGAAGGCGCTCGCCTCCTACCGAGAGCTCGTCGAGGCGCCGGGTTTCCTCGTCTATTTCGGCCAGGCGACGCCGATCGAAGAGATCGAGTCGCTCCCGATCGCCTCGAGGCCCGCCCGCAGGCACGGCGA
>JASHNV010000023.1 GCA_030041455.1 Spirochaetia bacterium
CCGTATCCCTTCAAGCGGCTTGCGGCATGGGCGATCATGGCGTCTCGCGGAGGATTGCGGGTTGCTCTGCCCGCTCTTTCTAGAATGATGAGCACGGCCGCCATCTGCCAGTTGCCCGCCACGGCTAAAAGGGGTACCGAGGTCATCTGCACGATGTAGCCGATGATCGTGATAGGCCAGAACTTTTTGGTCCGGTCGGCGAGGCGCCCGGAGACAAGACGTAGTCCGTAGCCGACAAGCTCGCCCAGCCCCGCGACCACTCCAACGATGAAGGCGTTGGCCTGCAGGCTTGCAAGAAACGGCCCGAGGATGCTTCGGGCACCCTCGTGGGTGAAATCCGCAAAGAGACTCAGGATGCCTATGAGAACGACGAACCGGAGCGCGGATTCCTTGCCTTCCCTGGCTTGCGGCTCGTTCACTTCAGGCATGGGACCTGGCTCCATAGTCGCCATTCAGTGCTCGCCCGGTCTGCAAAGAGAAGCGCGAGAGACGCGCGTGGCACACAACCGGCCAGGACCATGATGAGCGCCCCGGCGGCCGCCGCGATTGCCTCCGACCGTGCCCATGTGCGGATCAAGATGGCTGCCATCGTTACGATGAAGATCACGACGCCGAACCCAACATGCAACACTGGCGTATCTTAGCGAGTTTTGCGAGATGACATCAATAATGGTGTGGATCGCGGTGACTATTGGTTGCAATACGGGTTTGTGACGCCGTATACGCCCGAACAGAACGGGTCCTGTGGTGAGCCACGTATATTTTTACCCGTATTTGCGAAACCATGCAAAGTGCCCTATACTCGTGGGCGAACAACGTACTTCTCCGCGGATCATGAAGGCGAGAGCTCTTCCAACCTCGGCGGAAGGTCGACCGATAGGAGGGAAACAATCAATGGCTTCTTCTAGCGTGGAGCTTCGGCGTCTTTTCTGGGTCGGCCCGCTGACCGTCGTCGCGGCGGTGATCGCGGTTCTCGTCGTGCGGGTGATCGGGGTCGCGATCGTGCATCCGTCGCCGTCTTTCGTGGCTCTCACGTGGCTTCCGCCGATCTCGCTCTGCGCGTTCCTCGTGATCTGCGCGGTGCTCGTGTTCGCGCTCGTAGGCAGGTTCTCGAAGCGTCCCTACAGGGTCTACCTTGTCATCTCCCTCGTCGTCTTGGTGTTGTCGTTCATTCCCGACGCGGCGGAACCGCTCTACTCGCTCGTTCCCGGCACGACGTGGCCGAACGCGGTCGTGCTCATGGTCATGCACGTGGCGGCGTGGGCGGTCACCGTTTCCCTCCTCTTCCGCCTCACGAGAGGAAGCGCGTCGTAGCGCTTCTCACGCGGCGACTTCGCGCACGGAGCTTCCCCGGACCGGCGCGCTCTACAGCTTCACCGTTATGCCGACTTCCGCGGCGGTGTAGACCGTGTACTGAAAGTAGCGGTCCGCGAGAAAGGTGCCGAGAAAGAGCGCGCTATACAACGAGGTTTTCTTCGAGAGAGCCCTCGTATAAAAGCCGATCGCGCTCAGCCGGTGCGAGAGGTACTCGGATGCCGGAACGTAGACGAAGTAATCGTCCAATCCGACGAGGAGCTCGGGAGACACCTGATCGAGGAGGTCTCCCTCGTTCTGAACCTCGAAATCCTTTTTCGCGAGAACGACGTTCCCGATGCGCTCGTAGAAATACCCTTGTCCGTTATCCACGTTGAAATAGTAGAGCGTTCCGGAGTCCCGCGCGACGATGGGGCCGACGGCGAACTGGAGCGTGGGCGACGCGGAGAGCACGTAGCCGGTGGTGCCCGTCGAGGGGAGCGCGTTCAAGGAGTTGTCGTCGAACCCGGCGTTGTAGCCGCTCAGGTCGTAGAAGCCGAACCCGAACGTGTTGTAGAAGCCGGCCACCTGGGCGGTGAGCGTAAGGCTGAACACCGCGATCGGCTCGATGGTGACGAATACTCCGGTCATTTCGTAGCTTGGGGAAAGGTTGTTTTGGACTCCGAAGTCCACCTTCGTGGGCTCCCAGAGAACGCCGCCCGACGTTATGAGGGGTACCCGGTAGTAGAGCTGGGTGACAAACTGAAGCCCGAGCGGATCGTAGGAGGCCTGGACGTTCTGGTCGAGGTACAGCCCCTCTTTCGCGGGGTCGGAAAATGCGGCCGTCGCAAGCGCCGCGAAGAGGAAGAGCGCAATCGCCGGTTTTTTCATCGCAATCTCCACGCGCCGCTACGTCGCGGCGGAAAAACTTCCGAAGAGCCGGTAGGCTCTTCCGCGTGCCGCGCTTCGTCTCGATCCTCCGCCAAGGCGTCGCGGCCACGTCGGTCTCGCGTCCCCGAAGGTCATGGCAATCTCGGAGGATCGCCGCGGCTCCCGGGTCCTGGGAAATTCGGGAAGGGCATGTAGGGAGCGCATGGTTTCTCCGGGCGCTCGCTACACGAGGGACCTCGGCCGTTCGACGCTTCGCTTGGGGGAGTATACCACGTACCGGAGCATGTAGGCGTCGAACCGCGCGAGCCGAAAGCGGCCGGACTGCCGCGCGGGGACGTTCAGAAAGCGCGGCGGGCGCCTCGAGGATCGCGCCGCTCTTCCGCCTCAGGAGGTCGCCGAAAGCGGACGAAATCGCTTCGAATCGGCGGAGCCGCTCCCGAGCCGTCGAGGGACCGGGAGAGGCCTTCGCAGGCGATCTCCCCGGGAGCTTCTCGGCCCCTCGGACGGCCGCGCTCCTGCGGATCTCTCAGCGCTTCGCGACGGGCGGCGGGGAGAGAACGCTCCGCGCCTCGATCGCGCGGGCGGGGGCCTTCCCCGAGAGAATCGCGACCGTGCGCTCCTCGCCGGGAAGAAGGTCGAAGAACTCGTCTGAGAGCCGAACGTCCGCCGGGAACCCGAAGTGCACCGCGTGGGCGAAGCGCCGGGAGCGGACCGTGAAGCTCGGCCGGCCCCCTTCCGCTCCGATTCCGGACACGGCGAGATCGGGTTCGAGGAGCGAGAGCTTTCGGGTTTCCGTCTCGCGGAGCGTCGCCGGAAGATAGCCGCTCCCGCCCGGCGCCCGGGCGTACCAGAGCTCGCGCGAGGGATCGGTCTTGGTTTTCGGGACCCGGGCGAGGACCCCGCGGAAGCGCGCCGGGATCTCGACCGTGCGGGTCTCGCGCGGGTCGCATTCGCGCGCGAGGTCGACCACGCCGATCTCGAGGGCGAGCGCGGCTCGCTCGGGCGTGTCGTTCGCGGCGTGGATCACCACTTCTCCGTCCTTCGCGCGCAGGACGAGCCGCCGCGGCGCGAAGGCGCGCTTGACGGCGTAGAACGCCGGTTTTCGCGCGCCGTAGTAATCGACGATCGTCCAACCCGTTTCGCCCCAGCAGTCGGTGTACATCCAGAAAAGCGCACCGGAGTTGCGCTCGCTCACCCTGAGGGCGTCGAGGGAGTAGCCGTACATGAGGCACTGGACGAGCGCGGCGTACAGCAGGTACTCGTCCATGGACATGCCCTCGGGGTCGCGGTAATGCCGGCGGATGCCCTCGATCACGGTTCCCTTCTCGAAGGTGTTGTTGTGGTGGCTCCACACGGCGCCGTCCCGCTCGACGGGCGCTCCGGCGTGATAGCGCTCGATCGAGGAACGGACGGTCGGCGCGATGTAGCCGTACTCGGATACGAAGCGGGCGGTCACCTCGTCGTAGGCCTCCGGCCGAATACGGTTCGCCATGATGGGGCTCATCGTGCACTCGAGCCAATGGTGGCGGTCGCCGGCGTCGTTGCCGTTCGGGTGCTCGCCGCCGTAGGGCGAGCCGTTCCAGTAGGGGATTTCCGGACAGCTCGCCTGGACCGCCGCGGGGAGGATGAGGTTGTAGGTGGCGGCGCCTCCGTCGAAAGCCGGCTTCGGCGCGGCGACGCCGTCCCACCATTCGTCGAAGAACCAGCTGTCTTCGTTGCTCCCCGAGAAGAGCGCGATGCACGCGTGGTTGCGGAGCCGCCGCGTCTGGTATTCCGCCTCTCTCCTGACCTCCTCGCGGAACCACTCCCGGTTGTCGGGGTAGACGGAGCAGGCGAACATGAAGTCCTGCCAGATCAGGATGCCCGCGCGGTCGCACGCCGCGTAGAACGGCTCGGCTTCGTAGCGGCCGCCGCCCCAGATTCTGAGCATGTTGAAGTTCGCCTCGCGCGCCTCCTCGACGAGGAGCTCGTACTTCTCGGGCGTCACGCGCGCGTAGATCGAGTCGGGCGGGACCCAGCTCGCCCCCTTGCAGAAGATGCGCTCGCCGTTCACCACGAGGGCGAAGCGCCGCCCGCCGAGCTCCGGAGTCTGGTCGAGCTCCACCGTGCGGATCCCGATTCGCTGAATCGGGAACTCGACCGCCTCTCCGTCGCTCGCCGCCCGCGCGCCGAGATCGTAGAGCGGCTGGCCTCCGTAGCCGTTGGGCCACCAGAGTTCGGGCTTCTCGACCGCCAGTACGAGCTCGAAATAGTTCACGCCGGAACGAAGAAGTCTCTCCTCCCTCGCGGAGGCGACGAGCCTCCCCGACCGCTTGAGCTCGATCACGACCTCGCCCTCTCGAGTCGAGAAGAGGTGGGTGTTCTCGATCTCGGCCCTGACCGCGAGAACCGCCCGGGCGGAGGTCGCCTCCTTCGTCGATACGTGCAAGCCCGTCCATCGGAGCGCCCGGGAGCACTCCAGGGTGACGTCGCCCATGATGCCCGCGGTCGCGACCCGCGGACCCCAGTCCCAGCCGAAGACGTACTGCGGCTTTCGCAGGAGCGCCCGCCTCGGCTCTCCGCGGTCGCCCCTGCCGGCCTTCGCCTCGGTCGAGACGTTCGGCTTGAAGCCTGCGAGATCCTGGTCGCTCACCCGCTCGATCCCGGAGGTCACGCGCACGCCGACGACGTTGGTCCCGGGAAGCAGCAGCCGCTTCACCTCGGCGGCGAACGGGTAGAAGGCGCTGCGGTGGCGCCCGAGGTGGGCGCCGTTCAGGAAGACGTCGGCCTCGACGTCGAGCATCTCCATGCGAAGCTCGCAGCGTTCGAGCTCGCGAAAGCCCTCCGGGGACTCGAAGCGGCCGCGGAACCACCAGGACTTTCCCTCTATCCACTCGCAATCGTAGGAGTTGAGCGTATCGAGCGGCTCCCGGATCGCGCCGCTCTCGATCAGAGGCACGTGCACGTCGCACGGCAGGCTGCAGGGAAGCCATCCGGACTCCTCCCTCGCGACCCTCGGCCAATCCGCCGGTCCGACCTCGAGGCCTTCCGAGCGGAGCTCCCAATGTTTGTCGATCTGTATCTGCATGATAGCGCGCCTCCTTGGTCTCGCGCTTTTTCTCAAGGCGCGGCTAGGGCCTGAAGACGACCTTGCAGGCGTCGCCTGAGACGAAGGTGTCGAAGGCGGCCTGCGCCTCCTCGAGCCTGAAGACGTTCGTGATGAGACGGCCGACCGTCGGGGATCGCCTCAGAATCGCGAGCATGTCTCCCGCGTCGTTGAGGTTATAGTGCCAGGCTCCGAGGAGCGTGAGGCCCTTCCTGATGAAATCCCTGCTCGGCGATACCGGGATCTCGCCGCGGTTCTCCCCGATGAAAGCGACCGTGCCCCCCGGACCCACGGCGTCGATGCAGGTCCGCTCGGCCTCCCCGCTCCCGGAGGTATCGATCGCCTTCGTGAGCGGGAGGCCGTTCATCGCCTCCCTGATTTTCCCGCCGAGGTCGGGATCCTTCGCGTCGAGCACGATCTCCGCTCCGAGCTCGGCGGCCATCTCCTTTCGGAACGCGATCGAGTCGACGGCGATGACCCGAGCGCCGAGCAGCGCGCAGATCGTGAGGGCTCCCATTCCCACCGGACCGAGCCCGGTGACGAGCACGGTGTCGAAGCCGCCCAACCTCATGCGCTTGATCGCGTTGAGCGCCGGGGAGAGCGCGCACCCCGCGAGGGAGCCGAGCTCGAAGGAAATGTCGTCGGGGAGCGGGCTGCACACGAAGTCCTGGACCCGGACGTACTCGGCGAAGTGCGTCTCGAAGGGCGGCTTGCTCAGGCAATAGATATAGTTCCCGGTCCTGCAGAGGTCGCACGTTCCGCAGCCCGAGAGGGGATTGAGGATGACTCGGCTCCCCTTCTTCAAGAGGCTCGAACCGGCAGTTTCGACGACGACGCCCGTCCCCTCGTGGCCTGCGGTGCGCACCGCATCGCTTGAGAAGTAGGCGTTCTTGTCGCTGCCGCAAATCGGGGAGGCGTGCACCTTCACCACGACCCATGCGCCCTCGGCGACGGGGTCCGGACATTCCTCGATCCACGCTTTCTTGTTCTGAAGCACCACTCTTTTCATGTCGTGCCCTCCCGAGGCCAAACCGCGTCGATCGCGCGTTTCGCGGCCGATACCGCGTCGTCGAAGCGCATCGCCTTGACGGCCGCGCTGAACGGCTCGACGAGCGCCGGGCCGGAGTACTCCATCGCGAGGAGCCCCCGGAAGAAGGGACCGATCTTGAGGACGCCGGTCTCGCCCGGAAGGGTCCTCGCGAGATCCTCCTGCTCCTCGGCCGGGACGGCGCGGGGAGCGTCGTTCAGGTGGACGACGATCACGCGGTCCTCTCCGCGAATCTTCGCGAAGTCCCCGAGCGAGTGACCGGCGAGGTCCCAGTGCCACACGTCGAGAACGACGCCGAGGTTCCCGGTCCCGATGGCGGCGCAGAGCTCGAGGACCTCGTCGAGCGTGTGGATAAACCCGTACCTGCGGCCCCGGCGAGCGCGCTCGGGCGCCACGAACTCGATCCCGAGCCGGATGCCGCGCTCGGCGAGGATCCCGGCCGCTCGGCGCAGACGAGCGGCGTGGAGCGCGAAGTTCTCCTCGTAGTCGAGCTTGTCGCTCGCGGGCGCGATCCAGGTCATACAGCGGTCGATCTCGAGCTCGGAGGCAAGGCGCGCCCACTTCGGGAGCTCGCCGAGCTCCTCCTCGAAGCTATGATCGTCGCCCCGCAGGTCGACGGGCAGACCGAACCCCGCGGCCTTCATGCGGGCGCGATCGAGCGCGTCGCGCACCCGGGAGAGGCCCGGAGCGAGGTCGGCGCGGATGTCGAGCCAGTATCCCTCGAAGCCGTTCTTCCCCGCGGCTCCTATCGCGTCAATGAGCGGAAGCGGAAAGCCGAGCGCCCGCGCTGAAAATGCCTTGTACACCGTGAGCTCCTCCCTCGAAATCATGCGGGCTACCCCTTGACCGCTCCGGCGGTCATGCCCTTCATGATTCGGTTGCTGAATAAAAAATAGACGATCAAGACCGGAACCATCGTCGTCATGATGCCCGCCATGAGCCCGGGATAGTCGGTGAAGTGCTCCGAGCGGAAGACGGTCGACAGGCCGACTGGGGCCGTGATCCATTGGTCGCTCGTGATGAGGATGAGCGCGAAGGGAAACTCGTTCCAAACGGCAAAGGATTGAATGATCGCGATCGCGGCGAGCACGGGCGCAGCGAGCGGCATGATAATCGTGAACAGCGTGCGCGAGAAGCCGCTTCCGTCGATCGCGGCCGCCTCCTCGAGCTCGCGCGGGATGCCGCCGACGTAGCTCTCCGCGAGCACGATGCCGATGGGCAGGCCGAAGCCGACATAGGGCAAAAGCAACGTGTACCAGCTGTCGAGGAGGCCGGCGGTCTTCAGCTGGATGAACATCGGCACGAGCAGCGCGTGGATGGGTATGAGCATCCCGATGAGAAAGTAGGCGTAGAGGAGGTTGCGGCCCCTGAAACGGAAGCGCGAGAGGAAATACCCGGTGACGAACGAGAGGAGGACGATAAGCGCGACCGAGATCGCCGTGTTCCGCAGCGTATTCAGGAGGTACAGTCCCATGTGACTCTGGATCGCGGCGACGTAGTTGTCGAGAATCGGCCGGACCGGAAGGCTCAAGGTGGAGAGGGCGAACTGGGTCTGGGTCTTGAGCGACGAATAGAACATCCAGACGATCGGGAAGACGCAGGTCAGGGAAAAGATCCCGAGGACCGCGTTTCCCAAGATCCCGGCGATGGCTCCGCGAATCCTGCTTGCCGAGTTGGCCGGCGCGCGCGCAGCGATGTCGCGGCGCATCAGCGTCCACGCTCCCTTCGGCCCCCGATGAGCCTGCGGCTCAGCAGGATGAGCGCGAGGCTCAGGAGCAGGATGCCGATCGAGACGGTGCCCCCGTAGCCGTAGTCGCTGTCGATGAAGCTCGTCTTGTAGACGTACATCGCGACCACCATCGAGCTGTTGCCGGGGCCTCCGTTGGTCATGACGTAGATCGAGTCGAATATCTTCATGTTGCCTGAGATGCACAGCATGACCGCCACCGCGAGAGTGTCCATGATCATCGGCAGGGTGACGCGGAAGGCCTTCTGCACGCTCGTCGCCCCGTCGATCTCGGCGGACTCGAGGACCCCCGGATCGATCGACGATACGGCCGAGAGGATGATCACCATATAGAAGCCGATGTACTGCCAGACGATCGGAACGCTCACGAACAGCACGATGGTGCTGGGATCGTCGAGCCAGGCCTTCGTGAGCCAGTCGAGCCCGAACAGCCTGAGCACCGTGTTCATCATGCCGAAACGGTAGTCGAAGATGAAGGTCCAGACGAAGCCGACCACGACCGCCGAAAGCGTGGCGGGGAAAAAAGCGGTGGTGCGGAAGAACCCCTTCGATCTGATCAGCCTCGATCCGAGCATGAGCGCGAAGACGACCGCGATCCCGATCTGCCCGACGAGGCATACCAACGTGATCGTCACGTTGTTGAGGAAGGACTGCCAGAAGATGCCGTCCTTGAGGAGCGTCGCGTAGTTGCCGAGTCCGTCGAACTCCATTCGCGCTCCGCCCATCCACCGGAAGAAGCTCAGCCTGAGCGCGCCGAGGATCGGAAACGTCACGATGTAGGAGTAGAGGAGGAGCGCGGGAAGAAGGTAGAGAAGAATGGTCGTGGCGTTCGGCCGCAATGCCCTGTTTTTCATGCCGCAATGCTCCCTGCTTGTCCGCGCGGAGATCCCGCCGCCGCTTCTCTCGCGAACCGGCGGCGGACCGATGCCGGGGTCACTCGAGCGATGAGGCCCGGAGCGAAGCCTCCAGGAGGAGACCGGTCGCTCCGGCCTTTCTCGCCACGAAGCGGGAGGAGCCCCTCCGCGCCTAGTTCGCCGACACCTTGTCCTCCGCCGCCTGGATTTGCTCGGCGAGAGCCTCAGGCGTCACCGCGCCGATGAGGAGCGATTGGAGCCCGACGTTCATCGTCTGGATGACCGCCGCGTCCATGTAGGCGTCGTAGATCGGAACCGGCTTGACGTTCTTCATGAGACCGTTGAAGGCGACCATCAGGGGCGGGAGCTTCGAGGAGTCGAACGTGATGTCGGTGTAGGCGACCACGCCGCCGAGCGAGGCGGTGATCGCGGTCTGACGTCCGTCGGTGATCGCGCGAATCACGTCGACGACGGCGTTTTGCCTCGCCGGGTCCTTCACGCTCGCGCCCATCGCGTTGAACCACGCCGGTCCGCCCGAAGCGGTGTTGGGATCGCCCTTTCCGCCGGGAACCGAAGGAAGGATGGCGACCCTCGTGGCGTTCTTCACGTCGGCCGGCGCCTGGGAGGCGATCGCGCTGATCGACCAGCTGCCGTCGACGAAGGCGGCCGCCTTACCGTCGTAGTACACCTGGCGCGCGGGGTCGACGTCGAGCGAGTTGATGTCCTTGTTGAAGGCGCCAGCGGTCGCGAGATCCTGGAAGGTCTTCAGCGCCGCGACGAAGTCGGGATCGGTGAACTTCGCGCCGCTCTTCGCGATGATCGACTGCGTCCACGCCGTGCCGGTCAACCGATCGCCCAACGTGCTCAGCCAGCAGGACTCGGCGGGCCAGTTCGGGAGGTTGCCCATCACGAAGGGCACGACGTTGTTCGCCCTGAACTTCTGGACCGCGTCGAGAAGCTCGGGCCACGTCTTCGGGAAGTCCGAGTAGCCGATCGACTGCCACAGCGCCGAGTTCCAGAACACGATCGAGGTAATGAACCCCTGCGACGGCACGCCGTAGATCTTGTCGCCGCGGATCACGGGCGCGAAGGAACCCGGCGTGAAGCCGTTCTTCCACTTGGCGTCCGCGTTCACCCACGGAGCGAGATCGACCGCCCAGCCGTTGTTCGCGAAGATCGAGACCCACGAGCCCTTGAGGTCGAAGATGTCGGGCAGGTCGTTGGCGGCGGCAAGCGCCTGGATCTTGGTCTGGTAGGATGTCTGGTCCAGACTCTCGCTTACGATCTTGATGTTGGGGTGCTTCGCCATGTAGTCGTCGATCGCCCCGTAGAGACCGGTCGCGTAGGCCGACGACCCGACGTTGCTCCGCGCGGTGATGTTCATGTAGGTGATCGTCGTTGTACCGCTCGAGGAGCTTTCCTTCGCTCCGCCGGCGAACGACAGCGGCGCGGAGAGACCGAGAAGAAGCAGGGCCGCTCCCGCCGATATCAGCGAGCATTTTACTGCTTTCACGTGATTTCCTCCTAATTGCACGAATTGAGACCCTCGATATCATCGCCGGTCGGCGGTATCCCGCCCCGGCACGAAAAGGACGCAGCGTGTTTCGACCTCACCTCCTTTGGCGATCCGCCCTGGCTTCGGGGCTCCCTTCGCGTGCTTCACCGGGCGTCCGCCTGCGGGGCCAGGCCCACCGACCGGATCGATTCCCGCTCGACGAGCTCGGGTTGAAATACCTTGTTTTCCACGCGAAGGTCCTTTCGACCGACGATCGCGAGCAGCAGCTCGAGCGACGTCTCGATCATCTCGCCGAGCGGCTGCCTGATGGTGGTCAGGGCGGGAACGACCGCCGACGCGATGAAGATGTCGTCGTAGCCGATCACCGACACGTCGCGCGGAACGGAAAGCCCGTGGCGACCGAGAATGCGCATCGTCTGGACCGCCTTGTAGTCGTTCGTGGCGAAAATGGCGCTCGGAATCCGGCCGGCCTCGATGAGCGAGCTCAGCGCCGGACAGATTCCCTGGTTCCACATCTCCTCGCTCTGGACGACGACCATTCCCTCCCCGATCGGCAGCCCGCGCCGGCCGAGCGCCTCGATGAAGCCCTCGCGCCGACGGAGCTCCGTTCCGTAGAAGTCGGACGTCAGGAGCACGATGCTGCGATGCCCGCGATCCAGGAGGTAGTTCGCGGCGAGCACGCCGCCGCGGTGGTTGTCGAGATTCACCGCCGGTATTTGGTAGCCGTGCGTCTCGCGGTCGACCAAAACGAGGGGGATGTCCTCGCGAAGATGGAAGTTCACGAGGTTGGTGAGGTCTCGCGTACCGCCGACGTTCAAGACCCCGTCGACCCGGTGGTACTTGATCGATTGGAAGATCTCGTCTTCGAGCGCGACGTCGTTGTTCGCGTTGCAGATGAACATCCGGTAGCCGCTTTGGTGGAGGTACCGCTCCGCGTACCAACTCGCGAACGAATAGAAGGGGTTCCGAATGTCCTGGACGACGACGGCGATGGTGTTCGACCGCTTCAGCGACAGGCCGCGCGCGAAGCCGTTCGGACG
>JASHNV010000140.1 GCA_030041455.1 Spirochaetia bacterium
CGGGCGAGGAAGTCCTTCACCGCCTCCGCCGGATCGGCCGCCGCCCAAATCCCCGAGACGACCGCGACCCCCGCGCAGCCGAGGGCGCGAAGCTCGGCCATGTTGCCAGCCCGGATGCCGCCGATCGCGATGACCGGAAGGCCCGAGGAGACGGCGAGCTCCCTGAGAGCCGCCTTCTCGATCGGCGCGGCGTCGGCTTTCGTCGCGGTCGGGTAGACCGCGCCGACGCCGAGGTAGTCGGCGCCCGCCTCGCGCGCTTCGCGCGCCGCCTCCCGGGTGGCGGCCGAGACGCCCCAGATCTTCCCGGGCTCCCAGAGGCGCTTCGCGGCGCGAAGCGGCAGGTCCCCCTGGCCGAGATGGACGCCGTCAGCGTCGAGCGCCATCGCGAGATCGAGACGGTCGTTGACCACGAGCGGCACGCGCTTCCGCCTCGCGAGGGCGCGCAGGGCAATGCCGAGCTCGTAGACCCTTCGATCCGAGAGGCCCGCCTTCTCGCGGTACTGGACCCACGTCACTCCGGCGTCCACGGCGCGCTCGATCGTCGGGAGGAACTCCGCTTCGCCCCGAAAGGAGCGATCGGTCACGAGGCAGAGGACGGGATCGAAGCTCACCATGGCGGGACTCCTCCCCTCGCGGAAAGCTCTCGGGAGTCAGGGGGGCTCGCGGCGTCGAGGAGGCGCGGCTGAGACCGGCCGGTCCCCCGTCCGGCGGGGCGTTTCGCCTGAGCCCCCGAGACCTGCGCCGCGGCGCCGGGCAGGCCTCCGACGGCGGAGGCGCCGATCGAACGATTGCCCGCCGTGAGCCGGCCGCGACGCGGCCGATCGGAGGCTCGGGTGCCCTGAGGGCGCGGCGCGGGCGAAGCAGGATTCCCGTGAAAATTCGTGGCGTGCTCCCTGGTCCCCGGGGGAGACCGGCCGGCGAGGAGGCTCGCTCGGGCTCTCGCGGATGATCCTGGGTCAAAGCGCCGTCCGGGTCAAGGAGCCGGCTCTCGAGGCGCCCGACCTTGGGCCGAGTCTCGGATACCCGCATCGATTGCCGCGGGGAATGTCGGAACGTCCATCGGTCCGAGGCGGAAGACATCCGGCGCTTCCGCCTCGAGGGCCTCCGTCCGGTATTTCGGGCGGACGATTCTTTTGTTGACGGATCGGTCCGCTCGGCGTACACTCCCCTCACTTAAAAGGGAGGTATTCATGAAAACCCGTATGATACGAAGGCTCATCGTCGGCGGCATGGCGATCGCGCTCCTCTTCTCGACGGTCGCCGTGTTCGGTCAGCAGGTGAACGCCTCGCGCCATCCGAATCTCGCGGCCGCGCAGGACTTCATCAGCCGCGCGATCGACAAGGTGAGCGCGGCGCAGCACGCGAACGGCTTCGACATGGGCGGCCACGCCGCGAAGGCGAAGGATCTTCTCCAACAGGCCTACCATGAGATCGGACTCGCCGCTCAAGCGGCGAACCACTGACGGCGATGAGGAAGCCATCGCTGAAAATCGCGCTTGCGGCCCTTGCGCTCGTCGGGCTTCTCGCAGGCTGCGTGACGGCGCCTGAGGGCCCCCGCCATCCGAACCTCGTCGCGGCGCAGGAATTGATCGAGAACGCGATCGCGAAGGTGCAGGCGGCGCAGCGGGCAAACGAGTTCGACATGGGGGGCCACGCCGCGAGAGCCAAGGCGCTCCTCGAACAGGCCTCCGAGCAGATCAGGCTCGCGGCGGAAGCGGCGGATCGAAGATAGCGTTGCCGTGTGCGGCCCGGCCGGGCGTCCCCTCGGGCCGCGCTACGCCTCGAAAACGATGAGCGGCTCGGCTCGCTCGGCGAGCCGCTCGAGGAAGGCGCGATCGGCCGGGGTGAAGGCGGCGAGGAGGTGGGAGTCCACGTCGATCTCCGCGACCACCCTGCCCTCCCTGAGCACCGGAACGACGATCTCCGACCTCACGTGCATGCTGCAGGAGATGTAGTTCGCCTCCTTCGAGACGTCCTGCACGACGAAGGTCTGCTCGCGGTTGGCCACCTGTCCGCAGATCCCGAGCCCGTAGGCGATGCGGATGTGGTCGGTCGGCGTGCCCGCGTAGGGACCGAGCACGAGCTCCCGCCGCGCGGGCTCGGCGATGTAGAACCCGACCCAGTGGTAGTAGGAGACGCTTTCCTTCAGGAGCTTGCAGACTTTCTTCAGGCGAACATCGGGCCGCGCGTCCTCGGCAAGGATCGATTGCGACTGGAGCAGCAGCTGGTCGAATTCGAGACTCATGGCTCCCACAATGGTACACAAGATTATCGGCGGAAACAAGGATTTTGTTTGCCGGCCGGGAGGCGCGCCCTTCCGATCGCCCGGGCTCACTCGGCGAGCCAGCGGTTGATGTTCTCGGCGACGAAATCGTCGTCGCTGAGCTCCGGATGGGCGGCGTACACCCGGTCGATCTCCGCCGACTGGCCCTCCGAGAGGCTCGCCTTGGGATCGAGGCACCAGGATCCCGCGAAAAGCTTCTGCCGCCTGAGGATCTCGTTGATCCCCGCGGCGGCGCCCGCGAAACCGTGGGCCGCGTCGGTCACGGCGGCGCACGCGTCGATCGCCTCGGTCTCGGCGCTCAGGAGCTCGATCGGAAGCGGGCGATTGTCCCTGATCAGGGAATGGACGTGCTTCAGGAGCTCCGCCGCCCGCGAGGTCCACACGCCCCAATGGGCGAGGAGGCCTCCGACGATCCTCGCCTGCTTGATGCCGGCCGACGTGGGGATCTTGTAGGAGGCGAGGAGGTCGACGAGGACCCGGTCGGCGCTTGACGTGTAGAGCGCGATCTCCTTTTCCTTACCGGCTTCGCAAACCGCCCGCGCGGCCTCGAGCGTTTGAAAGCGGCTGGGATGGGCGAGCGCGATTCCGACGACGTTGTCGATCTCGCAGAGGCGCCGCCAGAGCTCCCGGGAGAGCGGCCGGCCGCCGTGGCGCGCGACGATCGGCATCGCCTCGGCGACCGACGCGCAATGGGCGAGAGGCGCGGGCTCGCTCCCTCCCTCCGCGCTCGGGAGGTTCACGAGGCAGGCGTGATATCCGAGGCGATAGGCGGAGTCGGCTTCCTCGAGCGCCTGCGCCGCCGAGCTCGATATCCCGCACATCTTCAGGATCTGGCGGCCCTTGCGCTCGCACCAGCGATCGATCGTCTCCGAGGCGAGGGCGAGCAGCCTGCCGCGAACCGCGCTCTCGGGCCTCTTCGTCTCCGCCGCCTCGACCAAGATCCCTCCGACGCCCGCGTCGATGTAGTAGCGGATGACCGCGCGCTCGTGGACCTCGTCGAGCGCGCGGTCATCCGTGAGCGCGATCGGCAGGACGGGAATGACGCACCCGTCGCGGAACCCCTGCAAGACCTTGGGCGGAATCTCCTTTTTGTTCACCGGACGCAGCCTCCGTTGCGCAGCCGCACCAAGTATGCCGCGCGCGCGAACGGCGCTTCAAGGGGCCTCGAGGCTACAGCCTGAAGGCGAGCTCCTTGCGGCGGCGCGCCGAGTCGATCTCGAGCAGGCAGAGCCCGAGCGACTCGCGGGCCGACTCGCCGGTCACCACCCCCGAGGTCGCTCCCCGTTCGACGCCCGCGACGAAGTCGGCGAGCTCGTGGTAGTAGCCGTCCCCCTCGGGAAGGACGAGCGGGCTCTTCTTCCCTCCGGCGGGGTAGAGCGCGACCTTCGGCTCCTTCGAGAAGTCGAGCTCGATCGTCGCGCGCTCGAGGATGAAGAGGGCGCGCATGGTGAAGCCGAAGGAGTCCGAGGCTATCCAGCCGCCGGTCGACGAGACCGTCATCCCCGGATAGCCGTAGAGCGTCGCGATGTGCGAGATCCCCCCGTCGGGCTCGAAGACGCCGCTTGCCCTCACGGACTTCGGCCGCCCGAAGAGGTAGAGCACCATGTCGACGTCGTGGATGTGGAGGTCAAGCGCGGCGTTGCCCGACCGCTTCGAGTCGAGCGTCCAGCCGTCCCAGGCCCAACCGGGAGCGGCGGAAAAGCGCGCAAGCTCGGCGTACCGCGGAGCGCCGTACGCTCCGGAGTCGATGATGCGCTTGATCTCGGCGTAGGCGGGCCAGAAGCGAAGGCACTGCCCGACGCTGAAGAGCCTGCCGCTTTTCTTCACGGCGGCGAGAACGCGGTCGGCCTCGGCGATGGAGAGCGCGAGCGGCTTCTCGCAGAAGACGTGATAGCCCGCAGCGAGCGCTTGGATGGAGCAGGGAGCATGCTGGAAGGTGGGCAGACAGATGTCGACCACGTCGAAGCCGCCTGCGGCGAGCATCTGCGAATAGTCGCCGAACTTCCGCGCGCCTGAGAGGTCGACGAGGCCCGCCGACGTCGCGATGTTGCCGGCCGCCTCGAGGCTCGTGATCTCGGTGTTTTCCTTTCGGAGGTCGCACAGCGACACGACCTCCACCCCCTTCAGCCTCTGGTAGACGCCGAGGTGGGTCTTCCCCATGAACCCGACGCCGGCGATCGCCACTCTCACCATGATCCCTCTCCGCTCCTACGGGCGCGTCGAGCGCTCGATGATCCGCATCGCGGCGATCGCCTTCTCCGCCGCGCCGAGCCTCCCGGGGACGATCTCCGCGGTGAAGGGGCCCCGGTAGCCGAGGCGGTCGAGCTCCGCCATGACCCCGGGAAAGCCGACGTCGCCCGACAGGAGATCGACGAAGCCGTCGAGCGTGCCGACCGAGACCCTGAAGTCCTTCAGGTGGACCGCCTTGATCCGCTCGCCGAGGACCCGGATCCAATCCTCCGGATGGCCGAAGAGGAGGCAGTTTCCGGTGTCGAAGTACGATCCGACGCGCTCCGAGCCGAAGGAATCGATGAAGCCCCGCATCTCGAGCGCGCTCAGGAGATAGCGATTCCAGACGTTCTCGACGGCGATGTCGACGCGAAGCCGCTCGGCGGTCGGAAGCACCCGCGCGAGCGCCTCCCTTGCCCGGCGGTCGACCTCCGGGTAGGGTTGCGGCCCGAAGCCGGGAACGAAGACCGCCGACACCATGCCGGGCAGATAGAGCAGCGTCTTCGCGCCGAGCCACGAGCAGATCTCGATGAGCCTCCGGTTCGTCTCCACGGCGCGCTCGCGCACGCCGGGATCCGGATCGGTCGGAGACTCGCCCCAGGCGAGGCCCGAGGCGACGGTGAGGAGCCTGAGGCCGTTCGCGTCGGCGGCCTTCCGCACGAGCCCGGCCTCGCGCTCGCTCGTCTCAAGCGAGAGCTCCCCCTTCGCCTCCACGGTGACCTCGAAGCAGTCGTAGCCGAGCTCCTTGGCCGCCTTGAAGGCTTCCGAGAGCCCCACGGCCGAGCCGTCCTCGCGGGCCGGAAAGGCCCAATAGTTGATCCCCTTCGTCATGGTCGCGCCTCCGCGCTAGCCCTTCACGGCCCCGCCCGCGAGGCCCGCGACAAGCCGCTGCTGGATCACGTAGAAGAGCACGAGCACCGGGATGATGGCGAGAAAGTCCGCGGTGGCGAGGAGCTCCCATTGGCTCGACCACCGGCCGACGAAGCGGTACAAGCCGAGGGTGAGGGGCATCTTCGATTGGGTCTGGATGAACGAGAGCGCGAAGAGGAACTCGTTCCAGGCGCTGATGAACGTGTAGATCGCGGTCGTGACGAGTCCGGGAGCGGAGATCGGCAGGATGATCCGGATGACCGTCTGCGAGCGGGTCGCCCCGTCGATAAAGGCCGCCTCCTCGATCTCGACGGGAATGCTCCGGAAGTAGCCGCTCAGCAGCCACACGCTGAAAGCCATGGTGAAGACCGCGTTGATGATGACGAGGCCGGAGTAGGTGTCGAGAAGCCCGAGCTTCGAGAAGGTCTTGAAAAGCGAGATGACGACGACGACCGGCGAGAACATCTGGACGACGAGGAAAAGGTAGAGAAAGAGCTGGCGGCCCGCGAAGCGAAGGCGCGCGATGGCGTAGGCGGCCGGGATGCTCAGGAGCAGGTTGAGGATCGTCGAGCCGACCCCGATGACGAGGCTGCTCTTGAAGTAGCCGAGGAGCTGGTACTGCGACCAGACGATCGCGAAGTTCCTGAAGGTGACGATGTGGGGAATCCAGCGCGGAGGCGAGACGTAGACCTCCTGGCTCGTCCTGAGCATCGTCGTGATCATGACGAAAAACGGGAAGAGCATCACGAGGAGAAGGACGACGGTGAGGGCGACGGCGACGGGCTTGCCCCGGCTCCGCCACGCCGCGACGGACCCGCTCATGACCTCCGCTCCCCGGCGAAATAGAACTTCGCGTACACGGCGCTGATCCCCGTGAGGATGAGGAACGTGACGACCGCCATCACCGACGCCTGATCGAACTTGAGATAGACGAAGGCGTACTTGTAAATGGAGGTGATGAGGATATCGGTCGTGTCGACGGGGCCGCCCGCGGTGAGGATCCAGATGACGTTGAAGTCGTTGAAGGTCCACAGCGCCGAGAGCAGCGTCGCGACGAGGACGAGGTGCCTGATGCCCGGCAGGGTGATGAACGCGAACTTTTGCACCGCGTTCACGCCGTCGATGTGGGCGGACTCGTACTGATCCTCGGGGATGCTCTTCATTCCCGCGAGGAACACGAGCGCCATGAAGGGCACCCCGATCCAGATGTCGACCCAGATCGCCGCGATGAACGCCGAGATCGGATATCCGAGCCAGACCGGCGGATTGCCCGTAAGGCCGAGCATCCGCAGCGTATGGTTGAGGAGCCCGAACTCGGGGGTGTAAACCCAGCTCCAGAGGAGAACGCTGATCGGGACCGACGAGGCCCACGGGGCGATGAACAGCATGTGGGCGACCTTCCGGCCGGGAAACTCGACGTTGAGGAGGAGCGCGATGACCATGCCGAGCGACATCTTCACGAAGACGGCGAGCGCGGTCCAGATGAGGGACCTCCCGGTCACGCGCCAGAAGTTGCCGTCGCCGAGGACGGCGAGGAAGTTCTTAAGCCCGGCGAAATGGGTGAGCCAGCCGAGGCGGTTCGTCGTCGACAGGCTCATGAGAACGACATAGACGAGCGGGTAGATCATGAAGCCGACGAGCACGACGACCGCCGGCAGCAGGAGGAGGTACGCGAGGCGGGCCTCCGGCGCGAGAAAGCGCTGCTTGGGTGCGGTCAGGCTGTCGGCCACTTTTCTCACTCCCTCCCATGGCCTCGCCTGCCGGGGCGGACAGCCCCGGCAGGCGGGATCGAAGGCAGGCAGGGCGACCCTGCCTGCCTGAAGGATTCCAAAAGGCTACTGAATGTTGTTGATCTTGTCGATCTGCGCCGCCGCGGCGTCGAGCGCCGCCTTGGGGGTCGCCTGGCCGAGGTACACCTTGGAGATGGCGTCCCAGATCGCGTCTTGGCACTGGTCCCAGGTCGCAATCAAGGGCCAGCCCTTCGCGTGCTGAGCCGCGACGCCCATCGCCTTGTACATCGGAGTGTTGAAGGCCGGCAGGCTCGAGGCCGACTCGGTCACGGGCGGGAAGCCCGCAAGCTGGTCGAACTTGCCTTTCCACTCCGGCTTGTACCAGAAATCGATGAACTTGCCCGCCGTCGGGAGCGCCTTGCCGCCCGAGAAGAACGCGATCGAGTCGGTGATGATGAGCGGGGTCGACGGATGACCGGCGAAGCCCGGGATCTGCGCGTACGTCACGGGGAAGGTGGAGCCCGCCTGCTTCATGGCGGAATCGACCCAGGCGCCGATCATGACGTAGGCGGCCTTGCCGGCGTAGAACACCGGGTGCGCCTCCATGCGGGTCTGGGCGAGGTAGCCGGGCTGCACGACCTTGTCGACGTTCGCGAGCTTGTTCATGAAGGTGAGCGCCTGGACGCCGGCGTCGGAGTTGACGGTCGACTTGCCGAAGGAACCGTCGGGGTTCTTCGCGAAGAAATCGCCGCCCGCGGCGTAGAAGTAGTAGGCGAAGTCGGTGAGCTCGGTGTTCTTCTTGCCGGGCATGATCAAGCCGTAGTGGTCCGGCGGCTTGTTCGCCGCGATCGCGTCCTTCTCGAGGTCTTCCATGGTCTGGGGAACGTCGGTCGCGAGGCTGTTGTTGATCGCGAGGAAGCGCGCCCCCGCGGCGACCGGAATGCCCATGAGCTTGCCGTTGACGACTCCCTCCTTCGTGCCCGGAATGATGTCGGCGAGGGTATCCTTGCCGACGTACAGCGTCGGGTCGGCGAGCTGCTTCTCGCCGTAGAACTCGAGGAGCCATCGGGTGCCGATGATCGAGATGTCCGGCGGAGCGCCGCCCGCGAGGGCCGTGGTCAGCTTGTCGTGAAGCTGGTCCCAGGGAACCGAGACGATGTCGATCTGGTTGTTCGGATCGACCTTGTTGAACGCGGCCTCAAGGCTCGCGCGGTAGTCCTCGGTGACGCCGTCGTACTGCGCCCAAAAGAAGGTCGCCGTGGCTTTCGCGACCGGCTTGCCGCATGACGCGAGCGCCATGGTCAGGACCGCGAGCAGACCCGCGAGCGGCAGCGCCCACGAAAACCGTTTCGCGCCTCGTGTAATTCTCATACCTCACTCCTTGACGAAATTCTCAAACAGGCGCCAAAAGGAGCCTGTCCTCTCTTCTTTCAACGAAGCTGCGGCGCGGAGCTTAATGCATCTCCGCGCCGCAGCTTCCGATGCCCGGCCGATAGAAGTTGAAGCGGACATCGGGATGGTCGGCGAGCAGCGACATCGGCACCGAGGAGTCCACCACCCGCTTCGCGAGCATGAGCGTGGTGAGACGCATGCCGAACGGGTTGTCGTGGTTGCCCGCCTGCCAGATGGAGACCGTCTTCGCCTTCCAGGTCTCCCGGGGACCGACCGTGAGCGCCTGCGAGGGGATCTCGCCGAGCGCGCCTCCGGCGGAGGTCCGCGCGTTCTGCATGACGGTCATCGGATGGAGCCGGACGACCCGCGCGCCGAGCGCGCGGTACTCCTCGGCCGTGGGCGGAGCGTCCCGGTAGGCGCCTTCCCGGGGAAGGGGATCGTTGAACGCCCAGTGCTTCACGTCGCCCTGGCCGCCCTGCATGATGAGGCAGCGCGCCTCGTCGTAGGACCTCGAGTACTCGGCGACGTTGTCGGCGCGCAGGAAATGGAGGTGGGAGTCGCTCATGCGCCGGCGCTTGTCGATGCGCTTGAAGCAGAGGTCGAGATCGGCCTTCGCGAAGCTCAGCGGATGCGCGAGGGGAAGCTCCTTGCCGTCGCGGTACCACTCGTCCATCGCCCAGAAGTGGCCCTCGCGGACGTCGATCTCGAGGTCGTTCACGATCCGCGCGACGAGCGGAAGCTGCTCGGTCGGCCCGATCGGGCCGCAGATGCCCGCGGGCTCGCTCTCGGTGGCATGGCGCCAGGTCCACACGTACTCGAGCGCCTCGGCGGTGTAGAACTCCTCGAGGGTGTCGAAGAAGCGAACCTCGAACCCCGGTCGGGCGAGCGCGAGGAGGTCCTCCGCGGTGAGCTTCGCGGCGTCACGGAGGAGCTCGTCGTCGAGCGTCGTGTAGTCCCACCACCCTTCAGCGACCGTGCTCTGCCGTCTCACGCTCCCTCCTTAATAACGTACCGTTAGTAATCCGCATAGTATTCGCCGGTCCGGTCAAAATGTCAAGTGCGTCCGCTCCGGAGCGCATCACGCCTCCGCCTCGATCTTGTACGGGTACATCCCCACGAGGAGGGACTCGACCGCCATGTGGGAGGCGCCGATCACCACGGCGTTGTCGTGGAGCGTGGAGAGCGCGATCTGCGCCACGTCGAAGGGCACCGAGCGCTTGACGATCTCGGCGATCGGCTGGACGAACAGCGTCTCGACGCCGGGCAGGTGGCTGATTTCGCCGCCGAGCACGATGCGCTCGGGGTCGAGCAGGACGACGATGCTCAGGATCGCGAGGGCGAGCGACTCGGCGATTCCCCGCACCACCCCGGCCGCCGCGGGATCTCCCGCGAGGGCGGCCCGGCAGACCGCCTCGGGGGTGACGTCCTCGAGGCGTCCGCCTGCGAGGTCGAGGATGAGGGAGCCCCGATCGTCGCGCGCCGCGGCGACGCCCTGGTCCCTGATCGCGTCGATCGAGGCGCTGTACTCGAGGAAGCCCTTCCGCCTCGAGCGAAAATCGAGGCTCTCCCTGCCGAGCACGGTGAAACCGACCTCCCCCGCCGACCCATGGCTTCCGCGGTAGAGGTTGCGGTCGATGATGATTCCCGCGCCGATGCCGTTGCTCACCTCCACGAAGACGAAGCTGTCCCGGTTGCGCCCCGCGCCGTACTTCGCCTCGGCGAGCGCCGAGAGGTTCGCGACGTTCTCGGCGTAGACCGGCACCTTGAAGACTTCGCCGAGCGCGTTCTTGAGATTCTTCCCTTCGAGGTTGTCGTAGAGGATCGCGCTCGTCACCGCGCCGGCGGGGGAGACCACCGCGGGGATACCGATACTGATCGCCTTGAGGTCCTTCGGATTGTGGGTGAGGCGCACGATCCGCCGGATCTCGTCGATGAGCGCCTGCTCGATATTGACCTCCTCGGCCATGCGAAAGCAGTCGTATTCGGCGAGGAGCGTGCAGTTGAAGTTGGAGACCGCGATGCGAATCGGCGCCTTCATGAGGTCGACGCCGATGACGTAGCCGCGATCGGAATTGACCAAGACCCGTGCGGCCCGTTTCCCGCTCTCGGTCTTCGCCTTCTCGGTCTCGACGACGTAGCCCTCCTCGATGAGCGCCTCGATGGCGCGCGAGACCGCCGGCGCGCTCAGGCGGAGATCCTTCGCGATCTGCGCCCGGTACAGGGCGCCGCGCTCCCTGATGTAATTGAACACGATGGAGATGTTGATCCGGTTCTGGAGGTTCGCGTTCGCGGTTCCGGTGACGTTGAGGGTCTTCATGGCGACAACATTACGTACTGTTCGTTCATCATAACGGCGAAAGAGGCGCCTGTCAAGGCCGCTTCGAGCTACCGCGCGGGGACGAAGGGGGTCAGGGGAAAGGTGACCATGTAGTAGTCGTTCCCGAAGTTCCAGAGCGTGAATCCCGAGGAGCGGGAGGCCTGCGCGCCTTCGAGCTCGACGCGCAGGTACCTCGAGTACTCCGCCGTGTCCATGTTGCGCTCGCCGCCGAGCAGGAAAGCCTGGACGAAGGGCCGCACGAGGGTCCGGTTGCCGACGATCTCCTGCGCGCGAGCCGTCCCCTGCCGGTAGATTTGACCGGCTCGATCGAGGTAGGGAACGTCCTTCATGAAGTCGATCGGAAAGTGCGAGGGATAGTCCATCGGGCAGACGACGTCGATGTAGCTCGCGAGGACTCCGAGATCCTGCCCTACCCAGTTGCTGATGCGGTACCAACAGCTGAAACCGTAGAGGTCGGCGCTGATCGGAATCGTGAGGGAGCTGCGCGCGAGCGACAGGAACGACTCGAGGGCGTCGACCTTCGTCATGCCCGGGCGCCGGTAGCGGTAGACGGCGTTCGCGACAGGGCCGTCGGAGGGAAACCTGACGTAGTCGAACTGGATCTCGTCGATCCCGAGCCGCTCGAGCTCCTCGGCGATCGCGATGTTGTACCGCCACACCTCCTCGGAGCAGGGGTCGACCCAGAACTCGCGCTGCACGTAGGAGACCTGGCCTGAGTCCGCGTTTTCCTGCCGAACGAAGTTGGCCCAGGGAGCCCTCCGCTTCCCGTCCCAGACGGCGTACTTCCGATCGGCGTAGTTGTAGAGCTTTTCGTCCTTGAACACGACCATCCTGCCGACGACGTAGATTCCGTTCGCGTGCGCGGTCTTGATGAGGGCCTTGATGTCGAACAGGGGATGGACCGCGCCGATCGCGTTGGGAAGCGGCAGCGTCGAGCGGTAGGTGAGCCGGCCGAAGTCGTCCTTCACGTCGACGGTCACGGAGTCGAGGCCGTTTTTCTTCAGGAACGCGATCTTCTCCGCGAGCGCCGCTCCGGAGGCGTCGGCGGCGGAGAGGTAGATGCCCGAACGGTCCCGGGCGATCGCCTGGCGGGCCGCTCTCGCGGCGGAGACGGGCGGCGGCGGGGGGACCGCGGCGAGACGCTCCCAGCTCTGCGTGCTCTCGGAGAAGCTCCAGGACGCCCGGTCGGTCGACACGTCGAGAGCCCAGGGCACGACGCCGCTCTTCACGGAGCGATAGCCGACTTGCCGGATGACCTCCCCTGCCCCCCGCTCCGGAAAGGCGAAGGGCGTCCACGCCCGCCGGTCCGGCGTCGAGGCATAGAGCCCGCCGCCGAACCCGACGCCGATCACCCACTCGCCCCTCACGAGCGGCGAGTAGGCGAGGCCCGCGATGTCCTCGTAGAATCCCGCGCCCCGGTAGAGGAACTTCAGGGAGTCCTCGTAGGAGACCCAGCTCGCGCCGCGGTCCGAGGTCTCGAAAATGCCGCTGAACGACGTTCCGATCGCGACGGCGTCCTTGTCGAACGGCGAGAGCGCCACCGCCGTGATGAAGGCCGCGGGCTTTACGGGGTCGTGAACCGGTATCTGCGTCCAGGTCGCCCCGGCGTCCTCGGAGAGGAAGACCCTCGACGGCGTCGCGGCGGCGATCCTGCTTCCGTCGTCCGGATCCACGCCGATCGCGGTGATCACCTCGATCTTGTCGCCGGTGAAGGGATAGACGACCCGGATGGGCAGGCCCGCGTTCCGCCGGTGCCACGTCGATCCGCCGTCGAGCGACACGAAGATCCCCTCGTCGTCGCTCACCCCGTAGATGATCCCGGAGCTCGTCGTGAGCGTGCGCTTGAAGAAGGGGTGCTCGGTGTAGACCGCGGGGTCCGCCTGGGCGAGCGGGATGGCGCTCTCGACGGGGAGGGCGGGATCGAGCGCCCCGGGCGTCTCGACGGTCGAGACCGCCGAGGCCGGCTTCGGCCGGATCGGGGGCGCTGCGAGCGGCGCGATCGGCGCGAGGGAGGCCTCCGAGGCGAGCTTCGGCCGCGCCTGGGCGCGGGCGCTCGAGACGATCAAGGCCCCGACCGCGGCCCCGACGACCACGATCAGCACGGCGATTGCGACATAGACCACGCGAACCACGCTCTCACCTCACCACGTTGCCGGTGCGGATCTTCTCGAGCTGCCGGACGATGTCGGCCGAGTAGTCGGGGAGCGCGCCGCGCTGGGAAGCGACCCACGCGCCGACGCGGCAGGCGAAGTTCGTGGCCTCGACCGGGGTCTTGTCGTGGAGCAGCGCGAACATGAAACCCGCCGCGAACGCGTCGCCCGAGCCGACGGTGTCGGCTACGGTGACCGGAACCGCGGGCACCCAGGCGTTGCTGCCGTTCTCGTGAATGGCGGCGCCCTCGGCGCCGAGCGTGACGCAGACGACCGGAATCTCGAAGCGCTTGGAGACGAGCTCGCAGAAGGGCTCCACGTCGAGCGGCTCGCCGAACAGCATCTTCGAGAGCACGTCGACCTCCTCGCCGTTCAGCTTCAAGATGTCGCAGGCTCCGAGGGAGTCCTCGACCCAATCGGATCGGTAGTAGCTCTGCCTGAGGTTGACGTCGAAAAGGACGCGCGCGGGCCGGGCGACGCGGAGCGCTTCCCGCAGGAGCTCGCGATTGGTCGCGGAACGCTGCGCGAGGGTCCCGAAGCAAAAGACGTCCCACCGCTCCGCGCCGAGCTTCTCGATCTGTCCCGCGTCGAGCGCGATCGCGTCCCACGCCACGTTCTCGTGGATGACGTAGCTCGGCTGGCCCTCCTCCCGCACGACGACCTCCACGGTCCCGGTGGGCAGATCCTCAAGCTGGCTCACGAAGCCGACGTCCACCCCGAATCCCCGCGCGGCGGAGAGCGCATCCGCGCCGAGGGCGTCGGAGCCGACCGCCGATATGATCGCCGAGCGGACGCCCATTTTCGCGAGATGGGCGGCGACGTTGAACGGCGCTCCGCCGATGTACGCTTTTCCGTCTATAAGGTCCCAAAGGATCTCCCCGAAGGAGACAACTTTCATAATATCCGGTGCGCCTCTGCCGTCTTGAATACCATGTCCTGGCCCCGATGACAAGCGTGCCGCTCTCAAGCCGCTCGGACCGGGTCCGAGGGGGCTCCGACCCGCTTGGCGCGGCCGGCCTCGCGCGGCTATAGTCAGCCCGAGACCATGGTCACGCCCGGGGCCCTCCTCACGATCCGCATCGACTCCCTCGCCTACGGAGGCTCGGGGGTCGGACGCGTCGAAGGCCGCGTCTTCTTCGTCCCCTACGCCGCCCCCGGCGACCTGCTCGAGGTGCGCGTCGTCGAGGACCGCGGCAGCTTCGCGCGCGCCGGGATCGTGCGCATCGTCGAGCCCGGCCCGTCGCGGCGGGACCCCGCCTGCCGCCACTTCGGCGAGTGCGGCGGCTGCGCGTGGCAGCACGTCGCCTACGAGACGCAGGTCGCCGAAAAGGAGCGCGCGCTCCTCGAGAGCGTGCGGAGGATCGCCGGGATCGAGCCGCCGCTCCGCCCCGTCGTCCGGTCTCCGCGGGAGTACGGGTATCGAAGCCGGACCCGCCTGCGGGTCGGCCCGCGCGGAGAGATCGGATACTACGCCGCGGGGTCCCACCGGCTCGTCGACGTCGAGGAATGCCCCATTCTCGACGAGGCGCTCGAGGCGCGGCTCGGCGCGCTCCGCTCGTCGCTCCGCGGGAAGCCCGCGCCCGACGGAAAGGAAATCGTGCTTCAACGGGAGGAGCGGGGCGAGGTCGTCGACTCCTGGGCGGCGGAGAGCCGGGATCCCGGCTTCAGACAGGCGAACGAGGCGGTGAATCGGCTCCTGCGGGCGAGAATCAGGGAGATCGTCGCCGAGCGCGCTCCGCGCGGGATCCTCGACCTCTACTGCGGGGACGGGAACGTCTCCCTGCCGCTCGCCCGAGAGGCGGGGAGCGTCCTCGGTCTCGACGCGGACTCAGTCGCGATCGGCAAGGCGCGCTCAAGCGCGCGGGCGCTCGGCCTCTCGAACGCCGTCTACCGTTGCTCGACCGTCGAGGCGGCGCGCTCGGAGCTCTCGGCCGCTTCGGAGGCTTTCGACTGCCTCATCGCCGACCCGCCCCGCAGGGGCCTGCGGGAGCTCACGGCCTTCGTCGCATCGCTGCGGGTTCCCCTCCTCGTCTACGTCTCCTGCTCGCCGCCCGCGCTCGCGCGGGACCTGCGCGAGCTCGTGGCCCGGGGCTACCGGGTGGAGAGCATCGAGCCGTTCGACATGTTCCCGCAAAGCTATCATCTCGAGGCGCTCGCCGTCCTCACCTCGGGCTCATAGGGAGACGCCCGGATCGCTCCCCGCGATCTCCTCGACGGTGCGGAGATCGGTCACGAGGGTCTTGATGAGGCCCGCGCGGGCGGCGGCCGCGATCCCGGGAACCTTCTCGACGCCGGTCGCGACGGCGCACACCTTCGGGACGCGCGCGATCTGCTCGAGCCGGATGGCGAGGATCCTCCCCGCGAGCGCGCCGGAGCATTCCCCGCCGCTCCCGTCGAAGAAGCGGCAGCAGATGTCGCCGACGCACCCGTTCGCGGCGAGCGAGGCGAGCTCCTCCTCGCCGAGGGCGCCCGCCTGGGAGAGCGGATTGTCGGAGAGGGCGCTTCCGACGCCGACCACGGCGACGTCGAGACGGTCGAAGCCGGCGATGGCCTGCGCCACGATGCGGTTCTCGCTGAAGCTCTCAAGCGCCGCGGCGTCCGGGAAAATCGCCGGGCCGTGGATCGCTTCGCATCGCTCCCCCATCTGGAGGGCCGCCGCGCGCGCCACCGCGTCCGCCTGGACCTCCTCCTCGGCCGCCTGCGCCCCTCCGACGAGCTGAACGATCCGCAGCCTCGCCTCGGTTCGCCTGAGGAAGGGGACGACCGCCGCGACGGTGCGGCCGCCTGAGAAGCCTATCCGCATGCCGAAGACGACGTTCCTGAGCAGCCACTGCGCGGCGGCGAAGCCCACCTCCTTCCGGACGGTCTCCGGCCGAGTCGAGGACGGCGTCACGATGAGCTCGCGAAGGCCGAGCTTCTCGCGGGCGAGCGCGCTCACGATCTCGACGTCCTTCGCGTAGCCGTCGGGAGGCTGAACGGTGATCTTGATGATGCCGAGGTCCTTCGCCCGCTTCAGCAGACGGGTGAGGGTCGCGGGCGACAAGCCGAGCGTTTCTGCGACCTCGCGCTGACTGAGGTCGAAATCGTAGCAGAGTCTCGCGGCTTCGAAGATGAGAAGCTGCTTCCGGTCGTTCGTCTCGATGGTCGCAGGCCGTTTTTTCAATCTCACCCGTTCTAACGGCCGCCGGGGCGTTTGTCAATCACCGTCCCTTGAGGGCGCGCCGGGATGGACAACCGGCGAAGCGCGCGCTATCCTCCACCGATCCGCTCGACGGCGAGGCGGACCACCATGGGCGATTGGAAGAGCTTCTTCGGCGCGGAGGCGGCGGGGGCGGCTGCTCTCAGCGGTCTCCTGTTTGTCGGTCTCTCGCTGAATCTCGCGAAGATCCTCTCGATGCCGAAGCTCGTGGATCGGGCGCGGCTCGCCATACTGCTCCTGCTCGCGGTGCTCGTGATCTCCTCCCTCCAGCTCGTTCCCGATCTCACGGCGCTCGCCTCGGGAATCGAGATTCTCGTCGCGGGGCTCGTCGTGTGGACGCTCGCTTCGCTCCTCGACGCGAGGGTGTATCGCGGCACGGACCCCGCGTACCGCGCGCGCCACCGGCTCAACCAGGCCCTGACCCAGGCCGCCTCCCTCCCCTACGTGGTCGGCGGCGTGGTCATGCTCGCCGTCGGTCCGGCCGGGCTCTACTGGGTGACCGCCTCCGTGGTCGTGTCCTTCTGCAAGGCGATCCTCGACGCATGGGTGCTCCTCGTCGAGATAAACCGGTAGCCTCACGCGCCCCGGGGGCGTCTCCGCATACTCGAAGACGCGACGGCACCCTACGACAGCGAAGAGAGGGAAGCGGACATCAGGGGCCATGGGGTTTCTCGACGGTGCTCGGGATGCTCGCGCTCGCCACGGCTTGCGCGTCCTCGTGAGGCATACGGCTTCGACCGGGAAGCCGGGCCGAAAAAAGGCTCCCGCGGATTCGGAGTCTTTCGGCGGGTCGAACGCCATGGTCTCGGTCTTCGGACCGCGCGCCGGGTCAGACCCCGGGATAGGTCCGCCGCTCGAAGAGGTAGTGGCTGACGGAGCGGCTGTCGCCGCGCTGCTTGCTCCGTCGCTTGAGCGCCGAGGCGATCTCCGCGACGCGGCCCGGGTGCGGAGAGGCGTCGAAGTTCTCGGAGCTCACGACGGCGAGGGTCAACGTGGCGAGCGGAACCCGCACGCGCCTTCCCCCGCGGTCGGTCGAGGCGTAGAAGCCCGCGGCGAAGTCGGCGGCGTCGAAAAAGGCCGCCCTCCTCCGGTCGAACTCGGCGCACATCTGCGCGAGAACGGCCTCGGAGGGCACCTCGTCGGCGACGATGACGAAGTCGTCGCCTCCGATATGGCCGAGGCGCGCCCACGGCGAGATCCCGGGCAGCCCGTCGGCGAGCGCCTGCGCGGCGCAGCGGATCAGGTCGTCGCCGGAGGAAAAGCCGTAGCGGTCGTTGTACTCCTTGAAGCGCGAGAGGTCGGCGTAGACCACCGCGTAGCGCTCCCGCTTGAACGCCTCCTCCAGCCAGTAGCCGATGATGAGGTTCCCGGGCAGGCGGGTGAGCGGATTGAGCGACGTCGCGATCTTGATCTCGAGGTCGAAGGCGGTCGCGAGGAGCTGCTTCATCGTGACCGTCCCGAGGAACGCGCCAGCGTCGTCGACCACCACGATCGGATCGTAGACGTCGCCCATGACCCTGCTCATCGCGTATCGTCCGAGAGCGCGGATGTCCACCTTCTCCTTGATGACGAGGAAATCCCGCTTCGCGATCTCCTCGATGCGGCGCTTCTGGAAAATCGAGTAGCCGTAGCGTCCCGCGACGGTGAGGTAGAAGTGCTGGCGGGTCACGAGCCCGATCGGAGTGTCTCCGTCGAGGACCACCACGTGGTCGAGGTTGTGGCTTCGCCGGAACTGGTCCTCCATCTCCTCGCAGGTGACGCTCCCGACTCGATGGGTGGCCGGATAGGTGAGCAGATGGGCCACGGAGCCGTCGCCGAGCGCGAAGCGGTGGTACTTGTAGTCTTCGATCATGACGCGCAGGCGCGACAGGACGGGCTCCTCGAGCGCGGCGGGCCGCGCCGCGGGCCTGCCGAGGAGGTAGCCCTGGCCGTAGCGGACGCCGAGCCTGAAGAGCGCCTCAAGCTGGGGATAGGTCTCGATCCCCTCGGCGATGACGTTGCTCTCGACGTTGGCGGCGAACGTGACGATCGATCGGACGACGTTCTGCTTGTAGGAGCTTCGGTCGATCCCGGCGACGATGGAGCGGTCGAGCTTGAGAAAATGGGGCGAGACGGTGACGAGCGTGGAGAGGCCGCTGTGGCCGATGCCGAAATCGTCGAGCGCTATCCGAAAGCCCTGGTCGACGTAGTGGCGGACGAGCCGCTCGAAACCCTCGTAATCGTCGATCGTGGCCGTCTCCGTGATCTCGATGATGATGCGCCGGTTGTCGATACCGAGCTCGCGCATGGCGCCGAGCGTGAAGCCGCCGTGGAACCGCGGGTCGGAGAAGATGTCGGGGCTCACGTTGAGGAGATAGCGCGAGCTCCCGTCGCCGAGCTCCGCGATGCTCCGCAGCGACGCCGTGCGGCAGGCGTACTCGATGTCCCAGGTCATGCCCCATTCCTTCGCGAGATGAAACATGACCTCCGGATCCTCGAAGGGCGGCGAGCCGCGCGAGAGGAGCTCGTAGCCGAAGAGATCGCCGGTGAAGAGGTCGACGACGGGCTGAAAGTGGGGCGTGATGCGCCTCGACTCGATGAGCTCCAGGAGGAGCTCGCGGCGTGGCACGCCGGTTGCGGGGCTGTTCTTGTCGACGGCGTCGGTCATTGCGTTCGCGTCTCGCATGCTGCTACGGCGAGAGGCTACTTCCCTGGCGTAAGAGTCGCGTGAAAACTCGATTACGATTCGATGTAATGAGGCCTCTCCTCCGGGGCTCAGGCGGCCGCGAAGCCTTCCGCACGCGCCCTCTTTCCGCTATGATTCGCGCGGTACGGAGAAAGGCGCCCCATGCTCTCGATCGTCGAACTATGCTGCAGCCTCGGCAAGCGCCGCGTCCTCGAGAGCGTGAGCGCGGAGCTCCCCGACGGGAGCGCGACCCTTCTCGTCGGCGCGAACGGCGCCGGAAAAACCACCCTCCTCCGCTGCCTGTCGGGTCTCGTTCCGACCTCGGGAGGCGCGGTGCGCTGGAACGGGACCGAGACGAGACTCGGCGGGGACGATTGGAAACGCACGGTCGGCTTCGCGCCCGACGGCGACGCGGTTCTCGAGGACCTCACCGCCTTCGAGCAGCTCGTGCTCGCGGGCGAGCTCTTCGGACTGCCGAGCTCGTCGGCCCGCGAGCGCGCCGACTCTCTCCTCGCCGTCCTCGATCTGACGGACCGGCGCGATGCCCAGGCCGGATCCCTCTCGAGCGGGACGCGAAAGCGTCTCGCCCTCGCCCTCGCGCTCGTGCACGGACCCTCGGTCGTTCTGCTGGACGAGCCGCTGAACGGGCTCGACGTCGCGGGGGCCTTTCGCTTCGTCGAGCTCGTGCGCTTCCTCAAGTCTCGGGGCAGGACCCTCGTGGTCGCGACGCACGAGGTCGATTTCCTCGCTGGGGTCGCGGATTCGCTCCTCGAGCTTGAGCGCGGGGCGGTCGCCCGACGCCGGGAAGCCGGTCCGCAGGCGGCGGGAAGCGAGCGGCGGGCGATCCGCGCCGAGGAGCTCCCGTGGCTATGACGCTCGTCCGCGCGCTCAGGATCGTTCAGGCGCGCCGCTTCCGCCCGAGCGCCTATCCCGGCTTCTACGGGAACCTCGTCGCCCTCGCGGCGGGCGTCATCGCGCTTCGCCTCCTCGCGAACGTCTATCTCGCGGGCGTCATGGCGGCCGGGCGTCCGGGAGGCGAGGCGCTCGCGTTTCTCAGGGCGAACCTGTGCTGGGTCCTAGTCGTGTCGGCCACCCTCCTCCCGGCGATCGCCCTGCGCTCGCAGTCGGGGCTCCTCGACTGCGAGCGAGCGCGCCTGCTCCCGCTCCGCGGCGCCTACCGCTCGGCGGTCTTCGCCGCGCTCCTCGGCCCCCAGGGCGCCGTCGCGCTCCTCCTCGCGCTTGCGAGCGCCCTGGGCCTCCTCGCCGCGCCTCGCGGGGTGTGGCTCGGCGGCTCGCTCTTCGCCCTCGCCGCGCTAGCGGGCTGCGCCTGCCTGTTCGCCCTCGCGCTCCTCGCCTTCAGGCTCCTCGGCGCCGGAAGCCGCGAGGGCACCGTGGTGGAGGGGGCGAGCTTCGCGCTCCTCGTGGCCGCCAACCCCGAGCTTCTTTCCGGCCCCGGAGGCCCGACGCTCCGCCTCTTCGGTCACGCCCTAGTGCGCCTGTCCGACGCGGGAGGCCCGCTCGATCTCGCGCTCGGAGCCCTCGCGATCGCCGTGTGTCTCGCCGCGGCCGCGCGTCTCGCCCAGGCGGCGCGCGCGATCCAGGGAAGCTCGTTCCGCAGGCCGATCGTGAAGCTGTACATCCGCGGCGTCTCCGCCCCGCTCCTTGCCCTGTCGCTCGTCGCGGAGATCGGGGCGGTCGCGCTCGTTCGCCGCGATCCTGAGTTGGTCGGGGCGGTCCTCGGCGCCGCGATCGGGCTGCAGGCGCTCCTTTTCCTCGTCTTTCTCGCCCGCTCGGAGCAGCTCTTCAACGGCTCACTCGGCGCGCCTGCGGGCTTTCGCGACCGCGCGCGGGTCTACGCTCCGGCGCTCTTCGCTCACGTCGCGATCTGCCTCCTCCCGCTCGCGCTCCTCGCCGGGCTCGCCCTGTAGGCGCGGCCGGCGATTCTCTCGCCCTCCGGTTTCCGCTATAATGCGCCGGTGATTGAGGTTCCCTGCGGCTTCGGATCGCCCCGCTGGCTCCGGCGGGCCGCGCGAGGTGAGCGTGCCGGCAAGCAAACGGAAAAACATCGTCGTCTCCTCGGTGAAAATGTCGGTCACGACGATGCTCTCGCGCCTCTTCGGGCTCCTGCGCGACCAGTCCCAGGCGATCCTCCTCGGAACCACCTGGGCTTCCGACGCGTTCACGGTCGCCTTTCAGATCCCGAACCTCCTGCGGAGGCTCTTCGCCGAAGGGGCGATGACCGCGAGCTTCGTGCCGGTCTTCTTGGACATCGAGCGCGAGCGCGGGAAGGAGGGCGCGCGGGAGTTCTTCGCCGCGTTTTTCACGCTGCTTTTCCTCACCCTCTGCGCGGTGACGCTTGCCGGAATCCTCGTGGCTCCCTACCTCGTGAAGCTCCTGTACATCGGGGGCAACGTCTCCGAGGCGAAGTTCCTCCTCACCGTCCGCCTCACGCGGATCATGTTCCCCTACATCATGCTCATCTCCCTCGCCGCGCTCTTCCAGGGCGTGCTCAATATCCGGAACAACTTCACCGTGCCCGCCTTTACGCCCGTGCTCCTCAACCTCGCGATCATCGCGAGCGCGGCCTTGGCGGCCTTCGCGCTTCCTAGGACCTTCCGGAACCTCACGCTCGCCTTCGCCGTCGGCACCCTCGTCGGAGGGTTCCTCCAGCTCTCGTTTCAGCTGCCCTTCTTCCTGCGGACCGGCTACCGGCTCTACCCGCGCTTCAGCTTCCGGGACCCCGACATCCGGCGGATCTTGAGGCTCTTCGCGCCGGGGATCTTCGGAGCGGGCATCTACCAGGTCAACGTGCTCGTGAGCTTCGGCTTCGCGGCGGCGCTCGGCATCGGTCGCCAGAGCGCGATCATGTTCGCCTCGCGGATCAACGAGCTCACCCTCGGAGTCTTCGCGGTGTCCCTCGCGACGGTCATGCTTCCGTCCCTGTCGCGGGACAGCGCCGTCGAGAATCGCAAAGAGTTCGTCGATTCGCTTGCCTACAGCCTGCGGCTGCTCGCGCTCGTGACCGTTCCGGCCGCCGTCGGGCTCTTCGCTCTCAGTCCCGAGATCGTGAGCCTGCTCCTGCGCTTCGGGAGATTCGACGGCAGGTCGGTGCTCCTCGTATCGGCGACCCTCCGGTACTACTCCCTCGCGCTTTTCTTCATCGCGAGCTACCGGATCATCACGCAGTCGTTCTACTCCCTGAAGGACACCCGCACGCCGGTCGTCGTCTCGCTTTTCACCATGATGGCGAACGCGGGCCTGTGTTTTCTCCTGCCGCCGCTCTTTCCGCGGGAGACCAACATCATCGGGATCGCGCTCGCGAACACGATCTCGAACACGCTCCTGTTTTTCGCTCTCTTCCTCCTGCTCAAGCGGAAGCTCGGCGGCGCGCCGCTCCTGCGGCGCAAGATCTCCTTCCTCCAGACCGCCGCGGCGGGAGCGGTCATGGGCGTCGTCGCCTACGCCGGCAAGGCGCTGATCCCGCCCGATCCCGGGAAAGTTCAGCTGCTGTGGCGGCTGCTCGCACTGATCCTGGTCTGTGCGGTGGTATACTTCGGGGTGGCGCTGCTCACCGGCAACGAGGAAGTGCGGTCGCTCGCGCGACAGCTTCGAGCTCGAGCCGCGCGCGGCCGCTAGAACGAGCGAGCGGAAGATAGAACGCAAGAGAGGAGCCTCCCATGGCCGATACCAAGGAAACCGCCGCCGCTCGGACGACCGTCGCTCGAAACGGCCGCCTCCGCCGCGCGTCGCCGCACGGAGCCGCCGCGGCGCGGAACGAGCTCGTGGAGCAGCGCTTTCTCAGGCTCTGCGGGGTCGCTGAGGAGGAGCTCTTCGCGGAGCTCGAGACCTCGGCGAAAGGGCTCTCCGAGGCGCTCGCCGAGGAACGGCTCGACGCGTACGGACCGAACAGCCTCGCGGGCGGACCGCGTTACGGCTTCCTCAAGGACATTTGGCTGCGCGTTCGAAACCCCCTCGTCGTCCAGCTCGTGATCATCTGCGCCCTCTCCTTCGCGCTCGGCGACCCCCGGTCGGGCTCCGTCGTCGGCGGAATGCTCTTCCTGAGCGTCGTTTTCTCCTACATCCAGGAGAGCCGCTCGGGCCGCGCGGTGGAGAAGCTCCGCAAGCTCGTGCGGACCTCGGTGCTCGTCGCGCGGGAGGGCCGCGAGACCGAAATCGACATAGGACTCGTCGTCCCCGGCGACGTGGTCGTGCTCGCCGCGGGCGACATCATCCCGGCGGACGTCCGCATCCTCCAGGCGAAGGACTTCTTCGTGAGCCAGTCGGTCCTGACCGGCGAGTCCCTGCCGGTTGAGAAGACCGCGAGGATCCTCGCCGACGCGAAGGAGGCCCTTGAGCTCTCGAACGCCTGCTTCCAGGGAAGCAACGTCGTGAGCGGCTCGGCGAGAGCGCTCGTCGTGGGCACGGGGATGCAGACCTATCTCGGCATGCTCTCGAAGACGCTCGGAGGGGCGCCGCGGCCGACGAGCTTCGATCGGGGCGTGAAGAGCTTCGTTTGGCTCATGGTCCGGTTCATGGTCGTCATGGTCTCCGCGGTCTTCCTCATCGTCGGGGTGACCAAGCACGATTGGTTCGACGCCCTGCTGTTCGGCCTCTCGATCGCGGTCGGCCTCACCCCGGAGATGCTCCCGATGATTCTCACCGTGTGCCTCTCGAAGGGCGCGCTCGTGATGTCGCGGAAGAAGGTCATCGTGAAGCAGCTGAACGCCATCCAGAACTTCGGCGCCATGAACATCATCTGCAGCGACAAGACCGGCACCCTGACGCAGGACCGCGTCGTGCTCGAGCGCCACGTCGACGTGGTCAACCGCGAGAGCGAGGACGTGCTTCGCTACGCCTACATGAACAGCTACTACCAGACCGGGCTGCGCAACCTTCTCGATAAGGCGGTCCTCGCGAACGAGGACCTCGACGTGGAACGGACCTGCCGCAAGGTCGACGAGCTGCCCTTCGACTTTCAGCGCAAGCGCATGTCGGTCGTCATCGAGTACGAGGGGACGCACGTCCTCATCTGCAAGGGCGCGGTCGAGGACGTCTACGGGGTATGCGACCGCTACCAGATCGACGAGGAGATCTATCCGCTCACCGAGGTCATCAAGACCGACCTCTCCGACGACTACCGCGAGCTTTCCGAGGACGGCTACCGGGTGCTCGCGATAGCCTACCGCGAGTTCGGCCTAGAGAAGGAGACCTTCGCCGCGGGAGACGAGACCAACCTGATCCTCCTCGGCTATATAGCGTTTTTCGATCCCCCGAAGGACTCGGCGCTCCAGGCGATCGAGTCGCTCAACCGCTGCGGCGTTGCGGTGAAGATCCTCACGGGCGACAACGAGCTCGTCACCCTCAAGGTCTGCAAGGACGTGGGCCTCGCGGCGGGAAAGGTGCTCCTCGGCAAGCAGATCGCCGGGATGAGCGACGAGGAGTTCTTGGGCCAGGTCGAGGAGACCGACGTCTTCGCCCGCCTCACGCCCTCCCAGAAGGAGCGCATCGTCACGCTCCTGAAGAAGAAGGGCAACGTGGTCGGGTTCATGGGCGACGGGATCAACGACGCGCCGGCGATGCGGGCGGCGGACGTCGGCATCTCGGTCGACACCGCGACGGACATCGCGAAGGAATCGGCGGGGATCATCCTGCTCGAGAAAAGCCTCCTCGTCCTCCAGGACGGCATCATCGAGGGGAGGCGGATCTTCGCGAACATCACGAAATACATCAAGATGGGCGCAAGCTCGAACTTCGGCAACATGTTCAGCATGCTCGGCGCGAGCCTTTTCCTGCCGTTTCTGCCCATGGCGCCGATCCAGGTTCTCCTGAATAATTTCCTCTACGACATCTCGCAGCTCGGCATTCCCACCGACCGGGTCGACGACGAGTTCCTCGCCAAGCCCAAGAAATGGAACATCGACCTCATCAAGAAGTTCATGATCTTCATCGGTCCCTTGAGCTCGATCTTCGACTACGCGACCTTCTTCCTCATGCTCTTCTTCTTCCGGGTGAATCAGTACGTGCTCGCGGCGACCCCCGCCGCGACGAAGACCTACCTCGCGTCGCTCTTTCACACCGGATGGTTCGTCGAATCGATCCTGACCCAGACCCTCATCGTCCATATCATCCGCACGAATCGAATCCCGTTCATCCAGAGCGGCCCCGGCAGGGCGCTCGCGTTCTCGACGCTTTCGGTGGTCGCCGTCGGGATCCTGCTCCCCTACTCCCTCGCCGGCCCCGCCCTCGGTCTCGTTCCGCTGCCGGCGGTCTTCTGGCTCTGGCTTGCGATCTTCCTGCTCGCCTACAGCGCGCTCACGCACTCGGTCAAGCTGTGGTTCTTCAGGAGATACGGGAATTGATCGAGCGCGCGTCTGAAGAGGAGAACACCTGAATGAAAAGCCTGCTGAACGCGCTCCAGGACGGTCGCCTCGTGGAGCTGCCCGACAACACGAAGGACATGTGCCTGGAATACCTCGCGAACCTCATCGAGGCGATCCCGGACGTCGAGACCGGGGACGATCTCTTCGAGATGATGAAGCAGCGCGAGGCCCAGTCGAGCACCGGCATCGGAATGGGCGTCGCCTGTCCGCACTTCGTCGGATCGACCGGCACCGAGCTCGTCTGCGCCGTCGGATGGTCCCCGGAGGGCATCGACTACGGCTCGCCCGACGGCCAGCCGGTCCATCTCGTGGTCATGTACTACATACCGAAGACCCACCGGAACATCTACCTCAAGGAGCTTTCGGGGCTTTCGCAGGCGATCCACAAGACTGCAGGCATTCAGTCGATCATCCGGGCCGACGACATCAAGATCGTGCGCCATCAGCTGCTCGAGTGGGTGGGCATCGCGATCGACGAGACGCTCCCCGACGAAAAGGCGCGCATGATCAAGCTCGAGGCGCGGCAGGCGGCGGCCGCCTCGGTGGGAACCGCCTCGTTCGCCGGGGTCCCGGCGGCCTTCCAGCTGATCCCCTTCTCGCTCGTCATAGGCGGCGGGAGCCCGATCGTCCTCACGCAGAACCGCGAGCTCGCCGAGGAGATCGAGCGCCATCCGGAAGTCAAGCACCTTCCGAAGGACCAGACGGAGTTCAAGCTCGGCGACTTCCGGGTGGTGGTCCGGGCCTCGTCCATCTATGCGCTCGACCGGGTCGTCTACGACTGCCTTGCGATCACGTCGTAGGCGCGGGCGTTTTTTTCCGATTCGGGAGCGGGAGGGCTCTATGCCTTGACGACGTTTCCGCGCTTGAGGCAGCGCGTGCAGATACGGATGGTCTTCTTGCTTCCGTCCATGATCGTTTGAATCTTGAGGATGTTCGGCTTCCACTCCCGCCGGGTCTTATTGTGCGCGTGGCTGTACTTGTTGCCGGTGACCGTGCCTTTCCCGCAGATGTCGCACCTTCGTGCCATAATCTCCGCCTTTGCATGGATTCGCGTCGAGAGACATCCGGGACTATAGCAGAATCCGCCGGGCATGGCAATACGGACGGAAGGCATCTCGATCGAAGCGTCGGGCATCCTCTCCCGAGGTAACGATCTCCGGCCAGGAGCGCAGGGGTCCTGGATTTCGGACCTCTCGCCACGGAGAGACCGTCCGTTCCGACCCGCGCGGGCTTCGAAGGCGGCGCAAAAGGAAGATCCTCGCACACTCGCCGCCCGCGCACGCGGCCGAAGGCGCACGACGGCGAAACCGATCCGGAACACCCTGTTTGTTTTTCACGCGGGACCGCCCCGCGCACCCTTCCCGCGGGGCGGTCCCCCGCGGGAGCGACCAGGTCGAGGGAGGTTGCCCCGGGTCGCCGGTCGTCTTCCCTCCCCCTTAAGCTCGGTCCCGCGGAAGGAGCCGGATTTCGAAGGCGCACCCGATACCTTGGCGCGCTCGCGCCGATATCGGGTCGCTGCTCACCCTCTCCCTCGACGTCCTTCCTCTCGGGCTCCCGCGCATGAGGCATGCGATCACGGTTTCGCCTTTACCGTATGATCTCGCGGACGACCGGCGTCCTCCGGAGGAGGAGCGCCACGGCAAGCGCCACAAGCCAGGCGAGCGGGGCGACGACGAGGTGCTTGGCGAGAAGCGGCGCCGACCACGAGGCGAGCGCGAGCGAGATGCCGATCAACACCGGCGGGTGGAACATGTAGATGCCGAAGGAGCTCGTCGCGAGAGCCGGCGCCTCGCGGGAGAAGTAGGTTCGGAAGAACGCCACCATCCCGATCGACAGGGACAGCGCTACGAAGGCCTCCCAGACGGCGAAGGCGGCGCTCTGCCAGTGCCATCCGCCGTTGAAGCTCGCTATGCCGGCGGAAGCGCCGCCCGCGCCCATGAGAAGGAGCCAAGCCGGTATGCCGACCGCGAGACCGACGGTGAACCAGCGCAGGCCCGTTCTCCGCGGAATCTCGGTGAGCCATCCGCGCTCCCCCGCGTGGACGCCCAGGATGAAGAGCACGATGTAGCTCGCGAAGTAGCAGAACTGGAGGTTGGCGACCGCGGTGCCTATCGGAAAGACCAGGCGGATGAAAAAGGCGGCGAGCCCCGTCGCGGCCACGAGGCCGAGTATCCTGGGCGTGCCCGGCATCGGCGAGCGGGTCTCCTTTCGCGCGACGGCGAAGCGGACGAGAGCGTAGAGAAGGCAGAAGACGAGGAGGACCTCGACGAACCAGAGCGGACCGGTCCCGCCGAGGAACAGCCCGCGGGTCAGGTAGACACCGTACCAGCGGGCCAGGCTCATCTCGCGCATGAGGGCACCGAAGTGGTAGAGAAAGTACATGATGAGGGGCTGCAGCACGAAGACGTAGACGAGGAGCGGCACCCCCAGGCGAAAGAGCCGCTCCCGGACGAAGGCGGCTCCGCCTTTCCGCTCGAGCGCCCTCGCGGCGAAATACCCCGCCACGAAGAAGAGGCACCCCATGAACCAGGCCTGGGTGAACGAGCCATAGAGGCCGAACACCAGCTCGGAGGCGAGGGAGAGCCGCTGGGGGGAACCTTCCGTGTAGTACCACATCCCGAATCCGCTGTAGGTGACGTTCGAGTGCATGACGACGACGAGGAAGATGACAAATGCGCGCAAATTATCGAGGTAGGCCAATCGCGAGCTCCGCTCCATGGTTTCTCTCCTTGCGGTCCGACGTAGGGGCAAGGTAGCGAAAGCGATCCGCGCCCGCCATCCCCGCCGTTTCCCGTTTTCCAGGACCACGGGCTACGAGCGAGTTCCCGGGAATCCCTTCCTAGCCTATAATGGCTCATGTCGCCCGCAGGGATCCTCGCGATCTCGATCGTTGCCTTTCTCTCCGCCCCCGCGGCCTTTCTCCTGCTCTGGCTGCTGTACCTGCGGACCGGCGACGCTGGGGTCCGCGACCTCTCGATGGTGACCGTGAGCATGGCGCTGCTCCTCCTCGGGAACTTCCTCGCCGCTCTCGCGGGCGGCTACTTCGGTGCCCCATCCGACGGACGGATCTATCTCCTCCTCCTCGACGAGGTGACGGTTGCGTCGGTCATGCTTGCCGGGTTCCTCTGCCATTTTGCGCATGTCGCCACGCGGACACCGGTCACCCCGGGTGCCCGTCTCGCTTTCTGGGCGACCGCTTTTATCTGGCACGCCGCCGCGCTGTCGGCGGCGGTCCTTGCTCGGGCGCCTGAGGGAGGCTTCGACGTGAGGGCGGGCTTCACCGTCACGACCTGCGGCCCCGCCGCGATGCTCACCTACGCGACGCTCCTGCTCCTCGCGCGGCGGCGGAGCGTCGAACGCGCGTTTCTCCTTCCCCATCCGGAGCGCTTCTTCCTGCTCTTCCTTCCATTCACGTATGTTTCGGTGGCCAACGACCTCTTTCAGTTCGGCGAGCGCCTCGGCGGGAGCGCGATCCCCCTGTCGCCGTTCTTCACGCTCGTCGTGAACGGCTTGCTCATCGTCTTGTGCGTGCGGAGGCTCGCCCCCGGCGACCAGGGCGAACGCGCGAGCGCGGGCAGGGGGAGCCCGTACCGGCTCACGGTCCGCGAGACCGAGATCCTCCCTCTCCTTCTCGACGGCGCTTCGAACGACGAGATCGGGGAGCGGCTGTGCATTTCGCCCCATACCGTCAAGAACCACGTCACCGCGATCTTCCGGAAGACGGGCGCGGAGAATCGGTTCGACCTTCTGAAGACGCTCGGGCCCGACTGGAGAGCATAGCGGCGCCGCGCGCGAACCTCGGACGCGGCTCGACTCATGCGGAGAGCGGAGGCACGAAGGACACGACGAGGCTTTCGGAGCGCGACCGCGTCGGTCGAGGCCGGCGTGTCGTGTCTCAGGGAGCGGAAAGCCCGATGCGTTCCGCTCGTTCGCCGGCACCCTACGCATCGCGCTGGACGGACGGCGCATCTCCTCCGAAGCGATTCCCGGCGACTCCTTGAGAGCCTGGCGCGGCGGCCGCACGCCGCGGCGCGTGAGCCGTCGATCGTCAGCCGGACCGCTCGCGCGTCATCGCCCTGGAGCCCGGATATCTCGTGCCCAAGACGGTCACGAGAAACAGGACTGCGAGACCAGGGCGGGTGCGCGAGATCGCCCCGCGTGGGTCGCGCGCGCACCCGCGTTTGGGGACCACGATTGGAGACCGCCGGCCCCGTCGTCGGAGCATGCCATGCTCCGGCTCGGGAGGGGAGCCGTTAGGAGAGCGCCGCCAGGGTGGTCGCGTACGCCTTTCGCGCGATATCCGGGAGCCTCATGCGCAGGAGCTCCTCGGAGATGATCTCGACTCCCCACGGGCCCCGGTAGCCGGCTGCGGTCACGCAGTCGACGAAGCCCCGGATGTCGAACTGCCCCTCGCCGCAGAAGGCGCGCGGCGTGCCCGCGTTGTCGCGGTGCACGCCCGGGCGCACGATCGGCGCGTCGTCGAGCTCGACTGAGGCGAGATAGCGAAGCGGAATCCGCGCGATCTCCTCGTAGGAAACGCCGAGGCTCACCATGTGCCAGAGGTCGATGAGGAGGCCGCCGTTTCCGGCTCCGGCGCCCTCCACCATCTCGACCGCCCCCGAGAGGGTATCGATCATCGCCGCGGACATCGGCTCGAAGACGACGCTCGCGCCGCAATCGAGCGCGTCGGCGCACAGGGCGGCGAACGATTCCACGAGGCGCGGCATCGGACAGCGCTCGCGATGGAAGTCGCCCACCTTGAGGCACTTCGCGCCGAGCGCCTCCGCGGCGGCGAGCAGCTTCCGCTTCTGCCGGTCGGACTCCCGCTTTCGCTCTCCGTCGAGAAACCAGTCGGTGAGGAACTCGACCTCGACGCGCGTGATGCCCGCGCCGTCGAGGACGCGGCGCATCTCGGCGAGGCTTGTCCGCTCGACGATGTGATCGAGGTCCGCGTGCCAGATGCCGAGCCCCGTAAATCCCGCCCGCGAGGCAGCCTCCACGCGTTCGCGGAAGCCGTAGGGGCTGTACTCGCGCGGCGAACCGGGGAGCGTTCCCGAGAGTGTCCAGTACGATGCGACGAGCTCGAAACGATCTTCCATAGACGACGCGTGGTCCTTCGGACGCGGAGTGCCGCGAGAGGCAAGTGTAAAGCCCGCCGCTTCGTTCGACAACCCCGGTCGGGAGGAGGTGTATACTACCGGCAGGCTTATCGGAGGAGCAGCTTCATGAACCGGCGTGTACCGCTTCGACGGCGTCCGCTCGACGCGGCGATTGCGGTCTTTTTCCTCGTGAACCTCGTCTTCATCAGCTACTTCGTCGACCTCGAACAGGTCGTCATCCCCGATACGTCTCACTTCACCTACCCCGTGTGGCCGCCCCGGTTTCTCGTGGACGCGGCGCATCGGTACGGCGCGACCGTCGACCCGCTCGTCGACGCCCGGCCGGTTTGGTGGCGCGTCACGATCTGGATGGACGTCCTCCTGTTCGGCCCCTACTATGCCGTCGCGGCGTACGCCCTGCTCCGGAGCAGGAGTTGGATCAGGATCCCGAGCATCATGTGGGCGACCGCCATGCTGACGAACGTCGCCATCATCCTGAGCGAGGAGGCGTGGGGAGCGCACGCGACGAGGCATCTCGGCGCCGTCGTGGCCTCCAACGCGGCGTGGATCGTCTTTCCGCTCGCCGTGCTCGGGCGCATGTGGAAGGAGCCCTTCTGACCACCGCCGAGGACGCCGGGCGACGCCCGCTCCTTTTCGTCGCCGTCATCTACGCGCTCGCCCTCGCGGCGGGCTTTCTCCTCGCGCTCGCCTCCGGTTCGCGAAGCCCGCTCGCCTGCGCGGCGATCGCCGACGCCGGCGCCACCTTGGTCGTGTTCGCCGGAAGCGCGGCGCTCGACAACTCGAGCGTCTACGACCCGTACTGGAGCGTCGCTCCGCTCTTCATCGCCGCCTCCTGGCTCCTCGCCGGCATCGAGACGGGCGTTGCTAGGCCCCTTCGCGCCTGCCTCGCCTCGGGCCTCGTGGCCGTCTGGGCCGGACGTCTCACGTGGAACTGGCTCCGCCGCTGGGTCGGCGAGGAGGACTGGCGCTACGCCGACTTCAGGCGCCTCGGACCCCTCCGCTACTGGGCGACGAGCTTCGTCGGGTTTCACGCCCTTCCGACCTGCCTCGTGTTCCTCGGCTGCCTTCCGCTGTACGCGGCCTTCCTGCGGCCGACCCGATCGTTCGGCCCCCTCGACATCCTCGCGGCCGGAGTCGCGGCCGCCGCGATTTGGGTGGAGGCCCGCTCGGACCGCGAGCTTCGCAGCCACCTGAAGTCGGCGCCGCCGGGCGGCGCGGTGCTTTCCACCGGGCTCTGGGCGCTCTCCCGGCACCCGAATTACCTCGGCGAGGTGCTCTTCTGGTGGGGCCTCTACGGTTTCGCCCTCGCGGCCAACCCCGCGTACTGGTGGACCGGGATCGGGCCCGCGGCGATCTCGCTCCTGTTCGTCTTCGTGAGCGTGCCCATGATGGACCGCCACCTCGCGAGCCGGCACCCCGAGTACCTGGGCGAGTTGCGCATGCGGCCGGCGCTCCTGCCCCGGCTCAGGCGGTAGGAGCTTCAGGCTCCTCAGCTCCGCTTCATGAAGTAGGCCTTCGGCCTCACGAAGGCCCGGATGCCTGCGGGGGAGAGCGTGACGCCGAGCCCCGAGCTCCGCCTCCCGGACCACGGCAGGTAGGGGCTCACGCGGTTGCACGAGTTCCAGTAGGCCGTTCCGACATCGAGCCGGTCGAGCAAACGCTTGGCGCGCGCCTCGTCGCGCGAGAAGACGAAGGCGGCGACGCCGTAGTCGGTGTCCTGCATGAGCTCGGCGGCCTCCTCGTCGTCGGAGACCCGCTCGATGCCGATCACCGGCCCGTAGATCTCCTCCCGCATGATGTCCATGGCGTGGCTCGCGTCGGCGATCACCGTGGGCTCGAAAAAGAAGCCCTCCCGCTCGATCGCCTTGCCCCCCGCGAGGAGACGCGCCCCCTTCGAGAGGGCGTCCTCGACGAGCCCGGCGAGGTGCTCCCTCTGGCGCTCCTTGGCGACCGGTCCGATATCCGTCGCCGTATCGGCGGGATCGCCGACCGCGAGGCTCCTCACGCCCTCGACGAAGGCGGCGAGGAAGTCGTCGTAGATCGAAGATTGAACGTAGATGCGCTCGATCGAGCTGTAGCTCTGGCCGTTGTTCGTGAAGGCGCCGCCCACGGCGAGACGAGCCGCCCGGGAGACCTCCTCGACGTCCTCCATCACGTAGAGCGGGTTTTTCCCGGAAAGATCGAGGTGAATCGGAGCGATCCTCGATCGCACGCGCTCGAGCACCGCGCGTCCGGTCGTCGCCGATCCCGCGAAAAAGTAGCCGTGAAGCTCGGCTTCCGCCACGAGCCGCCCGGTCGAGCCTCCGCCCAAGACGGCCTGGAGGGCGCTCGACGGCACACCCGCCTCGTAGAGCAGGCGCTTGATCTCGACGCCGCTTAAGGTGGCGTACTCCGACGGCTTGTAGAGCACGGCGTTGCCGGCGATGAGGCCGGGGACGATCACCCCCGTCGCCGCGAGGTAGGGGAACTCCCACGAGGAGATGACGCCCACGACGCCGAGCGGCTCGTACCGGACGCTCTCGGTCGTCTCTCCGTCGGCGATGATGAGCTCCGAGGAGAGCGACTTTTGGGAATGTTCGAGAAAGTACAGCGTCCGTCCGCGCGCGGCGTAGATCTCCTCGGTCGACTGCCTGAGGGGCTTGCCGGTTTCCTGGGTCAGCTGCCGCGCGAGGGGCTCGATACGGGAGCCGAGCAGCTGGTGAAAATTGCGGACGGCTTCGATTCGGGCTTCGAACGGGACCGCTCGCCAGCGCCGCTGCCCGGCAAGCAGCGTCCGGCGCTTGCTCTCGACGCTCTCTAGGTCGTCCTCGACCGCTTCCGCGATGGCTCGGCCGGTCGTTGGGTTGACGATTTTCATAATTGCGGGGGATTCCGCCACGGCGCTTCATTGTAGCGCATTACGGTCGAAAACGGTAGCGAAGGCC
>JASHNV010000024.1 GCA_030041455.1 Spirochaetia bacterium
CGTTCGAGGGCAGAGAGGCGCTCCGATCGCGAGTCGCGGTGTCGAGGTTGAGCGGGGAAAAACAGGCGTCGCGAAGCCTTGGGGACCTCGGACGCGCCCGGTCCGCCGCACGCGGCGCGTCAGGCAGGCTCGTAGGGAACGATCGTTCCTTATTCGGCGGATTTTGCGCGGGCACGGTCTCTTCCCCGCCTCCGAGATACCCCGAAACTCGAGGCGCGATGGGATCATGGTCGGAGCCGCGGGCCGTGCGAGGCTCGGGATACCCCAAACGAACGCTTCGCGGGCGCGCGTCGGTCAGGGCGTCGCACGCTCGAGATGGAACCCACGAGCTCGATGCGACCCTGGCGAGCGATTCGGACCGAGCGCCCTCGCTGCGGTCGGACCGAGACTCCCTGACGCGAGAACCCTCTCCCTACCGGGTACGGGAAGCTCGCGCCAAAGGCTCGAGGACGATGCGCCCGATCCGACGTCACGGCCCCACGCCTCCGGAACGCCGCCGCAAGGGCCGCTCCGATCCATCGGGCGTCGGTACGTCGAGCCGGACCGCCGATCCCGGCCGGGACGGCTTAGTCCCGCGCGAATACGAAGTATGACGAAGGGAACCAGCCGATCTCGTTGTTCTCCACGGGAATATGGTAGAAGGTCTCCCGAACGCCGCGCTCGCTGCGCTCGTCCACCGCGAGAACCGGGTAGGGCTTGTTGCGCGCGAACGCCTCGCTCAAAAAGACCGTCCTGCCGCCGACGGCAAGCCACTGCTCCCTGGGGTCGATCTCCGGCCGCAGCCTGACGTAAAAGATTCCTGTCTGCATGCCTCCTCCTTCGCTCATCGCGCGCAGGTAAACATACTCCCGTGCTTTCCCGGAGGCAACTCGCCCTGGGCGCGGCCTGAACGACCCCTGCTCCGTGCTATACTGTAAGGGTACGTAACAGACAGACCTACTTCATCCTGTTGGCATAAGGAGGACAGCAGCCACATGAAGAAAAGGATTTCTCTTCTCTTTGCGCTTGCGACCGTCGTCGCGGGCGCTGGAATCGTCCTTTCGGGGTGCATCTCGATGGGGGGAGCGATCGCGGCGATGTCCGGCGGCGGAAACGCCTCGTCGCAAGCACCAGCGAGCGGCAGTTCCTCGTCGCAGGCGAGCGGCGGCTCCTCGTCGAGCGCGCCCTCGGGGGGCTCGCCGGGCTCGGCGATGGCGTACCAGTACCAGTTCAATGCCTTCTACGGCTCGTACTGGACGGGGTGGTGGGCCGGCGAAGGCTCGCACTACCAGGTCGGGCAGGGCACCGTCTGGCAGATCTCCAGCAGCAACGGCGGCTCCCGGAAGCCGATCACCTTCGAACGCGCGCTCCTGAAGGTCAACGCCGACAACTCGGAGTGGTGGCACCTGAAGTTCAACACCGGCGACCAAACGATCGTCTACGAGTTCCTCGTAGGCCCCGACCATGTCGTCGCCAAGGTCCGCTACCGCGACCCGCAATCGAACACGGTCGGCGAGTTCGTGCCGAGCGCATCGAGCCAACAGCCCTCGAACGGCCCCGCGCCCATGACGAAGGATCAAATGGCGCAGTACATTACCGGTCAGGAGTCGATCCAAGTTCCCGCGGGCACCTTTACCGCGGACCACATCCTCTATACCGACCAGGACAAGGGCTTCCGCGTCGAGGCGTGGGGATCGGCCGCGGTCCCCGGAGGACTCATCAAGTCCATCGCGACGAATCTCAACAACCACGTCACCTCGACCACGGAGCTGATACAGATCGAGAGCGGCGTCGGGACCGAGCTCGGCTCGTATTGATCGTTTCCGCGCGGGGCCCCGAGCGGAAGCGCAGCTTCCCGGGGCTCCGCCGTGCCGAAGGCGCCTTCAGTCCCGACCGCAGAGATTCTTCTTGATGAAGTCGAAGCTGATCTTGAGGGACTTGAACGGATCCCCTTCGGTCCAGTTCGAATCCTGCTCGACGATGAACCACCGGCATTTCGACGCTTCGGCGGCCTTGATGATCGCCGGCCAGTCGAGGTTCCCCCGCCCTACTTCCTTGAACGTCGGCTCTCCGTGCGCCTTCACGCCGTAGTCTTTCAGATGGAGCAGGGGCAGCCGGCCCTTGAGCTTTCGGCACCACGCGACGGGGTTCCCTCCCCCTGCCTGGACCCAGTAGGGGTCGATCTCCGCGGCGAGGCAGTCGGGATCGGTCGCTTCGAAGAGAGCATCGAGGATCAGCCGGGAGCCGACGCGCTCGAACTCGACGTCGTGGTTGTGGTAGACGAAGACCTTCCCGGTCGCCCGTAACGCCTTTCCGGCGTCGTTCAAGCGCGCGGCGAATTGCCTGACTTCCTTGAGACCGCCGAGATCGATCTCGCGGGGAAACGGATAGGCCGCGTACCGGCAACCGAGCACTTCGAGCCTGCCCGCGATCCGCCCCGGGTGACTGAGCGACGTCTCGCCGTCGACGTGAACGGAGCAGCAGACGAGGCCCTCTCGGTCGAGCATCTTTCGAAGGACCGCGTCGTCGATGGGTCCGAGGCCCGCGACCTCGACCGCCCGGTAGCCGATCTTGCGGACGGCAGCCAGGGTTTCCGCGACCTGGGAGGATTTCTTCAGAAAGTCCCTTACGGTATAGAGCGCCGCGGCCACTTGTGATATCTTCATGCTCGGTGTGCTCCTTCCGTGCTCGCGCAACCGTGGGCCGATCGAGTGTGCACGACAGTTCCCGCCGTTTCAATGGGTCCGGCCTAATCAGGTCGATCGACGGTGCGCGGCGTGCCGAGACTCGGCGCGAAGGCGCGCCGTGCCCTGCGGCTGGTCGAGGGAACAAGGAAGTACGGTATGAAACGCTTTTCGTTGGTTGTTCTTTTGCTCGTTCTCGTCGCGGCAAGTCCGTTCGCCGCGGACATCGGAGTCGGCGGCTCCGTCGGCTTCTTTACCGAGCTGTTCAGCGCGTCGGACTACTATACCGGGAACTCGGAGACGCTGACCTCCAACTCGACGCCGCTCGACGCCTACGTTTTCGCGGGGTCAAAGTACCTCGAGCTTCGGGTCGGGTACCTGAAGATCAGCAACATCGTCGGCGACTATTCGGGCGAGAACGACTTCGGCCATCCGCAATCGGGAACCACGGGAGACCCGGAGAACGCGAGCTTCGTCTCCGCCGCCGGCTTCTTCAAGATTCCCATCGACTTCGGGGGCGTATTCCTTTTCCCCATGATCGGCGCGGAGTACGACTATAATTTGACCCTGACCGACGCGGTCACCGGCGCGAACCTGAGGGGGAGCTTCTCGAACCTCTTCGATCTCAACCAGTTTTGGATCAAGGGGGGCGTCGGAGCCGAGATCAAGTTCGGCGGCGTCTTCGTTCGGCCCGAGGTGCTGTACGGAATCAAGATCCTCAACCAGACCGACTCGAACAATCTGAGCTCGTTCGAGGAGAACGGAGGCTATTCCAACGGAATGCTCAACTTCGACGAGCTCGACCTCGACGTAGAGGTCGGCGCCCACTTCTAAGGGACGATCTCGAAAGCTCGAGAAGGCGGCCCTCCGATGCCACGACAAGCGGCAGGTACCCAGGGCATGCCGTCGAGGTGACGGCCTTCTTGTTGTAGCGAGCGAGGAGCCCTCGTCATTTCGAGAGCCAGGCATTGGTCCGTTCGACCACTCAGCGTAGTGCGGGTAAGGCGGTAGCGACAGCTGAATCGGCAGGTACATCTGGCCGCCGAGGTCGGCGGTATCTTGATGGAAGGAGCAATCGAAGGAAATCCCTCTGTCTCTTCTCGCGCCGCGATCATCACTACAGCATTATGAAGCGATACCTACGTCGTTCATGCTACTTCCGATAAAATGAATGTCCTATCGGCTGCATACCGGTTTGAAATCGCGATTTTTGGCTTATGCTCATTCGAAGCACTCGAATGAAGCCCTCCGTCCGCATCAGAGAAGCAACTATCGCCGCCTGCTACGACTTCGTAAGGTCTTCGTTTTTTTGCGACTTTCCCCACGCTGTCCAGAGCGTAAAGATGTTCTTGTCTGGCGATTCGGTTTTATTCTTAACGTCGTCGGGGAAATCATGGACCGTTTGATCAAGGAGTTCGCGATATTCGTCCTCCCAGTCTCGGCCGGCAACGTATTTTTTCTGATGCAGAAGGCGAGGGTATCGAGAACGGTGAGATAGTCTGTTTGTGCCGTGTTCAACTCGTCGATGAATATCCCAATCAATGCATGATTGGGCGGGACCGATGCGTTCAGTCCGAATCTTTGCCGAGATTTCATCCAACCTCTCGAGCGACCTAGCGAGTTCTGCTTCGAGGTTAAGAACGGTCTGGCGTGAATGAGCTCGAACCAAGTTTCGAAGTTGAACCTACCCCACGACAACCAAGAGGCCGGTAAATAGAGCAAGCACGGGTCCGGAGAGCGACGACACGAGATCAAGGAGGGATGGCGCCATGTGAACGTTTGGGAGATACCCCTAGTGCGTACGGTGATTCTTCAAGATCTCGTCGGCGGCTTCCCTTGCTTTCCGAACATTTTCGAGCGTTGCGGTCTTTTTCGGGGCTTTTCTCATGTCCTGGGTTTGTGTTCCGCTTGAAATGGCCATATTCGTCGTCTCCTGCGTGCGGTCACTGTCAGTATGCCTCTCGTGTGGCGAAAGCTCCATACCCCACGCTGATCAATCGGTCGGTGGCCTAAAACGGACCTGCCTCGCTACGGAGCGTAGCTTTCGCTTCGGATGGCGGGAACGGTGCCCCGGCGGGGAAGACCACTAGAAAAACCGGCGGAAGGCTTTACACGTTATGGATTCCGTCGAATAGAGCACGCTAAGGGGCAACGGGATCGCCCTCTCTCTTCGTGGAGAGGGGGATCAAGGCGAGAGGGACGAGCGGTTACCGCGCCAGCCTCGACGAAATCGACCCGTGGGCGGGCGGAACTGCCTTTCCCTCCGCCACCACGAGGCAACCGCCCGAGCCCTTTGTTGCCCCAAACTCCGGATCGTTCTACACTGTGAGCGGAGTCCCGTCCCATCGGGACCGGGCAAGAGGGGGCTCGCGATGCAGAGCGGAATCGTCAACGGTCTCTTCTCGATGGACTGGAGCGGCATGCTCATCCCCGCGCTCTCCGTTCTCGAGAAAATCGTCCGGCCGATCATCGTCTATGTCTTCCTGATCGTCGCGCTCCGCCTCGCGGGAAAGCGCCAAATGGCGCAGATGAACAGCTTCGATTTCGTCGTGCTTCTGGTGCTTTCGAACACGGTGCAGAACGCCATCATCGGAAACGACAACTCCCTTTCAGGCGGCCTGATCGGCGCCGCGACGCTGCTCGTGATCAACCATTTTGCGGTGCGCTGGCTTTTCCACCACGAGCGCCTCGACGCCGTCCTCGAGGGAAGCCCCGATCTCCTCGTCGCGGACGGAAAGGTCGACGCGAAGGGGTTGAAGCGGGAGCTCATCACGAGCGCCGAGATCGAGATCGCGGCGCGGAAACAGGGTATCGCTTCGCTGTCCGAAGTGCGCCGCGCCGAGATGGAGCCCGGCGGGGAGATCGTCTTCACCACCGACGAACCGCGGCCGGACGTCGCCCGTCATCGGGAGGTTCTCGCGGCGGTGGAGCGGCTGAGCCGGGAAATCGCGGAGCTGAGAAGCGTCGTCGAGCAGCTGCCCCGCGGCTCGGCGGCTCGAGGAGGGGCTCAAGGGACCTAGCGCTCTCGCGGGAGGCGAAGCGTCGCGCGGAATCACGGCCGCGCCGAATGCCGTTGCCCGTTTTGCTATCGTCGGAAAGGACTCACCGCCGCTTCGAGAGCTCCCTACCGAGTTCATCGGATGGAAGCTCAGTCCCCCATAGCCGAAACGGGTTCCTACGGGATGGTGGACGATCAGGGCGCGGGCATCGGAGGCGCGAATGCCCGCGTGACCGTGTAAATCGAGGCGGACGACCCCCGAGCGTACCTGGCAAGGCGGCCGACACGGGAGCAACCATGATCATGCCGGTGACCAGCGCCACCGAGCGAGTCACGATCCCCATGTTCGCCGATGCCGCCGGGAACGCCGTGGTCTCCTGAAAAAGTTCGCGGAGCGGCAAACCGCGGAGGCCGTCCCTTCGGCGCCTTCAAGCCGTCGAACATTCGTGCCCGCGGGGCGTGTTCCGATCGTGCCCGGACCGAGTCGGGGGCGCGGAGGCTCTCGCGTCGCTTGCGACGATCGAACGCTCGCTCCTTTTTCATGGCATTTTGGACGCG
>JASHNV010000141.1 GCA_030041455.1 Spirochaetia bacterium
CCCGGCCGGGAGGAACTCGTGCCTTTCGGGCTCCGTCCAATCGCCATTCGCTATGCGCCTTTTCGAGCGAGGGAGGGGACGGCCATGATCACGATCAAGATACTCGGTCCCGGGTGCACGAATTGCACGAGGCTCCTCGAGAGAGTCCGGCGGGTGGTCGAAGAGAGCGGCATGCTCGCGCGCATCGTGAAGGTGACGAACTACGTCGAGATCATGCGCTATCCGATCCGCCACACCCCCGGCCTCGTGATCAACGAGCGGCTCGTCGCCTCGGGCGCGATCCCCGCCGAGCGGGAGATCGCAGGCTGGCTCGCGCGGGCCGCGACGTAGGGCGGGCCTACTTCACCGCGCCGAGCGTCAGCCCGCTCGCGAGCCTCCGCTGGGCGACCACGAAAACGACGAGAATGGGTAGCGAGCCGACCACGCCGAGCGCCATGAGGCCCGACCAGCTCGTACCGTACGCGGAAACTTGCTGGCTGATGAGCGCGCTGATCGGGTAGCTCGTGGGATTGGTCAGGATGCTGATCGCGTAGAGAAACTCGCCCCACGAGAGGATGAACAGGAGCGACGCCGCAGTCGCCACGCCGTTGCCCATGAGCGGCACGATGAGCCGCGTGAAGACGGTCCAGGACCGCGCGCCGTCGATCGCCGCGGCCTCCTCGATCTCCTTCGGAATCCCGGCGGCGAAGGGGCGGAGAACGAGAATCGTGAAGGGCAGGAAGAGCGCGGTATCGGCGAGGATCACTCCCGGCAGGGTGCCGAGAAGCCGCCACGCCCCGAGAACCCGGTAGAGGGGGATGATCTGCGCGGTCTGGGGAATCATCTGGAGGACGATGAGGACGGCGAGGCCGACGGTCACGAGCGAGCGCCTCGACCGGCCGAGCCCGTAGGCCGCCGGCACGCCGATCGCGATCGTGAGGAGCGTGACGCCGACCGAGATGATCCCGGAGTTGAGAGCCGCCTGGCCGAGGGTGCCCTCCTTCGCGATCTCGACGTAGGCGCCGAACGACGGCCGGAAGACGATCCCCCCGGGGTTCGCGAAGATAGCCCGGTTGTCCTTGAGCGACGTGGCGAGCATCCACGCGAGGGGAATGCCGTAGAGGAGGATGAGGACCCCGACCCCCGCCGCGGCGAGGGGCGAGCGTCCCCGCCTCGAGAGGGCGCTCATTGCGACAAGCCCTCCTCCGCGCGCTTCGTCGCGCGCACGAAGACGAAGGCGAGCGCGAGCACGAAGAGAACCGTCACGATCGCCACGCAGGCGCCGAGGGCGTACTTGTAATTGATGAACGAGAGCCGGTAGCTCAGGAAGGGAAGCGTGGTGCTCGCGACGCCGGGGCCGCCGTAGGTCATCACGTAGATGTAGTCGAAGCTCCTGAAGGCGTAGACGACCGTGAGCACGACGAGGATGAGCGTGATCGGAAGGAGCAGCGGGAACTTGATGAGCATGAAGCGCTGGCTCTTCGTGGCGCCGTCCACCGCCGCGGCGTCGAGGAGCTCCACCGGGATGTCGACGAGCGCGGCGCGGTAGACGAGGGCGCTGAAGGGGATCACCGCCCACGAGTTGACGAGCGCGACCGAGGCGAGCACGAGGTTCTCCTGCACCAACCAGAGCGGCCCGTGACGGATCACGTGCAGCTGCTTGAGAACGGCGTTCAGGAGACCGTCGGGAAGCAGGAGGAACTTCCAGAGGCTTCCGAGCACGACCGGCGGCATCGCCCACGTGAAGACCATGAGCCCGAGCGCGACGGCCGAGAGCCGTCCGCCGGACTGCAGGAGCACCGCCGCGCCGATGCCGCCGGCCATCCCCACGACGAGGACGATGGCGACGAAGATGAGGGTGTTTTTCAGCGCGAGGAGGAAGTCCGGAAGACGGAGCATGGACTCGTAGTTGTGGAGGCCTACGAAGGTCCATGCTCCCCTGACGATGTTCGAGATCGAGACGTCGCTCGCGCTCATCCCGACCAGGTTGAGAAAGGGGTAGAGCGCGAGGAGGACGAGAAAGACCGCCGCCGGGACCGCGAAGACCCAGGAGGCCGGACGCCGCCGGTCCCCGGCCGCCGACAGTCCCGACACGGTTCTCCTACTGTCCGAGCTCGGACTGAACGCCGGAGACGCTCTTCTGCGCCGCGGTGGCCGGATCCTCCTGCCCCGCGATGACCGCGCTCCACTGCTGCCCGACGACGAGCTCCGCGTTCTGGACCTTCGTGACCGGTCCGACGCCCGGCGGGTAGAGGGCGCCGTTGGCCTGAACTTCCTGCGCGAAGGGCGCGAGCAGCGTGTTTCCGGTGACCGCCGGATCGGCGGCCGCGTCCTTGCGCGACGGAATGCTTCCGACGTCCTTGAACGCGATGAGCTGCCCCGCCTTGCTGAAATAGCTTCCGACGAGGTAGTTCCATGCGGCCTGGGGAGCCTTCGAGAAAGCCCCGATCGATTCCGCCTCGCCTCCGAGGTAGACGCCGGCCGGGCTCGTCCCCGAGGGCATCGGGACCACGCCGTAGTTGAAGTGCGCGCTCGTCTTCGCGGTCCCGAGCTGCCAGTTGCCGTTCTCGGTGAACGCCACGTCGCCGACCGTGAACGCCTGGAAGGGCTCGGTCTGCTCCCAGGTCACGACGATGCGCGAGAGGTATCCGTTTTGGGCCCACGAGGAAACGAGCGAGTAGGCCTGCTGGGCGGCGGCGGCGCTCGGGCTCCCGTAATTCCAGCCGAAGGCGCTCAGCCACGGGTAGGCCTGCCACTCTCCCTGGTCGTTCGGCTTCCCGGTGAGGGTTATTCCCTTGAAGCCCGCCGCGGTCACCTTGGCGAGGTCGGTCGTAAGATCCTGGATCGTGGTCGGCGGCGTGACGCCCACCTTGTCGAGGATGTCCTTGTTGTACCAGAGGCCGAGTAGGTTCACGTACCCCTGCACGCCGTAGACCTTTCCGTCGATGGAGTGGATCACCGCCTGGGAGAACTGGTCCTTGTCGGCGAACGAGCTCCAATAGGGGCTCAGGTCGATGATCGCGTTCGCGGCGACGAACTGTCCGACGTTCGGCCCGTTGTACACGACGACGTCCGGCCCGGTGCTCGCCGCGGCCGCGGCGACGACCTTGTTGTTCAGCTGGTCGTAGGGAACGAATACGTAGTTCACCTGGACGTTGGGATTGGTCTGGTTGTAGAGCGCGGCGAGGTCCTTCAGCTCCTGGACCTGGCTGTCGACGCTGAAATAATGCCAGACGGTGACCGTCTGCGGCCCCGCGGAGCTCTTTTCCGGTTGGCCGTTCGCGAAGAGCGGGAGCGTGCCTGCCGCGAGAACGAGCGCGAAGAGAATGAGTCTCTTTGTCATGATTGCTTCTTCATACCTCCATCGAGTGATGCCTGAGCGAAATTTCGCCTCACGGTCTCATTCATGTTGAAGGTAGCGAGACGTCGAGCCGGCACGCAAGCGAGCGTTTCGCACAATTTAGGGACAATTCCGACCACCTTCGTCGCGAGCGCACGTTTCTCCGCCCTTCCGTCAGGTCGGTTTTATCCTCCTAATCTCGGGAACCGGCCGCTTGTCCGAAGGCCGGCGGCCGGGCATCATTTTTCGTGAGCTATGTGCACACGTGGGGGACTTTTCTCATGGGCTTGCAGTACGCGAAAGCGGCGATAGAGGGGGGCTTCTGGCAGCGGTACCGCGCGCTCGTGCGCGAGAGCGTCCTGCCCTACCAGTGGAAGGCGCTGAACGACCTGATACCCGGCGCTCCGAAGAGCCACTCCATCGAGAACTTCAGGATCGCCTCGGGCCTGAGCGACGGTCAGTACGACGGCATGGTCTTCCAGGACAGCGATCTCTACAAGTGGCTCGAGGCCGCCGGGCACCTGCTCGGCGACGGAGAGGGGGATAGCCGGGAGATGCTCGCGTGGGTCGACGAGACGGTCGACCTCATCGCGCGAGCCCAGCAGCCCGACGGCTACCTGAACACCTACTTTACGGTCAAGGAGCCCGGGAAGAGGTGGAAGAACCTCCGCGAGGCGCACGAGCTCTACTGCGCGGGCCACCTCATCGAGGCCGGCGTCGCGGTCTTTCGCGGCACCGGAAACCAGAAGATCCTCGAGGTCGCGAGGCGGCTCGCCGATCACATCGACTCGCGCTTCGGAGCCGGAAAAATCAGGGGATACTGCGGCCACGAGGAGGTGGAGCTCGCGCTCGTGAAGCTCTACCGGGTGACCGGGGAGAGGCGCTACCTCGACCTCGCGCGGTACTTCGTCGACGAGCGGGGCCGCTCGCCCAATTTCTTCGAGCAGGAGGCGAGGGCGTCCGACTTCGCTCCCGTCTTCAGCATCCACGATCTCGACTACTACCAGGCGAGGGTCCCGGTCCGGGAGCTCGCCGACGCGAGCGGCCACGCGGTCAGGGCCATGTACCTGTGCGTCGCCGTCGCCGATCTCGCGATCGAGACGGGGGACGAAGGCCTTCGACGGACCGCCGAGCGGCTCTGGTCGAGCGCGGCCGAACGGCGCATGTACGTCACGGGGGGAATCGGATCGGCCGCGGTCCACGAGGCGTTCACCGTCGATTACGACCTGCCGAACGACACCGCCTACGCCGAGACCTGCGCCGCGATCGGGCTCTTCTTCTTCTCGCACCGCCTCGCCTGCCTCACGAGCGACTCGCGCTACGCCGACGTCATGGAGAGGACGCTCTACAACGGCGTGGCGAGCGGGCTCGCCCTCGACGGCAGGGGATATTTCTACGTGAACCCGCTTGAGGTCGTTCCGGAGCTCTGCGACAAGAGCGGCACCTACCATCACGTCAAGTACCGCAGGCAGCCCTGGTACGGCTGCGCCTGTTGCCCGCCGAACATCGCGCGGCTTCTCGCCTCTCTCGGCGAATACGTCTATCATATCGAAGGGGGGGCGCTCTATGCCGACCTCTTCCACGAGGGGTCGATCGCGTGCACGATCGACGGCAGGGAGTTGGCCTTCCGCCAGACCACCGGCTATCCGTGGGAAGATTCGGTGGCATGGGAGTTCAGCGGACCGAGCCCCGTGACGGCGGACCTCGCGGTGCGCATCCCCGGGTGGTGCCGGACGCCGGGTCTCTCGCTCAACGGGGCGCGGCTTTCGCCATCGGCGCGGAACGGCTACGCGCACGTGAAGCGGGAGTGGCGGCCCGGGGATCGCCTTGAGCTCTCCGTTCCGATGCCGGTCGAGCGGGTCTACGCGGACCCCCGCGTCCGCGCCGATCTCGGCAAGGTCGCGATCCAGCGCGGGCCGATCGTCTACTGTCTCGAGCAGGCCGACAACGGCCCCGATCTTCGCGCCCTCTCGCTCCCGGCGGGCGCGGAGCTCCGCGCGGAGTCGGATCCGTCGCTTCTTGGCGGGGTGGTGACCGTCTCGGGCTCCGGGCTCGCCTCGGTGTCGAGCCCCGGGGCGCTCTACGGCCGGGACCGGCGGAAGGAAAAGGCGGTCGAGCGAAAGCTCCTGTTCGTCCCCTATTACGCGTGGGCGAACCGCGAGCCCGGAGAGATGGCCGTGTGGATCCGGGAAGAGGAGGAGGCGTAAGCCATGTCGGGCGCTCTGAGCCTCGGATTGCCCTGTCCACTCGAGCCGATCGACGCGCGCCTCATCTCCTCAGACTCGGCGGGCGCGCACATCCTCTGGCTGCGCGACTCGCTCGGTCTGTTCTACGCCGCGCGCGGCGACGCCAACCTCAGGGCGAAGAGGGAGGAGCGGGCCTTTCGAGGCGGGGAGGCGGTGCTCCGCGGCACGCGCGGCGCCGAGCGGGTCACCCTTCAATACCACGGGGAGACCGAGCTCTACGTCGTCCGCTTCAGGCTCCCGGAGAGCCCTCGCTGCCCGGATTGCGTCCGGGTCCCCGAGCACGTAGCGGTCGCCCGGCCCGAGCGCCTGACCGATCTCCTCAGGCGCTACCTCGGCGAGCAGCGGCGGCCGGGCTCCTCGCGGCTCGTCCTCTACCACCTCGCGGTGCTCGCCCTCTGCGAGCTCGCCTCCTCCGACGCGAAGGGCGGCCGCACCGACGAGCCCGGCCTCGAGATCATCGCCTCGCGGGTCGACGCCTTCATCGCGGCGCACTACCGCGAGGTCCTCGGGACCCTCGAGATCGCCCGCGGGCTTCGCTACAATCCCGACTACCTCGAGCGCGTCTACCGCCAGGAGCGGCGCCTGTCCATCCGCGAGGCGATCCACGAGCGGCGCATCAAGGAGGCGAGCGCCCAGCTCCTCCTGCAGGGCGAGCGGGCCGTCGCGGAGATCGCCGAGCTCTGCGGCTACAACGACGCGAGCTATTTCCGCCGCGTCTTCAAGCGGCTCACCAACATGACGCCGAAGAGCTACCGCTCCCGGCTCGCCTCGGGGAGGGGACGGCGGGCCGTTCGGGGGCCGAGCGAGGGGGCTGCGTCGTGAGCGGCGGCGCGAAGCTCGGCTTCGAGTTTCCCGTCTCGATCGAGGCCTCGAACGCGGGGCTCTTCGTATCGCCGGGATACGGCACCCACGCGACGCGCGTGCTCGACTCCTACGAGCTCATCTTCGTGACGAGGGGGGAGCTCGACCTCTTCGAGGAGGAGGAGCGCTTCCACGTGGAGCCGAACCAGACGCTGCTGCTCTTCCCGGGCCGGCGCCACGGCGGCCTCCTCCCCTACGCGCAGGAGCTCAACTTCTACTGGGTCCACTTTCGCCTCCAAAAGGAGATCCCCTCGGCGGCGCGGATCCGCGTGCCGAAGCTCGCGACCGTCTCCGATCCGGTGGCGCTCACCGAGACGTTCTGCCAGTTCATCTCGGACCAGGAGTCGGGAGCGCTCGCGCCCGTGAACGCCGCCCATCTCATCGCGCTCATGCTCTGCGCGGTGGCGGAGGCGGACGACAGCCGGACCCAGGCCCCCGCGGGGAAAAGGCGGCGGACCTCGGTCGCCGAGCGCGTTCAGCGGTTCCTCGACGAGAACTTCCAGACGCCCATCACCACCTCCACGATCGCGCGCGCGCTCCGCTACAACCCGGACTACCTCGAGCGCGTCTATCGCGATCAAGAGGAGACCTCGATCATCGAGGGGCTCCATCTCAGGCGGATCGCCGCGGCGCGCGCGCTTCTTCGAAACGAGGTGGGGAAGAACATCAACGAGATCGCCTTCGCGTGCGGCTACTCGGACCCCGGCTACTTCAGGCGGAAGTTCAAGCGTCTCACCGGGCTGACCCCCAAGCAGTTCCGCACCCTCTACGGCAGGACCCACATCAACGCGCACTGACGGGAGGAACGATTCCGACTCCGCTCCCGTCCAATCCCGGGACGGGGGAGGAACGAGGTGAGGACATCGGGAAAGTGGGCCGCGCTCGCGGTCCCAGCCGCCGGGCTTGTCGCGCTCGGCCTGTGGGCGCAGAGTCTCCTGCCCGAGGTCGCGCTCAAAAGCTCCCCGCCGCCCGAGATCAAGCCGCTCTCCGGGCCGTGGGTGGTCGCGGTGCAGGCCGGCCATTGGCGGATCGGCGAGCTTCCCGACGAGCTCGCGCGTCTGCGCGGGGACACCGGCGCCGTCTACGGGTCGGTGCGCGAGGTGGACATCAACAAGGCGGTCGCCGACGCGCTCCTGCCGAAGCTGCGCGCCGAGGGCTGGACGGCGATCTTCGTCCCCGCGACCGTGCCCGCGGGTCTGCGCGCGGACGCCTTCGTGGCGATCCACGCCGACGGCGCCTCCGATTCGAGCCGACGCGGATGGAAGCTCTCCGCTCCGTGGCGGGCGAGCCCGGCGAGCCGCTCGCTTGCCCGGGCGCTCGAGAGCTCCTTCGCCGCCGAGCCGGGCCTCGTCGAGGACTCAGGAGGCGTGACGGTGAACATGCGCGGCTACTACGCGTTCAACTACCGCCGCTTCGATCACGCGATCAGCCCCTACACCCCCTCCTGCATCATAGAGCTCGGCTTCATCAGCAACGCGGAGGACCGCGAACGCCTCACGGGCGATCCGGACTTCTGGGCCGACATCATCGTGCGCGGCTTGAAGAGCTACTTCGCCGGACGCAGCCGTTCCGAGACCGAGGACCTCCGCCCGCTCGTCCTGCCGTGGGTGGCCGCCGGGCCCCGGGGCATCGCGGTGCGAAGCGAGCCCGCCGACTCGGGAAATGTGCTGTGGAGCCTCCCGGCGGGCACGGTGGTGCTCCCGGTCGACGTCTCAGGCGGCTGGTACGAGGTCTTCGTGAGGGAGCGCTTCGCGACCGGCTGGGTCCCGATCGCCGACGTCGTCGAGACCTCCGATCCGCACTGGCTCATGCCCGGCGAGAGGGGCTACCGGCCGCCCGGCGGGTGAGGCCGACCTTGCGGTCGCCGGGAGCTTTCCCGTATGATCAGCGCATGCGACGAGGGCGCCCGACCGCCGGCCGAGGGATGGCCCGGTTGAAGCCGCCGACCATCCTCACGGTCGACGAGCCGGGGGAGCTTCTCGCCTTCCTCCTCAGGCGGTTGCCCGCTCGAGGGCGGAACGCCCTGAAGGGGCTCCTCGCCCGCCGTCAGGTCTCCGTCAACGGGATCGTCGCAAGCCGGTTCGACCACCCCGTGAAGCCCGGCCAGAGCGTCGCGATCGGGGGAGCGCGGGAGGCTCTGCGGGGCCTTCGGATCGTATTCGAAGATTCCTGCCTCATCGTCATCGAGAAGGAGGCGGGGTTCCTCTCCGTCGCGACGCCCGCGGAGCGGGAGGCGACCTGCTACCGCGTGCTCGACGAGCACGTGAAAAAGCGGGAGCCCGGGCGGCGGGTCTTCGTGCTTCACCGGCTCGACCGCGACACCTCCGGTCTCATGATGTACGCGAAGTCGCTTGAGATCCAGCGGGCGCTCCAGGAGCGCTGGAGCGAGTCGGTCACGGCGAGGACCTACGTCGCGCTCGTCGAGGGGCGGCTCGAGCGCGAGGAGGGCTCGGTCACCTCGCGCCTGAAGGAGAACGGCGCGCTCGCGATGTACTCCACGCGGAGAGCGGAAGGCGGAAGGGAGGCGAAGACCCGCTACCGGGTGCTCGAGCGATCGAGCGGCTACACCCTCGTCGAGTGCGAGCTCGAGACCGGACGGAAGAACCAGATCCGGGTGCACATGCGAGATCTCGGCCACTGCGTCGTAGGCGACCGGAAGTACGGCTCGACCGTCGATCCCATCGGCCGTCTCGGTCTCCACGCGTGCCGGCTCGGCTTTCGCCACCCCGAGACCGGCGAGGAGATGCTCTTCGAGAGCCCGATTCCCGCCGAGTTCCTGAGACCGTTCAAACCCCGCTCGGCTCCGCCCTCCGCGTCTTGAACTCCGAGGTGAGGTGGAAGCTGATCTTCGGGTTGTCCTCCACCATGCGCGCGAGCCACCACTCGGACTCCGCGAAGAAAACGGGGCTTCCGTCGCGGTCGTGCGCGATGTCGCGCGCCTTCAGCTCCATGAAGCGCTCGAGGCTCGCGGGGTCGTCGGAGGTGAGCCAGCAGGCGCGCGCGTAGCCGAGCCGCTCGAAGCGGCAGGAGGCGCCGTACTCGTGAAGCAGCCGGTAGTGGATGACGTCGAACTGGAGCTCCCCGACCGTGCCGATGATCTTGCGCCTGCCGAGGTTCTGGACGAACAGCTGCGCGAGGCCCTCCTCGGTGAGCTCCTTGACGCCCTTGTCGAGCTGCTTCGAGCGCATCGGATCGGTGCTCACGAGCTCCCTGAAGAGCTCGGGCGAGAAGCTCGGAATGCCGCGGAACGTCAGGGCCTCGCCCTCCGTGAGCGTGTCGCCGATCTTGAGGTTGCCCCGGTCGTAGAGGCCGACGACGTCGCCGGGAAAAGCCTCCTCGATGATGCTCTTTCGCTGCGCCATGAAGTTGTAGGGCGTGGAGAAGCGGACCTCCTTCCCGAGGCGCACGTGGAAGAAGGACTTGTCGCGCTCGAACCTCCCCGAGCAGACCCGCAGGAAGGCGATGCGGTCGCGGTGGCGGGGGTCGATGTTCGCGTGGATCTTGAAGACGAAGCCGCTCAGCTTCTCCTCGGTCGGCTCGACGAGCCGGGCGTCGGCCTCCCGCGCTTGGGGCGGCGGCGCGATCCGGAGGAAGGTCTCCAGGAGCTCGCGCACCCCGAAGTTGTTGAGCGCGCTCCCGAAAAAGACCGGCGCCGCCTCCGCCCTGAGGTAATCGTCGACCGAGAAGCGGTCGTAGACCCCCTCGATGAGCGCGACGTCGTCGCGAAGGACCCCTGCGTCCCGGCCGAGCCGCTCGTCGAGAAGCGGGTCCTCGAGGTCCCCGACGACTTGCCGGTGGAGCTCCACGGTGGTCTTTCCGGGGGCGAAGAGGGAGAGGTTCCGCTCGTAGAGGTTGTAGACCCCCTTGAAGGCCGTTCCCATGCCGATGGGCCAGGAGAGGGGGCGGACCCGGATCGCGAGCTTCTTCTCGATCTCGTCCATGAGGTCGAAGGCCCGCCTGCCCTCGCGGTCGAGCTTGTTCACGAAGACGATGACCGGCGTCTTTCGCATCCGACAGACCCGCATGAGGTTCTCGGTCTGTTCCTCGACGCCCTTCACGCAATCGACCACGAGGATGACGCTGTCGACCGCGGTCAGGGTCCGGTAGGTGTCCTCCGCGAAATCCTTGTGCCCGGGGGTGTCGAGAATGTTGACGATCAGGCCGTCGTACTCGAAGGTCATGACCGAGGTCGCGACGGAGATCCCGCGCTGCCGCTCGATCTCCATGAAGTCGGAGGCGGCGGTCTTGCGGATCTTGTTCGACCGTACCGCGCCGGCGGTCTGGATGGTGCCGCCGTAGAGCAGGAGCTTCTCGGTGAGCGTGGTCTTGCCGGCGTCGGGGTGGCTGATGATCGCGAACGTCCTTCGCCTGAGGATCTCGTGTTTGATGTCCATGGGAGCGCTTGCCCCTGACTATACGCGATAACCGGGCCCGTGGCCAAGCCTCGCGCCGCCTGCGTCCGGCGCGGCAGGAGCGCCTCCTGGGGCGCCGGGCCTCAGCGTCCTCGATCGAGGAGATAGAGGTACTCCGTGACGCGCAGATCGCGGCCCCGGAGATTCCTGCTCCCCCGAAAGGCGCTGTAGTCGGCGGCGAGGAGCTCGACGCTGCCGGCCGACGACAGGAGCCCGAGCATGTCGTCCCGCTGAACGAAGCCCTCCGAGCTGAACGAAACGAGCAGGTAGCGCGCGTCGAGATTCGCCACGAGATCGGCGAGCGCCGCGAGCGCCTTTCCGCGCTTGTTGAAGGCGGACCGATTCCAGTCGCTCGGAATGCCGGATACGTCGCTCACCTCCCCGGGCGCCCGGCCGCTTACGAGGAGATTCAGCATGAAGTAGTTGGAGCCGTAGGGATGCTGGTTGTACGGCGGATCCACGTAGGCGAGATCGACGGGCCGGAGCCGCCTCGCGAGCGCGCTTGAGTCCTCGCGGTGAACCTCCACCTCCGCGTCGAAGGCACTGAAGACCGGAAAGGGGAGCGTGATGTCGCCCTTGATGCGCGAGAGCGCGTCGCCCTTCGTCCCCCCGAACTGGCCGATGCCCGTCGCGCGGTTCTTGTAGAAGCCCTTGAAGACGCCTGAGGTGTTGGCGTGGATCGACGCCTGCGAGAGGAGGGGCGCGAGGAAGAACGGCCGGACGCTGGAGGGGAGCTCCTCGATGAGCTCCCGCGCGGTGTCGAGGAAGCGGGCGTTGCGGCTCGTGTAGAAGACGCGCTCCCCCGGCGCGATCGCCTCGTCGTCTCGAGGCGCGTAGCTCCGCGCGATGAGGCCCGCGCGGAGCGGCTCGCATGCGAGCCGCTCGGAGAGCCGTCGGTGGATGGACCGGAGGCCGGGGAGGTCGAGCGACGAGGCGTTCGCGAGGTAGCAGCGGCTGATCACCTCGCAGTAGGGCTCGAGGTCGTTCGCGATGAGCCTGGTCGAGTGGCGCTTGAGATAGCGCGAGACGACGCCCGAGCCCGAGAAGAGGTCGAGGCTCGATATGCGCTCCCTTCCGAGCGCTTGCTTCACCCGGTCGACCGCCTTCCCGATGAGATCGAGGAGCGCGCGCTTGTTGCCGATGTAGGTGATGAGCTGCTCCGAGAGGTAATCGGCGCTCTCCTCGCCCCCGAAGAGGGAGAGCTGCCGCTCCGAGCGCGCGCCCTGCCTCGGTGCTCCGTCCCGCCGAGCTTCCACGAGGCGCATGATAGCCGAAATCGCGGCGTCGGCCACCCCTTGGGACCGGCCTTCCGAGCGGGCGATCGCCCGGGAGAGAAATCGCCTGGAAAAGGGGATCGAGGAGGCGCTCTTTGGGAGCCGTCTCGAAGGGCCGGTCGCAGGTGCGCCGATGAGGTCGCGCGAGATGCTCGAGCCCGGCGCGCTCGGGGCCCGTTCACGAGCATCACCGCGACGAGCTCCTCGAGGGAAGGGGAGGAGCGCGGACTCTCGATCACGGTCCCGCTCGCGCGCGCGAGCTCCTGGGTCGAGAGACCGCTGCCGAAGCCCGCGGCGCGTGGGTAGGATCGCGGCAATTGGGCGCGGAGCGGGGCGGCCCCCCCGAGCCGAGGCCCATCGAGTGAGGCGAAAGCCGCGCGGAAGGGTCCGCCGTCAAGCGAGGACGGCCCGGAGCGCCGCGCGCGCCCAGGGGATGCGAGGAGGGAGGGCATGACGCAGTCGGAGATCCTACGCATTCGGTTGGGATGCCAGCGGCTTGAGGGCGAGCCCTTCGGGAAGCCGGCGGAGGCGGTCCGCGCGCTCGGCGCGGTGCAGGCGCAGGACTACCACGGCGCGAAATGGGCGCTCGGCCTGCGCACCTCGGGCCTGTCGGACGCCGACCTCGATCGCGCCTACTCGGAGGGCGAGATCCTGCGGACCCACGTGATGCGTCCGACCTGGCACTTCGTCGCCCCGGAGGACCTCCGCTGGATGCAGGAGCTCACCGCCCCGCGGGTCCTCGCGGGGAGCCGCTCCTTCTACGCGAGGAGCGGACTGGACGGCGAGACGCTTCGGAGAAGCAACGGGATCCTCGCGAAGGCGCTCCGAGGCGGCAACCACCTGACCCGTCCCGAGCTCGCATCGCTCCTCGAGTCGGAGGGCGTGGCGCAGGGGGACTCCCTGAGGCTCGGCCTCATCATCATGCGCGCCGAGCTTGACGCCGTCGTCTGTAGCGGCGCGCTTCGGGGAAAGCGCCACACCTACGCGCTCCTCGACGAGCGCGCGCCTCGGTCGAGGACCCGGAGCCGCGACGAGGCGCTCGGCGAGCTCGCGACGCGCTACTACTCGGGGCACGGGCCCGGAACCCTCGAGGACTTCGCCTGGTGGTCGGGACTCGGCGGACGGGACGCGCGCGCGGCGCTCTCGATGATCGCATCGAGGCTCGTCCGGGAGACGGTCTCGGGCCGGGAGTACTTTTTCGAGGAGCCTCGGACGGCGTCCCGGCCGTCCGGCGCGGCGCACCTCCTTCCGAACTACGACGAGTTCGTCGTCGCCTTCGCCGACCGTTCGGGGCTCTTCGACGCGCGGCACCTCGACAAGCTCGACTCGAGGGGCAACCCGCTCTTCATGAACACGGTCGTGATCGACGGGAGGGTCGAGGGGACGTGGCGGCGCACCCTGAAGCGGGAGACCGTCGACGTGGAGGTGTCGCTCTTTACGACGCCCGGGAAGGCCGCCTCCGCGGCGCTCTCCGCCGCCGCGAGGCGCTACGGCGCTTTCGTGGGCGCCTCCCTCCCGAAGGGGACCTACAATCTTGCACACTCGCAGGGTGATACCGGCCAGGAGGAATAATGCTCTTACGCACCACGCATACAAGGCCGAAGTCCGGAGGATTCAGGCGGATCTTGAAAGGATCGCTTTGGAACTTCTGGGCGATTCGGTCGACCTCATTGCCGCTGCCGTTCACCGTAATCACCCGCTCGGGTGAGCTTACGAGGATTCTGGCCGATGATCTCGTTCGGTCGACCGATCCCAACGTGAATCTCCTGGTCGAACTCTGGACGAAAGTGCAGAAGGCGGCGGATTTAATTCATTGATCCGACTTACTACCATCGGAATGGATGACTATCGCATCGCCACGACTTCGACGCTTAGCCGTTCGCTCACTTCGTGGTCGGCAGTGAGCATTTGATCGATGGCGTCGAGGGTCTTCGCGGAGAAATATCGCTCGCCACACTGAGTGCACACCTCGGCTTCGACGTTCTCGACGATGTACAGACGTCCCTTTAGCCAATGGTGCTTTTTGATCCTTCTCTTTTCGGTCGTCCCGCCACAAAACTCGCAAATCATGCTCTGCCCCGTACAGCGTACACCGTAATGATAATCAGTTCGTTGGCTTCTGTGAAGCGACAGACCACATGAACTTCACGGCCGTCTTCGGCCGGACCGGCGATGCGGTAGCGCGTTCCACGTGTGTCACGGGTGAGTTTCTTGTCGACCCGCCCGTGGAGGATCGCGTGCTCGACGTCGGAGCGATCGAGCCGGTCATTTGCCATCTCTTCTTCCGCATGGGACGATAGGTAATACGTGCGCTCTATCACGTGACGCTGGATTCTCGCAAGTGTTGTCATGGCAAAGTCCTGGATGGAGCTGGCGCGACCTGGAATCGAAGTCTACCCAACGGGGCACGCCTGGGCAACCGGCCGACGAGGTCATAGTACGTCAAATCCGTCGCGAGACTTCATGACACCACGGACTCATGAGGTCCTGGCGAACTCTACCACATAAATAACGGTTATGCGGTAGAGCTTTCGAGCCCTTTCAGAGTCTCTAAACGGGGTCCGGATAGGGTAGGGGGGCACCATGCGGAACGTCAGTCTTGAGTGGGACCTCGTCTGCCTTGCCTACCACGTGCGGCGACTCTACGCGCTCAGCTCAGCGTAGAACCGGGACGAGCGAGATGATGATGACTGAGAAAGAGCCTCCCGAGGGGCAAGCAAGCGGGCGCAAGCGTCCGTCGCGAAGAACCAAAGCCCGAACACTGCCCCTTTCCTGCCCCGTCCACGCTCAATTCCCGAGCCTAAGTCCGACAGACTCCTAGGCTCGGCGTTCCGCGAAATGGCAGGCGACCCGGTGGCCCGGCTCGATCTCGCGGAGCTCCGGCCGCTCGCGCCGGCAGAGCTCGCGCGCGAGCGGGCAGCGCCCCGAGAAGGGGCAGCCGCGCGGCGGCCGCATCGGGTTGAAGGGGTCGCCGGCCGGCGCGCGGATCGCGCCTGAGCCCGTCGCCGAGTCGTAGAGGAGCCGGCTGTAGGGATGGAGAGGCGCGCGGGCGAGGCGCTCCGCTCCCGCTTCCTCCATGAGCTCGCCTCCGTACATGACGCCGATGCGGTCCGCCATGTAGGAGACCACGCCGAGATCGTGGGCGATGAACACGAGCGTGAGCTTAAAGCGCCGCTTGAGGTCGACGAGGAGATTGAGGATCTGCCCCCGAATCGACGCGTCGAGCGCGCTCACGACCTCGTCGCAGATCAGGGCGGCGGGGTTGCCGAGGAGCGCCCGGGCGAGGGAGACGCGCTGGCGCTGGCCCCCGGAGAGCTCCGAAGGCCGCCGGCCGGCGTCCGCTTCCCGAAGGCCGACCGCGCCGATGAGCTCAAGCGCCCGCTCGCGCGCTCGACCGGCGCCCGGGTAGCGCGCGCCGTAGCGCGCTCCGGCAGTGAGGACGCGGAGCACGCTCATCCTGGGGTCGAGCGAGGAGGAGGGGTCCTGAAAGACGTACTTCACGTCCGAGCGGAAAAAACGGAGAGCCTCCGGCTCCCTCCGCGTGATCTCCCAGGGCTCGACGAGGCGCGGCCTCGCCCGGTCCGGAGGCGGGAAGTACTCGATCCTGCCGAAGGTGTGAGGCACGAGCTGAACGAGGGCGCGCGCGAGGGTGGTCTTGCCCGATCCCGACTCGCCGACGAGGCCGTAGGTCTCCTCGCGAAGGAGCGTGAGGCTGACGCCGTTCAGCGCCCAGACCTCGCGGGAGGAGCCCGCGAAGAGCCCCGCATCGAGACTGAACCGCTTCGCGAGGTCCCGGACGCGGATGAGCGGCTCGCCGCCCGGGCTCACGGCTTGACCCCCGGGAAGAGGCAGCGGTAGAGGACCCCATCCTCCTCGGCGAGGTCGGGAACCGCGGCGAGGCACCCCGGAACGGCGTCCGGGCAGCGGGGCGCGAAAGGGCAGCCCGGCTCGACCGCCCGGGGATCGGGAACGGAGCCCGCGATCGCGCGGAGCGGCCCGCGGCTGTAGTGGCTGCCCGGGGAGGGCATCGCGTCGAGGAGCGCGCGGGTGTAGGGGCTTCGCGGCCTTTCGAGGACCTCCGAGGCCGAGCCGCTCTCCATCGCGAGGCCCGAGTACATCACCATGAGGCGGTCGGCGATCCGGCCGACGAGCGGGAGGTCGTGCGAGATGAGCACGAGCGCGAGTCGCCGCTCGCGCCTGAGCTCCGCGAGGAGCGCAAGGAGCTGCGCCTGGATCGTCACGTCGAGCGCGGTGGTCGGCTCGTCGGCGACGAGGAGCTCCGGGTCGTTCGCGAGCGCGAGGGCGATCGCGATACGCTGGAGGAGGCCGCCTGAGAGCTGGTGGGGGAAGCTTCCGAGCCGCTCGGCGGCGCGGGGGACCTGGGCCTCGGCGAGGAGCCGAGCGGCGCGCTCGCGGCACGCGCCGCTCGGCAGGCGGGGCTCCCTCACCCGGAGGGTCTCCTCGAAGGTCTTCCCGATGCTGCAGATGGGATCGAAGGAGCGGCTCGGCTCCTGGAAGACGATCGCCATCCTGCTCCGGCGCCGCTCCCGGGCGGAAGCTTGCAGGATCTCCGCGCCGTCGAGCCTCGCGCTTCCGCTCACGCGCGCGTCGCGCCCGAGGAGGCCGAAGAGCGCCGCCGCAGCCACGCTCTTCCCCGATCCCGACTCCCCCACGATTCCGAGGCACTCGCCCCTCGCGACCGAGAAGTCGAGCCCCCGGACCGCCTGAAGCTCTCCGGACGGGCCGGCGAAGCTCACGCGCAGGCGCGAGACCGACAGGAGCGGCCTATCCATTGCGCCGCTCCCTCCAGTTCGGATCGAGGGCGTCCCGCAGGAGCTCCCCGAGGAAATTGAACGACAGGGCGACGACGAGCAGGAAGATCCCCGGCGTGAAGAGCCAAGGAAACTGGACGAGGTTCGTGAGCGTGGTCGCGTCCCGGCTGATCATGCTGCCCCAGCTCACCGCCGGGTCGACGATCCCGAGCCCGAGGTAGGAAAGGACGGTCTCCCCGAGGATGAAGCCGGGGATCCCGAGGGTGACCCCGACGACGAGAATCGACGACATCTGGGGGACGATATGCCTAAAGACGACGACGAGGGGCGGCATGGACTCGAGCTCCGCGTTCGCGACGAAGTCCTGGCGCTTGATCGCGTGGACCATGCCCCGGATCATCCGCGCGGTCCCCGGCCAGCCCACGAAGGAGAGGATGACCGTGATGAGCGCGTAGGTCGCCCCCGAGCTCAGGCTCGAGCTCATGATCGAGCGGAGGAAGAGGATGAGGTAGAGCCCGGGCACGAGGATGATGAACTCGCACAGGCGCATGATGAGCCAGTCCCAGAGCCCGCCGAGATAGCCCGCGAGGCCGCCGAAGAGAAGCGCGAGAGAGAGCGACACCGCGACGCCGACGAACCCGATCGTGAGGGAGATCCGCGATCCGTACAGGATGCGGCTGAAGACGTCCCTGCCGAGGTTGTCGGCGCCGAAGACGAAGACCGGCTCGGCGCGGGGATCGAAGCCCGCCGGGCCCGAGGTGCCGAAGAGGTGCCTTCGCGCGGGGACGATCCCCCAGAGCTTCACGGCGGGTCCCGGAGCGAAGAGACGGACGCGGCGGTACTCGCCCCGGACCCGCACGTACCGGCGGGCCACCTCGTCGAGCATGACCATCGTCTGCACCTGGGGGCCCGGCCCGAGCTCCCGGGAGTACCACAGGAGATTCGGGGGATGATCGGAATCGCCCTCGAACTGCTCGTTCGGCCCGTACGGGGCGACGAGCTCGCAGAAGAGCATCCCCGTGTAGAGCGCGGCGAGGACGACGAGCGAGGCGAGCGCGACCGGCCGGCGGAAGGCCATCGAGGCGAGACGCTTCATGACCTCGCGTACCTGATGCGTGGGTCGACGAGGACGAGCGCGACGTCGGAGAAGAGCATTCCGACGAGGATCAGGAAGCTGATGAACAGCACGTTGGTCATCACGAGGTTGATGTCCTTCTCCGTGACCGCCTCGTACATGAGGCGGCCGATGCCGGGGTAGGCGAAGATGATCTCGAGGATGAGGGAGCCTGAGAACAGGTCGGCAAGCAGGTTCGAGGAGCTCGTGATGAAGGGATTCATCGTGTTGCGGAACGCGTGGTCGAGATAGATGCGCGCCTCCGGTATGCCCCGCGAGCGGAGTGCGGCGATGTAGGGCTGGCCGAGCTGGTCGATCATCGCCGCGCGGATCAGCCGGAGCGAGCCGCCGATGCCGCCGAGGAAGGCGCCGATCACGGGGAGGAGGATGTGGTGGAGGTACGAGAGGACGAACTCCGCCGGGCGGCCGGCGAAATCGCCCGAAGGGTAGGCGGTCACGGGAAACCAGCCCGTCTTCGCGGCGAGCATCTGGAGGAGGAGGAGCAGGAGGATCCCGGGAAAGGCGTTCAGGAAGAGGCTCACGAACGCGATGGAGGGATCGGCCTTCGTGCCCGCCTTCGACGAGAAGTAGATCCCGAGCGCGAAGGAGATGATCGTGAGAAAGACGAGCTCGATGAGGTTCAGGATGACGGAGTTGATCATCCTCGTCGAGACGAGGAAAAGGACGGGCGCCCCCGAGATGAGGGATCGCCCGAGATCGTGCTCGACGAAGACCTGGCGGAGCCAGTGGAAGTACTGGGCATAGAAGGGACGGTCGAGCCACAGGCGGTGCTTCGCCGCGGCGATCTGCTCCAGGGTCAGCTGGTTGTCCGGGCTCTGGAAGCCGCCTGAGGCGAGCATCTGGCTTCTCACGTAGTTGTCGATGATGTTCCCCGGGGCGAGCGACATGAGCCCGAAGACCCCGAGGCCGAGGGCGAAGAGCATGAAGAACATCGTGGCCGCCCGCCCGGCGAGGAACGTGGAGAGCGGAAAGCGCGCCCTCAGGGCGGCGAGAGCGCTCCGGGCACCCCGAAAGGGACCGGTCGGGACGGCGTCTTCCATCGCCTCTCCTTCCCTCCTATCTCCGGAGGTAGACGTAGCTCAGGTCGGGAGCGTCGATCGTGTCGACCCTGACGTTCGCCCACCCGTCGCGGATCGCGACGAAGCTGTCCGGGTAGACGAGGTAGGCGACGGGCACCTCGTCGAGGATCAGCCGCTGGAAGCGATCCCAAATCGCTTTCGCCGCCGCGGGGTCCCGCGTCGTGTAGCCCTTCCAGTAGAGGTCGTCGAGCTCGGCCTCCCACGCGGTCGCGGGCTTCGCTTGGAGGGGGTTCCACAGGTGGAGGTTCCCGCCCGAGAGCCAGACGTTGTCCCCTTCGGTCGGGAAGTAGTTCGGCCCCACCGAGATCATGACCGACTGCCAGTCGTAGCCCTCGAGGAGGCTCTCGACGATCTTCTGGAAATCGGTCGGCCTCACATCGAGGCGGATGCCCGCCTTCGCGAGCTCGTCGGCGTAGACGTCCGCCATGTCGACGAGACGGTCGTCGGAGGCGGGAACCGCGAGCTCGAACTCGACGAGGTTGCCCTCGGCGTCACGCATCCGGCCGCTTGAGTCGGGCCGGATGCCGATCTCGGCGAGGAGCCGCTTCCCGCGCGCGGGGTCGTAGCGGATCTCTTCGCGGATTGCGGGGTCGTAGAAGGGGTTGGTCTTCGCGAAGAAGTCGAGATCGGGCTCGGCGAGGCCTCGAAACACCTCGCGGACGATGCGGCCGCGGTTGATGAAGCAGGCCATCGCCCGGCGGAACTTCACGTTGGAGAACCAGCGCACGTACTTCGCCGCGAGGTTCTTCGGGTTCTGATTCCATGAGATGAAGTCGGCGCCGAGGCTCGCCCCGGCGTAGTAGACCGTGTAGTCCTTCGCCGTCCGGCCGACCATGTCGTCGAGGTCCTCGGGCCTGAGGCTGTAGGTCGAGAGGTCGCCCGAGAGAAACTTGAGCTTCTCGGTCTCCTTGTTGGGGATGATCCTGAGCTCGATGCGGTCGATGTAGGGGATCGGCCGGCCGTGGTCGTCGCGCCGCCAGTACGAGGGGTTGCGGACGAGCGTCACCCCGATCGCGGGCTTGTAGGACTCGATGTAGTAGGGTCCCATCGACGGGATGGTCCTCGGATCGGTGTCGATCGACCAGAGGTTGAGGAGCGCCGTGTCGCCCTTCGCCTCCTTCAGGGGCTCGAAGACGTAGCGGGGCCCGAAGGTCATGTTGCTCGAGAGCTCCGGCTCGGCGACGACGCGCGGATAGACGAGCTCGAAGCGCCGCGCGTCGAGCTTCCGCGCGACGATCCGCCGTCGGGAGCCGTCGGGCATGCGGACGAACTGTCCGGCGTAGCCGGACTGCTGGAGGAGCGGATCCCCGACGACGTCGTTGTACCAATACACGACGTCGTCGGAGGTGACCTTCACCCTTCGCCCGGGCTCGGCGAGGCTCGTCCAGTACAGGTCGTCCCGCAAGGTAAAGACGACGCGCATCGTTCCCGCCGCGCGGTCGACCTTCACCTCGTAGGAGGCGGCGCGCGCCTTCCACTCCTTGCGGTAGGGGTCGTAGTCGAGGAGCGGCTCGTAGAGGCTGTCGACGACCCGGGCGGTCTCGGCGTCCTTGCTGTCGAGGAGATTGAACGATTTCGGGTCGTCGGTGATGTCCAGGACCCACGTCCCCCCGGGCCTTCCCGGCCCGTAGGGCGCAGCGCTTCCGGGTCGATCGACCGTCTTGGAAAGGAGCGAGTCGTGCTGCGCCTTCTTCGCGAACGCGATCTCGTCGAGGGTCATCTCTGGCACCTGCGCGCCGCAGGAGACGAGGAGCCCCGCGAGGAGCGCGAGCGCGGCCGGGAGCCGCTTCATGCGCCGGTGCCTCCCGCAGGCGCGCGAGGTTAGCTCCTCGTCGAGAGCCGGTCGGCTTCGGCGAGCTCGTCGGCCGTAAGCTTCCATGCGATCGCCCCGAGGTTCTGCTCGAGCTGCTCGGGCTTCGTCGCCCCGGCGATGACGCTCGCGACCTCGCCGTGCGCGGACAGCCACGCGAGGGCGAGCTCGAGGAGGCCGTGGCCTCGCTCCGCGCAGAAGACGCCGAGCGCCTCGACGATCCGCCAATTCCCGTCGGTCCAATACTTCCGGTAGTAGTCGCTTGAGGCGGTGATCCGCGTGCCCGGCGGGAGCGGGGCGTTTCGGGCGTACTTCCCGGAGAGAAGCCCCGCGGCGAGCGGGAAATAGGGGAGGAGGCCGAGGCCGTACCTCCTCATCGCGGGAAGGAGCTCGGCCTCCGCGCCGCGGGCGAGGAGGCTGTACTCGTCCTGGCAGGAGACGAAGCCTTCGAGGCCCGCCTCCCGGGCGGTCCACTGCGCCTCCACGACCTGCCAGGCCGGCAGGTTCGACGCGCCGAGATAGCGGACCTTGCCCTGACGGACGAGCTGGTCGAGGGTCTTCAGCGTCTCCTCGATCGGCGTGGCGGGGTCCGGCTCGTGCTGGAAGTACAGATCGATCCAGTCGGTCTTCAGCCGCCTGAGGCTCGC
>JASHNV010000001.1 GCA_030041455.1 Spirochaetia bacterium
GGCGACGAGCTCCCGCGAAGGCAGGGTGCCGTCCGCGGCGTCAAACAGCCCGAGCAGCATACATTGCGCGAGGTTCATGCCAGCCGGTCGCGGAACACGAAGCAGGATTCTTTCTATACGCCCTGACTCGGCACTCCCGGAGGGGTCTTCCCGGCTTCAGAGGCGTCTGGCGCTCCATCCGAGCCCGGCACTGCGAACCATCTCCGTCTGAGAGACAAGGCGACGGTCACGAGGCCGATCAACACGGGGACCTCCACGAGGGGCCCCACCACAGCCGCGAAGGCCGTTCCGGAGGCGATCCCGAAAACCGAGACTGCTACGGCGATCGCGAGCTCGAAGTCGTTGCTCCCGGCAGTGAAGGCAACCGTCGCGCTCTCGGCATAGCCGCTGCCCAAGCGCCGTGAGACAAAGAGGGTCGTGAAGAACATGATCGCGAAGTACAGAGCCAGGGGTATCGCGACTCGGATGAGGTCCATCGGAAGCTGAACGAAGGCCTTCCCCTTGAGCGAAAACATCACGAAAACCGTGAACAGGAGCGCCGCCGGGGTAAGCCAGGAAATGCGGGGGAGAAAACGAGCGCGGTACCAGTCCTCGCCCTTCGCTCGTGCTATCCCTACATGGGCGATCGCTCCAGCGAGAAAAGGTATGCCGAGGTAGGTCAGGACGGTCGTCGCGATCTCGCCGATCGAGATCTTGACTGGGGTCGTGGCAAAGCCAAAAAGCCTCGGGAGTATCGTGACAAAGCAGTAGGCATAGACCGAGTAAAACAGCACCTGGAAAACGGCGTTGAAAGCGACGAGCCCGGCGGCGAGGTCCGCGTCACCTTTGGCGAGATCGTTCCAGACGAGCACCATCGCGATGCACCGCGCGAGGCCGACGAGGATGACTCCGACCATCATGTCCGGCTTGTCCGGAAGCAGCAAGACAGCGAGGACGAACATCACGAGCGGTCCGACGATCCAGTTCTGCACCAGCGAGAGCGCGATGAGCTTGATGTTGCCGAACACCTTGGGCAGCTTCCCGTAGCGCACCTTCGCGAGGGGCGGGAACATCATGAGGATGAGGCCGATTGCGATAGGAATATTGCTGGTGCCGACCCCGAAGCGCTCCCAGAAGACCGATATCGAGGGAACGAAGAATCCCGTGGACACGCCCGCCAGGATCGCGATGAAAATCCACAGGGTGAGGAAGCGGTCGAAGGAGGACAGCGGACTCGTTGTCCGCGTCGGCTTGCGCTCATACTTGGTCGTCATTCCGCCGCCCGCGTTTTCCGATAGCGTTCGACGAACGCTTGAACTCGATCGCGGATGCCATCGCGGATCGGGCGTACGAGCTCAAGACGCTGTTCGAAGGAGCCGGGAATCTCTTTCGGATCGGCGAACGGCCAGGCAAGACGTTTCTTTTCGGCCGGGAAGACCGGACAGCGTTCGTAGGCGTCGGGGGAGCACACTGCGATGACGTAGTCGAACCGCGCTCCTGTCCGATGGAGGTCGAAGACGCTCCGTGTCTTCTTCGTCGAAATGTCGATCCCATCCTCCTTGAGGAGCGCCGCCACGACCGGGTCGATCTCTCCCGGTTCAAGCCCGGCGCTTTCTACGTCAAATAGGTCGCCGCCGAAGCTCCGGAGATACTCCTCGACCATCTGACTTCGTCCGCCGTTGTGCACGCAGATGGCAAGGATTCGTTCTTTGCTCATTCGCGGTATTCGTTCGCGAGCTCCGCGACGGGAACGAACTCACCTAGGAAGGCGATGACCCTTTTGCGAATTTGCTCTCGAACTTCTCGAACCTGGTCCATGATCTCCGATTCGCTTCCGGCGAACTTTGCCGGATCACGGAACGGCCATGATCGGCGCACCACCAATCCCGGGAAGACCGGGCACTGCTCTTCGGCCTCGCGGTCGCACACCGTGATGACGTAGTGATACACGCGCCCGCTCTTCCAGAGATCGAATACGCTTTGGGGCCGCTTGTCCCGTATGTCGATGTTCTTCTCGAGCAACGCTCGTACGACGAACGGGTTGAGCGTTCCCGGCTCGAGCCCGGCGCTTTCCACCTCGAAGGTCTCTCCGCCGTACTTTCGCAGGTAGGCCTCGGCGATCTGACTCCGGGCGCTATTGTGGGTACAGACAAAAAGTACGCGATGCCGATCACTCATGACGTTCTCCCCTCCTTTCCTCTCAAAAAGACTCCGAAGCCCCATGAACCCCGGCTCGAGGCTTTTGTTACGGCTTTCGCGCCGAGATGAGCGCCGATGCCACGAAGGCCGCGTAGGACGCCCCCGTACCGGCCTCATCCAGGTGAAGATCTCGTGTGTCGAATACGATCTCTAGGAACCCAGCCTCTTCCATCAGTTTCCTGAGCACCGTGTCACGCGCGGCTCCGGAGATACACCCTGTATAGTTCGCGATGTCGGCATCGACCTCGGCCGGGATGTCGTCGATCGCGATGATGTCGGCGATAGCGATCCGTCCCCCCGCCTTCAGGACCCGAAACGCCTCGCGGAAAACCTGTTCCTTCGCCGGGGAGAGATTGATCACGCAGTTGGAAATGACGACGTTCACGCTCTCGTCCCGGACGGGAAGGTGCTCGATTTCGCCGAGGCGGAACTCGACGTTCGTGAAGCCTCGCTTTCGCGCGATCGCGCGGGCCTTGGCGATCATCTCCGGGGTCATGTCAACCCCAAACACCCGACCCGCCCGCCCTACGGCCCGAGCCGCAAGGAAGCAGTCAAAGCCAGCGCCGCTTCCCAAGTCGAGAACCGTCTCGCCCGGCTTGAGACCTGCGATCGCCCTCGGATTTCCGCACCCGAGACCGAGGTTCGCCTCCGAGCAGTCTGCGGCGAGGTCGCTGAGATCGTAGCCGAGCCGTTTCGCGGACTCCGTCGCCTCGGAAGCCGTCCGGCCGCCACAGCATCCGCCGGACTCCGTCTGGCCGCACGAACATCCGGCTTCCGAGCGAGCAATTGCTCCATAGCGCTCTCGGACCTGCCGCCTGAGGTACTCGTCGCGCTCGGAAAGGTTCGTCTCCCGGGGTCGAGTCTCGGTTCCCTCTATTCTTTGCGTGCTCATTGTGGTCACTCCTCGCTCAGACTGACGACGGAACACGGAAAAGGACGCAGATGCGAAGCCGCGTCCTCTTCGACGGTTGTTCGTCCGGTATACTGAGGCGAGGCGGAAAGGTATGGATCGGCTGCCGATGGGGTTATGGAGGCATGTTGGAGCTCCGCTCCATGCTTCATGGGAAGCCGGCGAGCGGCCCCGAGGCCGTGGAGAATCTCCTGCAAGAAGTCTGCTTGCGCGCTCACAACGGTGCCGCAGCTCTCACTATGACGGCGGATGGCTGGGCTGTGTGACGGTCGAGCAAACTCTGGCGGGCGGAAGGCGTTGAGCGAAGGGCCGGCTGCCGATGGATGGCGGACCCACACCAGGGACGCTGGGCGGTCACGACCAAGGCCTCGGCCACTGCGGCAGCGAAGGATCGCGGGAGAAAGCGAACGTTTTCCACCGCTTGAGGTCAGGAGCGACGGTGACGGGTGGCGCTCAGCGGATGATCCGCGCTCAACGGGTAGCTGAAATGGATATAACATCGGCGCGTGGATGAAGAGCGGCCGGTATTGAGAGGGTCGTCGTAGGTTGCCTAGTCGCCTACCGTCGACGTCAGGTATTGCCGGGGCGGGACTTACACCCGCTTGTTTGATGTTGTTACAGGCTACCTCCTAATTGACACGCGTCACGTGACGAATTACATTTTGATCTCGTGATCAGATCGTTCGCGAACAAGCGTACCGAGGAGCTTTTTAGGACTGGAGCTTCGAGAGCGCTCCCCCCTGACATCGTGCGGAGAGCGAGGCGCAAGCTTGAGTTCGTGAACCTAGCCCTGACGGCTGATGACCTCGCGGTTCCGCCGGGAAACCGTCTTCATCCACTTCGCGGGAATCGCAGAGGACAGTTCTCCATTTCCGTCAACGATCAGTGGCGGATCTGCTTCCGCTTCGAAGATGGAGACGCCTTCGACGTCACCGATTATCACGAATGAAGAAGGAGCGAACACATGAGCATTCCCAATTCCGGCAAGCGCGAAG
>JASHNV010000142.1 GCA_030041455.1 Spirochaetia bacterium
TCGAGAGAGACTGTTTCATCGCCTCTCGGATGGGCTCCGCACGTGCCGTAGGCGTATGGAGGCTCCACTATGGGAGGCGTCATTGGCGTAGGTCTCGCGCTGCTCTACATCTTCATCATGGCTATCTTCGTGGGGTTTGAGGTCATCTCGAAAGTACCCGTGATCCTTCACACTCCGCTCATGTCCGGGACCAACGCGATCCACGGAATCATTCTGCTCGGCGGCATGTTGGTCCTCGCGTCGGCAACGAGTCCGTTGGGAATCGTCTTCGGACTCCTCGCGGTGATCTTCGGATCGATCAACGTATTCGGCGGATTCGTCGTCACCGACCGCATGTTGCAAATGTTCAAGCGCAGGAAGCCATGAGCGTCCATTCTCTTGCCGCGCTCGCGTACCTGGTCGCCGCGGTGCTCTTCATCCTCGGCATGAAACGCTTGAGCTCTCCGGAAAGCGCCCGCTCGGGCAACCTCATCGCCGCCGTCGGCATGTTGTTGGCCGTCGGGGCGACCGTTCCCCTCATGCGAGGGATCGTCACCGACCCCCTTCCCCACGGCCAGATCCGCAACTACGCGCTCATTGTCGTCGGAATCGTGGTCGGCGCGTTCATCGGGGTGAAGAGCGCCCGCTCGGTGAAGATGACCGCCATGCCGCAGACGGTGGCGATCTTCAACGGCGTCGGCGGAGGCGCGGCGGCCCTGGTCGCGACGATGGATTTTCTGAACCTGGCTCGCGGAGGCGCCGCCGTCACGACCATCTTCGCGCTGACGATGCCCTTCTCCGCGCTGATCGGGTCGGTCTCTTTCGCCGGCAGCATGATTGCCTTCGGCAAGCTCCAGGGCTTCGTCGAAAAGCCGGTGACCTATCCGCTCCAGCAGGCCGTCAACGGGCTGATACTCGCCGCCATTGCGGCGCTTTGGATCTACCTCGTCGGATTTACGAGGAGCCCGCTCCCCTTCGCGCTGCTGTTCGCCCTCTCTCTCGTGCTGGGCGTGCTCATGGTGCTCCCGATAGGCGGCGCCGACATGCCGGTGGTCATCGCTCTTCTGAACGCCTTCACCGGTCTTGCGGTTGCGGCCGACGGCTACAACACCAACAACATCGCCATGATCATCGGCGGGACGCTCGTCGGTTCCTCGGGCACCCTCTTGACCGTTCTCATGTGCAGGGCGATGAACCGGCCGATCACCAACGTGCTGTTCAGCGCGTTCGGGAAGGCCGCGGGGGCGCTCCGTTCGGGGAGCGCCGACGGGAGCGGCAAAGCGGTCAATCCGATCACCGCCGATGAGGCCTCCATCCTGCTCGCGTACGCTCAGCTCGTGATCATCATCCCGGGCTACGGCCTGGCGGTCGCGCGGGCGCAACATGAGGTGCGCGAGCTCTCCGATGTGCTGGAGGAGCGCGGAGTGGAGGTCAGGTATGCGATCCATCCGGTTGCCGGGCGCATGCCGGGCCACATGAACGTCCTCCTCGCGGAGGCCAACGTACCCTACGACAAGCTCTACGACATGGACGCGATCAACTCCGATTTCCGACGCGCGGACGTGACCCTCGTGGTCGGCGCCAACGACGTCGTCAACCCCGCCGCCAACACCGACCCGGGCAGCCCCATCTACGGAATGCCGATCCTGAAAGCCGCGGATTCCAAGCAGGTCATCGTCCTCAAGCGCGGCATGAGCCCCGGCTTCGCCGGCATCGAGAACGAGCTCTTCTTCGACGACAAAACCCGAATGCTCTTCGGCGATGCGCGAGACTCCGTCGCGAGGCTCGTCGGCGAGCTGAGGAAGATGAGGTAACTTCATGACGATTGGCGTTCCGAGAGAGACGGACAGGGGCGAGCGCAGGGTGCCGCTCGTTCCCGAGACCGCAAAGAAGTTGGTCGGTCTCGGCGCCGAGGTGCTCGCCGAAAAGAATATCGGCGCCGCCGCAGGATACCTCGACGAGGAGTACGTCGCGTCCGGCGTCCGGATGGCCGACCGCCGCGCGATCCTTTCGAGCGCCGACGTGGTCCTCAGGCTCTCCAAACCTCCGCTCGAAGAGATCGCGTTTCTCAAAGAGGGGGCCGTCCACATCAGCTATCTCGATCCCTTCAACGAACGCGCGCTCGTGCGGTCCCTGGCGGATCGGCGGGTGGACGCCTTGTCGATGGAAATGATTCCGCGCATATCCAGGGCGCAGAAGATGGACGCGGTGAGCTCGCAAGCGAGCCTAGCGGGATACGCGGCGGTCATTCTCGCCGCCGAGCGGCTCGACCGGGTCTTTCCCATGATGGTGACGCCCGCGGGGACCCTCACCCCCGCGAAAGTCTTCGTGATCGGCGCCGGAGTAGCCGGCCTGCAAGCGATCGCGACGGCTCATCGCTTAGGGGCTCGCGTGGAGGCCTTCGACACCCGCCCGGCGGCACGGGACCAGGTTACGTCGCTCGGAGCCCAGTTCGTCGAGGTCGACCTCGGGGAAACCGGACAAACGAAAGAGGGCTATGCGAGGGAACTGACGGGAGAACAACTCGAAAGGCAGCAGGAGGCGATGGCGGCGCGCTGCGCCTCCTCCGATGTGGTCATAACGACCGCCCAGGTGTTCGGACGGAGGGCGCCGCTCATCGTGACGCGGAAGATGATCGCCGGCATGAGACGGGGATGCATCGTCGTCGACATGGCGGTCGCGACCGGCGGAAACGTCGAGGGCTCGAAGCGCGACGAGGAGATCGAGCTCGACGGCGTGCGGATCGTCGGGGCATCCAATCTCGCGGGTATGTATCCGGTTCACGCGAGCCAGATGTACTCGAGCAACATCGGGAATCTCGTCATGGAGCTGTGGAACCGTGAAGAGAAAAGCCTCGCCCTCGACGTCAACGACGAGATCGTACGGGGTTGCCTGGTCACGAAGGACGGGCGAGTTTGGAACGAACGCCTGCAGGCGGCGTTCAACGGGTAGACTCGTTCGCCGCCCCCGCATGAGGGAACGCGTTGTCCCGGGCGAGCTGTTTCGCGTTGCCCGGTCCGGCCACGTTCGGCGTGGCCGGAGCCGTCGCGATCGAAGGGAGCCCCACGGCGTGAGCCCCCTGCGACGCCACGCTGGCGTTCCGGAGGAAGATCGTGGCATACGAACGGCCGGGCCGGCGCGGACGTTCCGAGAGCGGCGGCGGAATGAACCGGAAAATCATCGCTTCGTTCCTTCACCTCCGTGGATAGGGCGCCTCCGCGACGAGGGGCGGCTCAGGCGGGAGCGCGCCCCTTCTCCCGGGTCCGGGAGTAGCGGACGATCAGCCAGAGGAGGACGGCCGCGTAGATGAGGTAGCTCGCCGCGGGAACCGCGCCCGCGAGGACGATGGCGAGCAGGTAGGCGCCGTTCGTGAACAGGTAGCTCGGTACCTGCCGGCGCACGTACCCGGGACCGAGCGGGGCGACGCAGAGCTCCGGATGCGTTTTGAGGTAGACGGTGATGAAAAAGCCGGTCACGTTGGCGAGGATGAGATCGACGCCGTAGACGATGACCGGTATCTGCTGGAGCGGATAGCGGCCGAGCAGCGCAGTGGGAAACGGAATGACGCTCACGAAGAGGAGCCAGATCATGTTGAGCCAGATGAGGGGGCCGTTCACGCTCCGAACGAGATGCGACACGCGGTGGTGCACGACCCAGTACAGGACGACGATGAAAAAGCTCAGGACATAGGTGAGCGCCTCGGGGAGCAGCCGGATGAGCGCCTCCCCGAGGCGCGCGGGCGCGACGCTCGGAATCCGGATATCGAGGATGAGCAGGGTGACGACGATGGCAAACACCCCGTCGGAGAAGGAGCTCAAGCGGTTGGTGCTCATCGCGCCGGGCCTTTCGTTCGGCCGGGGGCTCTTCGGCTCCGAAGACGAATCGCGAAGCCGCCCGCGCGAGGCCCGAGCGGTGCGTCGGGTCCGCCCGCGGGCGGCGGCGCCGGGAAGCGACGAGAACGCGCCATGACGGGTCCCTCCTCGCGTACCTGGCGATTCTATCATGCCGGGCTCGGCTTGCGGCGGGGAAGGGAAAGCGTTAGGATGGGCCGCACGCGGAGGGGGAGTGGCGGTCGTCACGGTCATCGGGGGCGCGAACATGGATATCCAGGGCTTCTCCTTCGCGCCGATTCGCCCCGAGGACTCCAATCCCGGACGGGTCGCGACGAGCCCGGGCGGCGTCGGAAGGAACGTCGCGGAGAGCCTCGTCCGGCTCGGCCTGTCGGTCCGCCTCCTCGCCGCCTTCGGCGGAGACTCCTTTTCCGCCTCGATGCGCGACGAGCTCGACCGGCTCGGCGTCGACACGAGCCCCTCGATCGTCCGCTCCGACCTCCGCGGCTCGTGCTACCTGAGCCTCTTCGGTCCCGAGGGAAGGCTCTTCGGCGCGGTCTCCGACATGGGGATCGTCGAAGAGATCGGCCCGGACTGGATCGACCGGAACGCCGAGGCGATCGGCTCGTCGGACGCCTGCGTCATCGACGCAAACCTCTCGAGGGAGACGATCGAGCACGCCGTGAAAGCCTTCCCCGGCGTGCCCTTCGTGCTCGACACCGTTTCGGCCGCGAAGGCGGCGCGGGCGAAGGAGTGCCTCGGCCTTTTCCGCGCGGTCAAGCCGAACGCCGCCGAGGCCCGGGTCCTCACCGGCATCGAGATCCGGGACGAGGACGACGCGGCGGCCGCCGCCGCGCGGCTCCACGGGCAGGGCGTCGCGTGGGTCTTCATCTCGCTCGGCTCGCGCGGCCTCTGCTTCTCCGACGGAGCCTTCACGGGGATGGCTTCGATGCCGGAGAGCCGCACGGCGAGCGTGAACGGCTCGGGCGACGCGGCATGCGCGGCGATCGCCCGCGGGATCGCTCTCGGGCACGACGTGGCGGGCACCGCCCGGTTCGCGGCGGCCTGCGCCGCGCTGACGTTGGGCGTTCCGCAGGCGGTGAACCCGGTTTTGAGCGAGGCGAGCGCGGAGGCGCTGTCGTCGCGCTGCGAGATCAGGAAGTTGTGAGGACATGAACGAATACCTCGACCTATCGCCTGACGTGAAGCGGGCGCTTGAATCCGGAAGCCCGGTCGTCGCGCTTGAGTCCACCATCATCAGCCACGGGATGCCCTATCCGCGCAACCTGAAGACGGCGCTCGAAGTGGAGCGGATCGTCCGGTCGAACGGCGCGACGCCGGCCACGATCGCGATCCTCGGCGGCCGGCTGAAGGCGGGTGTCACCCCCGAGGAGATCGAGACGCTCGCCAAGCGCGGCCAGGCGGTGACGAAGGTCAGCCGCCGCGACCTCCCGTACGTGGTCGCCCGTGGCGGCGACGGCGCGACCACCGTCGCCGCCACGATGATCCTCGCCGCCATGGCGGGCATCAGGCTGTTCGCGACCGGAGGGATCGGCGGAGTCCATCGCGGCGGCGAGCGAAGCTTCGACATCTCCGCCGACCTCGAGGAGCTCGCGCGGACGAGCGTCGCGGTCGTCTGCGCCGGAGCAAAGAGCATTCTCGACCTCGGGCTAACGCTCGAGTACCTCGAGACCCGCGGCGTGCCGGTCATCGGCTACGGAACCGACGAGCTCCCGGCGTTCTACACCCGGCGGAGCGGCTTCCCGCTGAAGGCGAGGCTCGACTCGCCTGAGGAGGTCGCGCGGCTCCTGAAGGCGAAGTGGGAGCTCGGCCTCGACGGCGGAGCGGTCGTCGCGAATCCCATTTCGATCGAGCACTCGATGGATCCGGAGGTCATCGGGGGCGCGATCGACCGCGCGCTCGCCGACGCCGAGGCGAAGGGCGTGCGGGGAAAGGAGATCACCCCCTTTCTTCTCGCCCGCATCGAGGAGCTCACCGGCGGCGGCTCGCTCGACTCGAACATCGAGCTCGTGTACGGCAACGCCGCGCTCGCGGCCCGGATCGCCGCGGAGCTCGCGCGGATGTAGCCGCTTGGGCCTCAGCTCCGCATGGCGGTAGAGAAGCCCGCGAGCACCGTACCCGTGTACAGTCCGAGGAGCGAAGCCCAGGTCGGCTCCGCCTCGCCGGCGCTCGATCGCCCCCAAGCCGACTCTCCTTCGCCGAAGATCGTCGCGTCGGCGACGGCGTCCGCCGCGTCGAGGAGTCCGGCGCCGTACAATCCGTGAAACGCGGCGCGGAGGTTGTGCCTGCTCAGGAGAGGGGTGCTCGGCAGAAGCGGGTCGACCGTCTTCACGATCTGCGACCGGATGGCGTTGAAGCCCTGCGAGCTCGCGTGATCCCCGACGTAGTGCAGCAGGTCGAGCCCGCACAAGAGCCCGATGAGAAACTCGTCGCCGCTTCGCGTCCGCCCTTGCCCGCGGCCCACGACGCTCGATAGGAGCCCGATCGAGTCGATCCAATCGGTCTCGCCGCTCCGGCGAGCCTCCCGCTTGAGGGGCGCCTCGCGGAGCACCGAGTCGATTCCGACGGCGACCAGCCGCCGCATCACCTTCGTGAGCAGCGCCGAATCCTCCCCCGGGGGCCCGGCCTCGATGAGACGATCGAGGCTGCGGACCGCCGCGCTTCGGACCTCCCTGGGCCGGCGGTGGCTCGGCGGGGAGAGCAGCAGCTGCGAGCGCACGGTGTCCAAGCCGACCGCAAGGGTGGCGATCCCCTCGAGGTGCCAGCCCGCCTCGCCGTGCTCGAGGATCAAACCGGGCCGGAGGAGCCTCTGGAGCTCGTGCGGTATCCACGCGTCGGTCGGCCTCGAGACCATGACAGCGCCGCGGACGGGGACCCGCGACGACCAACGGACCCGAAAGGCCGCCGGGGCGTCGGGGAGGTCGGGCGAGAGGAGCAGAAAGGCGGGCAGGAGTAGCGGCAACTCGGATTGGTGCTCCTCTCCGGCGAAAAGGAGCGACCTGGGTCCGATGTCGACGAGCTTCCCCCACCAACCCTGAGGCGGCTCCTGGGTCCTGCTCACGACCTCTCCGACGAAGGCATTTTTCCCCTGGAAGAGCGAGAGATTCGTGAGACCCCGCTCGAATCCGGTTTCCATACGTGCTACGCTCCGGTGTTTTCCCTGCATAAAGCATGCCGGAACCCGAGCCCGCGCGATGTTTTTTCAGACGACTGACGGATGCTCGCCGGCCCGATCCCGGGACGGCTTCCCGAAGCTCGGCGCCGGCCTCGTCCGAAGACGCCGGCGCGCTCCGAAAGAGCCGCGATGACGTTTTTACGACATAACCGTGGCCAACTTTGAAGATTGCGACGGATCGGTAGGAATGGTCGGCGACCGATATAGAGCCCGAAGGCGGGCCCGCGGCGACGACCGGAGCGGCCGGACGCGCTAGGCGTCGAAAAGCGGAAGCTGTCGGTCTTTCCCGCCCCTCTTCCGCTCCGCCGCCTCGTGCTCTACCAGGGAGTCGTCGATCGCGCTCAGGAAAGAGGAGGGAAGCTCCTCGGAGACTGCTCCGCGGTGCGCCGCCCACGTGATGAAGAGCTCCTCGCGCGGGCGAGTCATCGCGACGTAGAGAAGCCTGCGCTCCTCTTCCTCGTCGGAGCCTGAGGTCCTGAGCGGAATCGAGCCCTCCTCGCACCCGACGATGAAGATCGTCGGGAACTCAAGCCCCTTCGCGGCGTGGAGGGTCATGAGCGCGACGCGCTCCGACCTTCGATCGAGAGGATCCTCGGGCCTGCTGAGCGCCACGTCGTCGAGGAAGCTCTCCAGCGTGGGAGCGAGGAGAGCCCGCCGACGGAGCGATTCGATGTCCTCCTCCCCGGCGCCTCCCATGAGCGCGCGGATTCCCGGCATGCCGAGGGCTTCGTCGAGAAGAGCCGGGACTCCGCGCGCGCCCCGGATTCGGGAAAGCGCTTCGATGCCGCGCCGGACCTCCTCGCCTGAGAAGCGCTCATCGGCCTCGTCGCTCGGCCTGCCGGCCACGAGGTCGAGCGCGACGAGCAAGTCGTGGACGCCCGGAAGCCGGCTGAGCGGAAGGTCGCCTGAGGTCCGGTAGGGGATCCCGCTCCTGCGAAAGGCCTCCTCAAGTCGGCGGCGCCGACCGTTCACCCGATAGAGCACCGCGATGTCCCCGAAGCTGCGGGCGCCCGCCGCCGTCGTGCCGACCCGCCCGGAGTCGAGCGAATAGAGGCTCGTGCCTCCGACGAGGCGCTCGACCTGGTGGACCACGTACTCGGCCTCCGCCGCCTCGCTTGCCGCGCGGTGAACGACGAGGCGGCCTGCATCGCGCCGGACCAGGACGAGGTCGGGCAGGCGGCGCGCGTCGCCCGCCGCGATCAATTGGCTCGATGCCGCGACGAGCCGGACAGGCGTCCGGTAACTCTCCCGGAGAGAGAGCCGCTCGGCGCCCGGGAAGTCCTCGGTGAAGGAGCGAAATATCGCGGCGTCGGAGCCCCGAAAGCCGTAGATCGCCTGGTTCGCGTCGCCGATCGCGGTGACGCGGGCGCCCGCGCGCGCAAGAAGCTTCACGAGGCGGTGCTGAAGGGGATTGATGTCCTGGTACTCGTCGACGCAGAGGAAGGGAAAGGAGCGAACGCACGCGTCGAGGGCGCCCCCTTCGAGGCTGGCGATCGTCTCGATGATCAGGTCCTCGTAGTCGAGATACCCGAGCGAGCGGAGCGTCCCGTCGTACAGCGCGAGGTCGTCGCCCCCGTCGTCGCGGCGGTCGAGCGATTTCTGGAGGGTCGAGCGCGCAATGAGCGCCCTGCGATCGCGGTCGCCGAGCCCGGGGACCCGGCGCGCAAGGAGCCCGGCGGCGGTCTCAGGCGGCGCGATCTTGAACGGCTCCCCCGCCCCCGAGCGGAGAAGCTCGAGGCAGAAGCCATGAAAGGTCGAGGCCTTCACGCTCCGCTCGAAGGAGGGAAGCAGGCGCTCGAGGCGGCCGCGCATCTCCGCGGCCGCCTGCACCGTGAAGGTGACCGCGAGCACCCGCTGCCCGGCATCGAGACGCTCGGCGAGAAAGGCGATCCGATGCGCGAGCGTGTGCGTCTTTCCGGTGCCCGGTCCGGCCTGGATGAGAAGATGGCGTCCGGCGTAGGTTGCCGCGGCGAGCTGGAGCGCGTTGAGCTCGGGAAACGGTGCGGCCACGAGCTCTCAGAACAGCGCGAGCTGCCCCCGACTCTCGGCCGACTCGGCTTCCGGGAACAGGCGAACGACCCCGTACTCCCCGTCGTAGCCAGGGGCGATCTCCACCTCTCCCGCGCGTACGCGGCCGATCCCTTCGGCGATGCGCTCGCCGGCGACGCGGGCGATGTCGTCCAGGGAAGACTCGATGAGCACGGAGAGCTCGCTCCCGAGACTCTCGACGAGCGCGCGGCAGATCCCGCCGACTGACTTCGTCTCGCTCCCGGAAAGCCCGAGCGAGGAAGCCGCGATCTCGGCGAGGGGAACGAGACGCGTGAAAGGGCGGGCCCGCCCGCCGCGCTCCCCCGCGGGACGGTCGGCGAGCTCCTCGACCCGCGAGAGGACCCCGATCGTCACGGCGGCGCCGCAGACCGGGCAGAGACCCTTTCGGCGGGCGGTCTCCTCGGGGCTGAGCCGCGCCTTGCAGAGGCGGTGTCCGTCGAAGTGGTACTTCCCCTCCTCCGGAAAGAACTCGATCGTACCCGCGAGGCCCGGATCGAGAGGGTCTGCGAGCGCGCGGCGAATCGCGTCGAAGGAAAGCTCGGTGTCGTACAGCGTCGCCTCCCGGCCGAGGTTCCGGGGTGAGTGAGCGTCGGAGTTCGAGACGAGCGCGTAGGGGTCGAGTCGCGACAGCCGCCAGTTCATGGGCGGGTCCGAGGAGAGACCGGTCTCGAGCGCGAAGATCTGGCCGCTTAAGTCCCCGTAGCACTCCTCGATGGAGTCGAAGCCGCTTTTCGATCCGAGCGCCGAGAACCATGGCGTCCAGATGTGCGCGGGGATGAGGTAGCTTTGGGGCGAGGAGTCGAGCACGAGCTCGAGGAGGTCGCGCGAATCGAGACCGAGGATGGGCCTCCCGTCGGAGGCGATGTTCCCGATCCGCTCGAGGCGCGCCTGGAGGCGGCGCGCGGCGGCGAAGTCGGGAAGGAAAACGCAATTGTGGACCTTTCGAACCCGCTCGCGCCGTTTGTAGATGTTCGAGATCTCGACGGAGAGAAGAAAGCGCACGGGCGCGGCGCAGGAGGCGGGCACCTGTCCCTCGATGATCCTTCGGTATTCCGGCTTCAGGGAGTAGAGGCCGCTCTCCGCCGGCTCGAGCTTCTCCTCGATCTCATCGAGCCAGCGCGGGTGCATGGCGTCCCCCGTGCCGACCACCTGGATCCCCTTGAGCTTGGCGCCGAGAAAGAGTCTTTCGAGGTCGAGGTCCTTGCTCGTCGCGCGCGAGTAACGGGAGTGAAGATGGACGTCGGCGGAGAACCTCATCGCGGAGCGGCCGCCGCCCGGAGGAAACGCAAGCTCGCCACATCAAGGATGCTATGGGCTCCTGGTGGGCGCGTCAAGCGGAGCCGGCGGACGGCAGTGTCCAAATGTGTCATGTCGATGAGCTCTTCAAGCGCCCAGAACGGTTGGTCACGCCGTGGGACATGGCCGGAGTCAACCGAAGACTTGAATAAGTTCGCACAAAGTTGTAGTTCGTGTCGGCGTCGGACCGAGCATGTCATCGAACGGCACGGCAGTATGATCGGCTGGGACGGCGATGTTGGAATCCGCGACGTGCTGGACCGTCCGAGCACGAAGACGGCCTACCCTTGGCGGGCGGGCTCTTAACATCGATGACTTAGAGAGGCGCCGTTGCGTCGTAGTTCTTCACCGGCCGCCCGTCGATTCGCGCACGCAGCGGTCGAGGCGGCCATTATTGATGAGTATGGCGAGGGTGAATCTCCATACTATCTAATTGATGCTGACAAATGCGCCGATATGCTATACATTGATGGTACAGTTAAGGGGTCCGACTTTATCGGGCCGTGAGAGCATGGCCTCTCCTTGACTGTCTTTTTTTCCCCCGGAATGATCGGACCTGTACCTGCTTTACTGCGACGAGTCTGGAGCAACCCACGATCCGAATCAAACACCTTACCTACTCGCCGGCATACGCGTATTCGAACGACAGGAGCTATTGGCTCGCACAACAGCTCGTCATTCTTACGGTAAGATCAATCCTTCGGACCCAGGCTCTCTTGAATTCCGTGGTAACCACATCAACGGAGGAAGAGGATTTTGGAGAACCCTGTCAAAGAACAGCCGAGATCAGGTGATTCCGGACGTCTTAACAATCCTACTAAGTCTCATCCAGACAACCGGATATTCGTTTGTGTCGTAAATAAGGCGAAGATTTCTCCCGAAGACCCCGCAGAAACGACTTTTGAACAACTTGCAAACCGCTTTGACCGCTTCTTGATGCGGCTTTATCGAGCCTCAAAAACAGAACGTGGGGTCATCATCTTTACTTCTCTTCCGGTGCGAAAATGATCCGCGGACTTCCGTCGGAGGGCGGGTTCCGTGCCCAGGAAACCGTCGTCGCGACCGTCCGTCGATTTCTCGGTGCGCACGTGAATAGCTCCTGCGACGAATGCGCGACGACGGCCCGTTTTGGCTTCTCCGCCGCGGAGCTCGTCGCGACGCCAAGACAAAAACCCGAACCCGGACGGAATCCTCCCCCCGGTGTGGCGAAATCCCGCGACGGAGATGCCGTTTCCTGCTCCCGAAAGGGAGACTTTTCCCGCTCGAACGAGTATCGTCACCTGCATGAGAGTCTTCGGCGTCCGTTTCGGCATGTTGACCATGTTGTCGGTCCTTTTCCTTCTCGGAGGCTGCGCCTCGACTCACTCCACCCCGCGGGAGGAGGCTGTGACGATCTCGAGTCGGCAGGCCGGGGGCGAATTGCGGCTTCCCGGCATCCTGCACGCGCCGAGCGGAGCCGGCCGCTTTGGCGCCGTGGTCATGCTCTGCGGGTGCGCGGGGTACGCCAAGGGACCGGACGCGCGGCAGCAGTCGGCGTGGGCCGCGCGGCTCGTCGGCTGGGGATACGTAGCGTTGCAGCTCGACAGCTTCACTCCCCGGGGATTCCCGCGCGGCGTCTGCAAGAACGGCGGGAAAGTGAATGCCCTCGAGAGAGCTCGCGACGCATACGCGGCGAAGTCCTACCTGGCGAGTCTTTCCTTTGTCGATCCGGAGCGTATCGCGGTGATGGGGTGGTCGCACGGCGGCTGGGCAGTGATGGAGATCGTCGACCGATACAAAAGGCGCGGCGGGGTGAGCCCATTCAAGGCTGCCGTCGGCTACTACCCACTCTGCCGCAAAGTGGTGGAGCCCGATACGCCCCTCCTCGTTCTCATCGGCGCGAAGGACGACTGGTCCTCGCCGTCCGCGTGCGAATGCCTGAAAAAGAACGGTGCCTATCGAGGCTCGGATAGCGAGTTTTCCTTGAAGGTCTACCCCGACGCGTATCACGCCTTCGACGTCGTGCGGCGACCGATCGAGGTGCTCGGCCACCACCTCGAGTACGACCCCGCGGCCGCCTCCGACGCCATCGGGCGGACGAAGGATTTTCTCGCGCGGTACATCGGGACGTGACGGAGCGCGTTTCTTGACGTGGCTCTCGGGGCAACGGAGCCGAGCAACGACACGACGCGACGGGTTGGAAACGAGGTGGTCGGCGAACGACCTCGCGCATACCGGTCAGTCTCGCGGCATGTCGAAAACGAGGACGCCGGGGGATCCTGAGCCCGGAGTTGGCGGGGGCTCGGCTCCATGCGCGGCCGTCACGAGCCCGCCGATAGTATCGCCCCTCCCGAAAGTCCATTTTTCGACACCCGACTCTCCTTTCGCCGCCGCGCAGGGAGGTTCGTGCCCGCAACAGCGGTGACCTTCCGGCGAACGAGGTCCGCATACGTCCGCTGACCCTGCGCGCCCCTCGATAACTCTATCGATACGCACGTCGTCTCTGCTGCTCGAGCAGAACGGAGTTCAATGGAGTTGACACCCCGTGAATTCACACGTATTATGTGGACAGGAGGTTACTGTGAAAAACATCACGCTCGCCCTCGATGAGAGGATCATTCGGGAGGGAAGAAAGTATGCCGCCAAACATAACCTCACGCTGAATAGCTTGGTTCGGCAGTTGCTGGAGCGGACCGTGGATGAAGATTCGCAAAACTGGCTTGAGGAGTGTTTCCAACTTATGGACCAGGTAAAGGTCCCCAAAAACGTACCTAAGTGGAAACGTGAGGATCTTTACCGTGCCTAAGGTTTTTGTTGATACTGATATCTTACTTTATCAACTGGACACCCGTGATCTGGCAAAGCAACAGGCCTGCAGAGGAATAATGAAGTCTCTCGTCAAGAGCCGCTCGGCAGTGATTTCGACTCAAGTGCTGCAAGAGTTCTACGTGGCTAGCACGGCAAAGCTTAAACTTGCTCCAATGATTGTGAAAGGTATAATACACGGGTTTGAAAATCTGGAAATCGTAACCGTTAATTCCAGTCTGATAAATGAAGCAATCGACATAAGCGTTCAACATCTACTTTCATTTTGGGACTCTTTGATTATCGTTGCTGCGGAAAGTGCAAAGTGTCAGTTTCTATACACTGAGGATCTGAATGCGGGTCAAGTGATAAGAAACGTGAAGGTATACAATCCGATAGCAGTCGGATGAAAACAAAAGCGACATAACAAATCGGTGTACCAATCCGCGGTGCTCCTGCGGTTTTGGTGTGCAAGTCGATTCACCGACAGCGCCGTCCTTCCAGTCACGGCTGGTAACCTCATCGTTAGGCACCGTCAGAAGGACTTCATCAATAACCGCTGCATTTATAAGAGGTAAAACATGCATGACTTTTCGTTCGCTCCGCTCTTCCTTTTCGTAATGGCTGCTTTTGCCGTTCATGCTCAAACGCAAAACCCTTGTCGGACGCGCACCAACTCTAAACACTAAGTTCGGTAGAAGACGATCAAGATTGTCCGGTTGTTCGCAACGCGCCTCAC